>JALOSD010000243.1 GCA_025458585.1 Burkholderiaceae bacterium | reverse complement strand
GGGGACGCCTTCGGGGTACTGCTGCAGCCAGATCTTCTCGACGTCCGTCATCGTGGGGCTCCTCGCGGGCGTGGGCCGGCCGGGGGCCAGCGCACGCCCCGATTGTGGGCGCGCGGCGGCCTTCGGCGAGGCGCCGCGCCCGGCGTTGGGCCGCAATGAAAATGGCCGCCCGCGGGCGGCCATTCCTCGATCGCGCCTGGGCGGCGTAATCGGTCAGACGGCGAAATCGGATAACCGGCGACCGGTTTCGAGTTCGGCGCGCAGCCATTTCGGTTGCAGACCGCGGCCGCTCCAGGTGTCGCCGGTGGCGGCGTTGCGGTATTTGACCGGCGCCTTGCGCCCGCCGGCGGCCGACTTCGACGCCGGCGCCGCGCGCGACGACAGATCGGCCAGCGTCAAACCGTATTCGGCCATCAGCGACTTGATCTTCGCGACCGCCTCCGCGCGTTCCGCGCGCTGGGTTTCGAGAATCTGCTTTTCGAGTTCCGCCTTCTGGCTCAGGAGTTCTTGCAGCGTGGGCATCGTGGTCTCCGGACGAATTGTCACGGTCGAATATTAAACGATATTGTGGAAACCGGTCGCCCGGATTCGAGCCACGCCGAAGGTGTTTTAGTGTCGTCGAATCCCAGATCCGTTGCTAATCCGTTGCTGCTCAGCGGCCCGCGCCATGCGCCGTGCTGACGGTGCGCGCCGATGACCTGCGTCAAGCCGGCACGGGCTCGCGATGGCGACACTTCGCCCGCGTGCCTATCAAGCGTAATGCACTTGCAAATAGGAACGGTTTGCGTTTACAGTTGATCGCCTGAAGCTGCTTCCCCCTCGTCTTCCCTCTCACCAGCACGACACGGAGATCGACATGTCCACGCCCCGCCAGCGCCGCCTTTGCACCTGGCTCGCCACCGCCGCGGTCACCGCCGTCACCCTCGTCGGTGGCACGGCCTACGCCCAGCAGCAGGTGCTGAACCTGTACTCGGCGCGCCACTACCAGACCGACGAGCGCCTGTACGACGACTTCACGAAAACCACCGGCATCCGCATCAACCGCGTCGACGCCGACGACGCCGGCATCCTCGCGCGCCTGAAGGCCGAAGGCAGCGCCAGCCCGGCCGACGTGATCCTGCTCGTCGATGCCGCGCGGCTGTGGCGCGCCGAACAGGACGGCCTGTTCCAGCCGGTGAAGTCCGCGGCGCTCGAACAGCGCGTGCCGGCGCAGTTCCGAGGCGCCGACGCCGGGCAGGGTTCCCAGTGGTTCGGCTTCTCGACGCGGGCTCGCGTGCTGGTCTACGACCCGTCGCGCCTGAAGCCCGAGCAGATCGACGCCTACGAGAAGCTGGCCGACCCGGCGTTGAAGGGCATGATCTGCAGCCGCTCGGGCTCGCACCCGTACAACCTGAGCCTGTTCGGCTCGGTGGTCGAGCACCTGGGTGCCGACAAGGCCGAGGCCTGGCTCAAGGGCGTCACCGCCAATCTGGCGCGCGACCCCAAGGGCGGCGATACCGACCAGATCCGCGCCGTGTCCGCTGGGGAATGTGCGGTGGCGATCGCCAATACCTATTACTACGCCCGGCTGATGCGATCGTCCAGCCCGGCCGACAAGGCGGTGGTCGACAAGACGCGCGTCGTGTTCCCGAACCAGTCGACGTGGGGTACTCACGTGAACATCTCGGGCGGTGCCGTCGCGCGCCACGCGAAGAACCGCGACGCCGCCGTCAAGTTCCTCGAATATCTGGCCAGCGATCAGGCGCAGCGCTATTTCGCCGACGGCAACAACGAATATCCGACGGTGCCCGGCGTGGTCACCGAGAACCCCGCGCTGACGGCGATGGGCCGGTTCAAGGCCGAAACGGTGCCCGTGGCGAAGGTGGGCGCCAACACCGCCCAGGTGCAGATGATGCTCGACCGGGTCGGCTACAAATAGCCGGCCGGCCGGACCGGCCTCAGGCCGACGGTGGCACGTAGCCCGCGGGCTTGTCGGCGCCGTCGCCGAAGAAGAACTGTTCCATCTGCCGCGCCAGGTACTGGCGCGCGCGCGCGTCGGCGAGGTTCAGGCGGTTCTCGTTGACGAGCATCGTCTGGTGCTTCTTCCACATCTCGAAGGCCTCCTTCGAGACGTTGTCGTAGAGGCGCTTGCCCAGCTCGCCGGGGTAGGGCGCGAACGCCAGCCCCTCGGCTTCCTTCTTCAGGTACACGCATTGCACCATGCGGGCCATCGCAATCTCCTTGATCAGACGAGTTTCTTGACCAGCACCTGCGAGCGCCGGTCCCAGTTGTACTTGCGCTTGCGCGCCTCGGGCAGCCAGTCGGCGTCGACCGGGTGGAAGCCGCGCTTGATGAACCAGTGCATCGTGCGCGTCGTCAGCACGAAAATGCTGTCGAGCCCCATCGCGCGGGCGCGCTGCTCGATGCGCTTGAGCATGCGCTCGCCGTCGCCCTGGCTCTGCGAGTCGGGCGCCACCGTCAGCGCCGCCATCTCGCCCGTCTTCGCCTCGGGGTAGGGGTACAGCGCGGCGCAGCCGAAGATGATGCCGTCGTGCTCGATGACGGTGTAGTTGGCGACGTCGCGCTCGATCTCGTGGCGCTCGCGCCGCACCAGCGTGCCGTCGCGCTCGAAGGGCTCGATCAGCTGCAGGATGCCGCCGACGTCGTCGGGCGTCGCTTCGCGCAGGCTTTCGAGCTTCTCGTCGACGACCATCGTGCCGATGCCGTCGTGCGTGAACACCTCCTGCAGGATCGCGCCGTCGACGGCGAACGGCAGGATGTGCGAGCGCTCGACGCCGCCTTCGCACGCAGCGACGCAGTGGCGAAGGTAGAACGCGGGGTCGGTTGGCCGCGCTGGCGGCGGCAGGCTCGCGAGCAGGCGCTTCGCGTCGGCGAGCGCCATCTCGGTGTCGATGTCGCTGTCGGGGTCGTCGAGCGTCTCCCGGATGCCGGGCAGCTCGGTGAGGAACAGCAGCTTGTCGGCCTTCAACGCGACGGCCGCCTTCGTCGCGACGTCTTCCATCGTCAGGTTGAACGCCTCGCCGGTGGGCGAGAAGCCGAAGGGGCTGAGCAGCACGAGCGCGCCGATGTCGATCGCGCGGGCCTCGCCGGTGGGCGAGAAGCCGAAGGGGCTGAGCAGCACGAGCGCGCCGCTGTCGAGCGCACGCCGGATCGCGAGCTGGTCGACGCGGCGCACGAGGCCGCTGTGCATGAAGTCGACGCCGTCGACGATGCCCACCGGGCGCGCGGTGAGGAAGTTGCCCGAGACCACCCGCACGGTGGCGTTGGCCATCGGCGTGTTCGGCAGCCCCTGTGAGAACGCGGCCTCGATCTCGAAGCGCAACTGGCCTGCGGCCTCCTGCGCGGCGTCGAGCGCCACCGGGTCGGTGATGCGGATGCCGTTGTGGAAGCGCGAGACCTGCCCCTTGGCAGCGAGCTGCTCGGTCACCTGGGGTCGGAAACCGTGCACCAGCACCACGTGCACGCCCATGGCATGCAGGATCGAGAGGTCCTGGACGAACGCGTTGAGCTTGCCGGCCGCGATCGCCTCGCCGGCCAGGCCGACGACGAAGGTCTTGCCGCGGTAGGCATGGATATACGGCGCGACCGCGCGGAACCACGGGACGAAGGTATGCGGGAATACGACGCTCATGGCGGCAGGCAGGCGGCGCGGCGATTGTGCCCGACGGGAGATTGACAAGGCCGCGGCAGGGCGCGCAGTATCGCGGCCCCGTCCATGCCGGCGGCGCACGACCAGGAGCAGACCATGAAC
>JALOSD010000242.1 GCA_025458585.1 Burkholderiaceae bacterium | reverse complement strand
ACGCGCACCACCGGCAGGCGCTCGCGGTCGCGCTGCGCCGCGAATCCGGGACGGTCGATGGGCTCGCGACGGCGGCGTTCTTCGACCTGCAGCCCAAGACCTACCAGCACGACATGCTGGAACAGCTCGCCGCCGAGCGCGCGCACGGCAGGCAGCGCAACCTCGTGGTCGCCGCGACCGGCACCGGCAAGACCGTCGTCGCGGCGTTCGACTATCGGCATTTGTGCCAGCAGGTCGGCGGGCGGCCGCGGCTGCTGTTCGTCGCCCACCGCGAGGAGATCCTCGTGCAGGCACGCCGCACGTATCGCGAGGTGCTGCGCGACCACGGCTTCGGCGAGCTGCTGACCGGCTCGCGCCAGCCCGAGCGCTGGGACCACGTGTTCGCGACGATCGACAGCGTCACGGCGCGCCGGGTCGTCGATGCCTTCGGTGCCGAGCACTGGTACGCCGTCGTCGTCGACGAGTGCCACCGCCTCGCGGCCGAGCGCTTCGAGACCTTCGTGACCGCGGTGCGCCCACGCGTGCTGCTCGGGCTGACCGCCACGCCCGAGCGCAGCGATGGCCGGCCGATTGCCCAGCACTTCGACGCCCGCCCCGACGGCAGCCCGGCGGTGGAGCTGCGGCTGTGGCACGCGCTCGACCTGCAGCTGCTCGCGCCTTTCGAGTACTACGCCTGCGACGACGACACCGATTTCTCCGAGGTCCCCTGGGACCAGCCCGGTGAGCGCGACCTGCTCGACAAGCTCGTCACCGGCAACGACGTGCGGGCCCGGCTCGTCATCGACGAATGGCGGCGGCTGGCCAGCGACGCGAGGAGCTCGCGCGCGCTCGTGTTCTGCGTGTCGGTCGCCCACGCCCGCTTCATGACGGAGAAGTTCAACCGCGCCGGACTGCCTGCCGTGTGCGTGGTGGGCACGACCGACGCCGACGAACGTCGGCGTGCGCCGCAGCGCCTGCACGATCGCGAGATCTGTGCGCTCGTGACGGTCGATCTCTACAACGAAGGCGTCGACCTGCCGTCGGTCGACACGCTGCTGCTGCTGCGCCCGACGCAAAGCCCGGTGCTGTTCCAGCAGCAGATCGGCCGCGGCCTGCGCCTGGCGCCGGGCAAGGAGAGCTGCCTCGTGCTCGACTTCGTCGGCCAGCACCGGCGCGACTTCCGCTTCGACCGCCTGCTCGGCGGCCTGACCGGGCTGTCGCGGCGCGAACTGATCGACAGCGTCGAGCACGGCTTCGGGCGCCTGCCGCCGGGCTGCCACATCCACCTGCAGCGGCTAACGCGCGAGCAGGTGCTGCGCGGCCTGCGCGAACTGACGACGCAGAACTGGCGCCGGCTGACGACCGAGCTGCAGGCGCATGTCGCCCTGCGCGGCCGCGCTTCGGTGCGGCTGGCCGACTTCCTGCACGATCAGGCGCTCGATCTGGAGGAGGTCTATCGCGCCGGTACGGGCGGCGCCCGCAGTGGCTGGACGGCCGCCGCCGTCGGCGCCGACCCGCGAACCGTCGACGACACCGATCGTCGACACGCGCTGGCGCTGCAGATGCTCGCCTACCAGATCGACGGTCGGCACGACCAGCGCGGCTCGCATCGCGCCTTCCTCGCCCGGCTCGCGCGCGAGCGCGACGCCTGCCCCGAGCTCGCCGAACTCGCCGGCGTGCTGCAGGCGCGCAGCACGCTGGCCGCGCAACCGGTGCCCGGACTCGACGACACGCCGCTCAACGTCGGCTGGCTCACGGCCGCGCGGCGAGCACCGTTCCAGGCCGGCGTGCTGCCGCTGGCCGCGCGCAAGACCGAACTGCTGTTCGTCACGCTCGACAAGAGCGAGGCCGTGCACGATCGCCTCGCCTATCGCGACTACGCGATCAGCACCGAGCGCTTCCACTGGCAGACGCAGAACAGTGCCGGGGCCGACACGCCTTGCGGACGGCGCTACCTCGAAAGCCCCGGCAACGGCTGGCGGTTCCAGCTCTTCGTACGCTCGCGCAAGGGCGAGCCGTACCGCGCCTGCGGCCGCGTGCAGCGCGAGTCGCACGAAGGCGACCGGCCGATGAGCATCGTGTGGCGCCTTGAAACACCGCTGCCCGCAGCGCTGTTCCGCGAGTTCAGCGTGCTGCGCGGCGTGTGAAGGCGTGGCTCGCGAGGCCGGCCAGGCGCTGCGCTATCGTCCGCCCCCGTGCCCCTGCTCGACGTCTCGAACCTGCGCGTCACGCTGAACACCGCCCGCGGCCCGGCGGACGCGCTGCGCGACGTGTCGTTCGCGCTCGACCGCGGCGACACGCTCGGCCTGATCGGCGAGTCGGGCTGCGGCAAGTCGATCACCGCGCTCGCGCTGATGGGGCTGCTGCCCGAAGGCGCGAAGGTCTCGGGGTCGATCCGCCTCGACGGCCAGGAGCTGACCGCGCTCGACGAAGGCGGCTGGTGCGACCTGCGCGGGCGGCGCATCGGCATGGTGTTCCAGGAGCCGATGACGGCGCTGAACCCCCTGCACACCGTCGGCCGCCAGGTGGCCGAGCCGCTGCGCGTGCACAAGGGGCTGTCGGCCGCCGCCGCGCGCACCGAGGCGCTGCGCCTGCTCGAGCGCGTGCACCTGCCGCAGGCCGCGCGCCGGCTCGACGCCTACCCGCACCAGCTCTCGGGCGGGCAGCGCCAGCGCGTCGTGATCGCGATCGCGCTCGCCTGCGGGCCCGACCTGCTGCTCGCCGACGAGCCGACGACGGCGCTCGACGTGACGATCCAGCGCGAGGTGCTCGACCTGATCGCCGAGCTGGTCGCCGACAGCCGCATGGCGCTGCTGCTGATCAGCCACGACCTCGGCGTGATGGCGCGAAGCGTGCGCCGCATGCTCGTGATGTACGGCGGCACCGTCGTCGAGGACGGGCCGACGGATGCCGTGTTCGCGCGCCTCGCGCACCCGTACACGCGCGCGCTGTTCGCCGCGCGGCCGCGGCTCGGCCTGGCGCGCGGCACCAGGCTGGCGACGATCCCCGGCCGCGTGCCCGAGCTCGCCGACCTGCCCACGGGCTGCGCGTTCGCCGACCGCTGCGCGCATGTCGTCGACGCTTGCCGGCGCGCGCTGCCGCCCCCGGTCGCGATGGGCGCCGCGCACCATGTGCGCTGCGTGCGCGCGCACGAGCTCGCTGCATGACGACGGGCGCGCCGCTGCTGCAGGTCGAGCGGGTGCACAAGCAGTACCGGCTGCCGCGCGAGCGGCTGCTCGCCGCGGCGCCGGTGATCCACGCCGTCGACGACGTCAGCTTCACGCTGCACGCCGGGCGCAGCCTGGGCGTCGTCGGCGAGTCGGGCTCGGGCAAGAGCACGCTCGCGCGCCTCGTGATGGCGCTCGAGCGGCCGACGAGCGGGCGCATCGTGTTCGACGGCCACGACCTGAACACGATGGGGGCCGATGCGCTCAAGCGCCTGCGCACGCGCTTCCAGATGGTGTTCCAGGACCCGTACGGCTCGCTCGACCCGCGGCGCAGCGTCGGCCAGACGGTGGCCGAGCCGCTGACCTCGCTGCAGGGCGTCGGCCGTGACGAGGCGCTGCGGCGTGTGGGCGAGGCGCTCGACGCGGTGGGCCTGCGCGCGGCCGACGCCACGAAGTACCCGCACGAGTTCAGCGGCGGCCAGCGCCAGCGCATCGCGATCGCGCGCGCGCTCGTCACGCGGCCAAGCCTGATCGTCGCCGACGAGCCGGTGAGCGCGCTCGACGTCTCGGTGCAGGCGCAGGTGCTCAACCTGATGCAGGACCTGCAGGACCAGTTCGGCGTCACGTACCTGTTCGTCAGCCACGACCTCGCGGTCGTCGACCTCGTGTGCGACGACGTCGTCGTGCTCTACCAGGGCCGCGTCGTCGAGCACGCGAACGCCGACGTGCTCTCGGGCGCGCCGGCGCACCCGTACA
This sequence comes from Burkholderiaceae bacterium, assembly GCA_025458585.1. Classification (GTDB taxonomy): domain Bacteria; phylum Pseudomonadota; class Gammaproteobacteria; order Burkholderiales; family Burkholderiaceae_C; genus Calidifontimicrobium. The sequence continues at coordinate 2,773 of JALOSD010000242.1, read as the reverse complement.
CGCGCGCGCTGCTCGACGCGGTGCCGCCGGCGGCGCCGCGCCCGGGCGCCGTGCCGAAGCCGGCTGCCGAGCCGGCGCCGCTCGCCGCCCCCGCGGCGTGCGCGTTCGCCGCGCGCTGCCCCTGGCGCCACGAGCGCTGCCTGCGCGAGGCGCCGCCGCTGCGCGAGGTCGCGCCCGGGCACCTCGCCGCGTGCCATGTGGCAGAGTCCGTGCTGCGCCACGCTCCCACGATTGCCGCCTGACCAAGGAGAAGTCGATGAACCTGCGCCGCCGCACCGTCAACCAGCTCGCCGTCGTCGGGGCCCTGTCCCCGCTGGCGCTGGCCGCCGCCGACGCCCACGCCCAGGGCCGCAAGAACGCCGCCGTGCTCGGCATGGTGCTGGAGCCGCCGGGGCTCGACCCGACGACCGCACCGGCGGCGGCGATCGGCGAGATCGTGCACTACAACATCCTCGAAGGGCTCACGAAGATCAACGTCGACGGCCGCGTCACGCCGCTGCTCGCCGAGAGCTGGACGATGGACCCCGACGGGCGCCTGTACACGTTCAAGCTCAGGCGCGGCGTGACGTTCCACGACGGCGAGCCGTTCGACAGCGCCGCCGTGAAGTTCAGCTTCGAGCGCGCAAAGGCCGAGGGCAGCACGAACAAGGCGAAGAAGGCGGTGTTCGACAACATCAGCTCGATCGCCACGCCCGACGCGCACACGGTGATCCTCACGCTGAACAACGCCGACGGCAACTTCCTGTTCCGCATGGGCGAGAACACGGCGGTGATCCTGCACCCGAAGAGCGCGACCAACACCGCGACGCGCCCGATCGGCACCGGGCCGTTCAGGTTCGAGGAGTGGCGCAAGGGCACGTCGGTGACGCTCGTGAAGTGGGACGGCTTCCGCGACGCGAAGTCGATCGCGCTGCAGCGCGTGACCTTCCGCATCATCAACGACCCGGCGGCGCAGGTGAGATCGGGAACACGGCCGGCAAGGGCATCATGACGATCAACAACAAGAAGAAGCCCTTCGACGACGTGCGCGTGCGCCGCGCGCTGATGCACGCGATCGACCGCAAGGCGTTCATCGACGGCGTGCTCGAAGGACTGGCCAAGCCCATCGGCAGCCACTTCGCGCCGACCGACGCCGGCTACGTCGACCTCACCGGCCTGTACCCGTTCGACCCGGACAAGTCGAAGGCGCTGCTGCGCGAAGCCGGCGTGACGACGCCGCTGAACGTCACGCTCACGCTGCCGCCGCCGCAGTACGCGCGCAAGGGCGGCGAGGTGGCGGCGGCGATGCTGGCCAAGGTCGGCGTCGTCGCCAAGCTCGAGAACGTCGAGTGGGCGCAGTGGCTGTCGGGGCCGTTCAAGGGCAACTTCGACCTCACGATCATCAACCACGTCGAGCCGCTGGACTACATGCAGTACGCCAACCCCGACTACTACTGGGGCTACGTCAACCCGGCGTTCAACGCGCTGGCCGCGCAGCACGCCGCGGCGACGAACCCGGCGACGCGCCAGAAGCTGTTCGAGCAGCTGCAGCGCAAGATCGCCGAGGACTGCGTCAACGCGTTCATCTTCAACCCGGCGCAGGTCGCGGTCGCGCGCCGCGGGCTGGGCGGGCTGTGGGCGAGTTCGCCGATCTTCGCCAACGACATGGCGGCCGTTCGCTGGTCCTGAGCCGCGCATGACGGCCCTCCACGACCTGGGCGCGGTCGAGCTGTCGAAGCGCTACCGGCAGCGCGAGCTGTCGCCGCTCGAGGTCGTGCGCAACGTGATCGCGCACGTCGAGCGCTGCGAGCCGCACCTGCACGCGCTCTACGCGTTCGACCCCGACGCGGCGCTGGCCGCCGCGCGCGCGAGCGAGGCGCGGTGGCTGCGCGGAGCAGCGCTGTCGCCGCTCGACGGCGTGCCGTGCACGGTCAAGGAGAACATCGCCACGCGCGGCACGCCGGTGCCGCTGGGCACGGCGGCCACCGAGCTCGTGCCGGCCGCCGACGACGCGCCGCCGGCAGCGCGGCTGCGCGAGGCTGCGTGCTGCTCGCGAAGACGACGATGCCCGACTACGGGATGCTGTCGTCGGGGCTGTCGAGCTTCCACCCGCTCGCGCGCAACCCGTGGGACCTGTCGAAGAACCCGGGCGGCTCGTCGGCTGGCGCCGCCGCGGCGGCCGCCGCAGGCTACGGCCCGCTGCACGTGGGCACCGATATCGGCGGCTCGATCCGCCTGCCGGCTGGCTGGTGCGGCATCGTCGGCTTCAAGCCGAGCCTGGGCCGCGTGCCGATCCACCCGCCGTACTAGAGCCTGGGCCGCGTGCCGATCCACCCGCCGTACTACGGCCGCGTCGCCGGGCCGATGACGCGCAGCGTCGACGACGCCGCCGCGATGATGGCCGTGCTTGCGCGGCCCGACGCGCGCGACAGCATGAGCCTGCCGTGGCAGGACATCGCGTGGTCGGCGCTCGAACGCGACCTCAAGGGGCTGAGGATCGCGCTGTGGATGGACGCCGGGTGGGGCTTGCCGGTCGAGCCCGAGGTGGCGGCGGTGGTCGAGGCGGCGGCGAAGGCCTTCGAGCGCGCCGGCGCCATCGTCGAGCCGCTGCCGCCCTTCGTCACGCGCGAGATGGCCGACGGCCTCGACCGCTTCTGGCGCATGCGCTTCCAGGTCGACTTCGTCAGGCTGCCGCCCGAGCGGCGCGAGCGCATCCTGCCGTACATCCGCGAGTGGGTTGCGCCGGCGGCGCACTTCAGCGCCGAGCAGGTGTTCCACGGCTTCAGCCAGATGG
>JALOSD010000037.1 GCA_025458585.1 Burkholderiaceae bacterium | reverse complement strand
TCACGTGCAGGTCGTCGTGCAGAACGCAGGCGCCGAGATCGACGCCGCCTCGCTGCCGCGCCTGTTCGACCGCTTCTTCCGCGGCGACGCGTCGCGCTGCTGCGACGACGGCCAGCAGCACCACGGTCTCGGGCTGGCGATCGTCGCCGCCATCGCGCGCATGCACGCCGGCTCGACGCTGGCTGAGTCGCGCGGCGGCGTCACGAAGGTCGGCTTCACGCTCGCCGCATCGCCAGCGCCGGGCTGACGGCAGGCCGGCCACGCCGCGGGCGGCGCGCGGCCCGCGCCGCTAGACTGGTCGCCCGACCCGCTGCCCCAGCCCCGATGCCCAGGTCCTCGACCGCGAATTCCTCGCCACCGCCGAGGGTCACCACACGCCGGTGATGCTGTGGGGCCCGCCGGGGGTCGGCAAGTCGGGGCTGGTGGCGCAACTCGCGCAGCGCCACGGCGTGCCGATGGTCGACGTGCGGCTGTCGCAGATGGAGCCATCGGACCTGCGCGGCATCCCGTTTCGCGTCGGCGATCTCGTGCAGTGGGCGACGCCCGCGATGCTGCCGGACGCCCAACGCCACGGCCCGCGCGGCGTGCTGTTCCTCGACGAGATCACGAGCGCGGCGCCGGCGGTGTCGGCGGCGGCGTACCAGCTGATCCTCGACCGGCGCCTGGGCGAGTACGCGATCCCGCCCGGCTGGGCCATCTTCGCCGCCGGCAACCGTCAGGGCGACCGCGGCGTGACCTACGCGATGCCCGCGCCGCTGGCCAACCGCTTCGCGCATTTCGAGGTCGAGGTCGACCTCGACGACTGGGTGCAGTGGGCGTGGGCGCAGGGCATCGACGAGCGGCTGATCGGCTTCCTGCGCTTCAAGCCCGAGCTGCTGTTCGACTTCGACCCGGCGCGCACGCTCGCCGGCGAGATGGCGTTCCCGAGCCCGCGCTCGTGGGAGTTCGCGCACCGCGCGCTGCGCAAGTTCGGCGACCGCCCGGCGCTGCTGCAAGGCGCGCTCGCCGGCTGCGTCGGCGCCGCCGCCGGCGTCGAGTGCGCCGCCTACCTCGCGACGCTCGAGCGCCTGCCCGACCTCGACGCCATCGTCGACGGCCGCGACGCCGCGGTGCCCGACGAGATCGACCTGCAGTACGCGGTGGCCGCCGCGCTGGTGGGCCGCGCGCTGCGCGCCAAGGGCACGCCCGAGGCCGTGCGCACGTGGGGCCACGTCCTCGACTACGCCGAGCGGCTGCCCACGCGCGAAATGGGCGTGATGCTGGTGGCCGACCTGCACCGCAGCCTCGGCGCGCCCCTGTTCGCCGTGCCGGCGTTCAAGCGCTGGGCCGAGCGCGCGGCCGACGTGCTGCTCTATGACTGAGCCGGCGCCGGCCGACGACGCCGCGCGACGGCTCGCCGCGGCGCGCACGCGGCTGATCCTCGACCATCCGTTCCTCGGCGCGCTGGCGCTGCGCCTGCCGCTGAAGGCGGCCGGCCGCTGGTGCGCGACCACCGCCACCGACGCCCGTGCGCTCTACTACAACCCGCAGTGGATCGCGTCGCTGAAGCCGGCCGAGCTGCAGTTCGCGCTCGCGCACGAGGCGCTGCACTGTGCGCTCGGCCACTTCGCCCGGCGCGGCCACCGCGTGCAGCGGCGCTGGGACCTGGCGTGCGACTTCGCGGTCAACCCGCTGCTGCTCGACGAGGGCCTCGCGCCGCCGCCCGGCGCCCAGGTGCTGCCGCTGTACCGAGGCCTGAGCGCCGAGGAGATCTACCCCTGCCTCGACGACAGCCTCGACGACGACACGCTCGACGATCACGCCTGGGACGGCGACGACGGCGGCCAGGGCGGGCGCGGCGACGGCGAGCCGCGCGACGAACCGGGTGGTGGCGGCGGCGGTGCCGGCTCGAAGCCATCCGCCGCGGGTTCGGGCGCCGGCGACGGCGGCGCCGCACGCCCGCCGCCGCTCGCCGCCACCGAGCGCGAGCACCTGCACCGCCAGTGGCAGCGCCACCTCGCCGCCGCGGCGCAGCGCGCGCGCGAGGCGGGCAAGCTCGCCGGCGCGCTCGCGCGCCTCGTCGACGAGGGGCTCGCGCCGCGCGTGTCGTGGCGCGCGGCGCTCGCGCAATACCTCGCGCAGACCGCGCGCGAAGACTACTCGTGGCTGCGCCCGTCGCGCCGCGAAGGCGACGCACTGTTGCCGAGCCTGCGCAGCGCCGCAGGCGACCTCGTCGTCGCGATCGACACGTCGGGCTCGGTGAGCGACGGCGACATCGCGCAGTTCGTCGCCGAGCTCGACGCGCTGAAGGGCACGCTCAGCGTGCGCACGACGCTGCTGGCGTGCGACAGCGCGCTCGCCGACGGCACGCCGTGGATCGCCGAGCCGTGGGAGCCGCTCGAGGTGCCGGCGCAGCTCGCCGGCGGCGGCGGCACCGACTTCCGCCCGGTGTTCGACTGGGTCGAGCGCGAGGGCCGCCGCCCCGACGCGCTCGTCTACTTCACCGATGCCCGGGGCACGTTCCCGGCGCGCGTGCCCGAGTACCCGGTGCTGTGGCTCGTCAAGGGGCGCGCGCCGGTGCCGTGGGGGCGGCGCATCGCACTCGGCTGAGGCGCCGACCGACGCCGCTCGCCGGCGGCGGCCCGTGTGGCCTCCCCATACCGGGTAGCCCGAACGGGCAGCATGCCCGGGCCGCCGGCGGTGCCATCATCGGCGCCTGCCGTGGCGCTCGACCAACTCGCCTCCGAAGACGCGCTGCGCCTGGCCGTGCTGCTGGCCGGCGAGGTGCACGCCGTGCGCCTCGACGAAGGGGCGCTGGCGCTGCACGCGCTGACGCCGCGCGGCGAGGCCCGGGTGGCGCTGCACCCCGACACGCGCGCCGAGCGCTACCTGATGCGCGTGCGCGAGGCGCTCGCCGGCCACGCGATGGGCTCGCCTGGCGGCTACCCGGTGCACCTGCGCCGCTGGACGCGCAGCGGCCACGCGAGCCCGAAGAATCTCGAGGCGCTGCTGCGCCTGGGCGAGCCCGAGGCGGTGACCGCCGTGTCGCTGTCGGCGAACCTCACCGACGAACTCGCGCGCCGCGTGTGGTGGGCGCAGCCGACCAGCGACACCGCTCGCGCGATGCTCGGCCACGACGCGGTGCGCCGCGGCGCGATGGGCCCGGTGCTCGCGCAGCACCTGCTCGAGCACCTGCCGTTCGAGGAGGACCCCGACGCGGCGATCGCCTCCGTCGCCGCGGTGGCCGCGGCCGGGCTGCTCGACGCCGCGGCACGCGGGCGGCTGTGGCGCGCGGCGCAGCACCGCCCGCACTACCTGATCGGCTGGCTCGCGCACGCGCCGCTGACGCTGCCGCCGGCGCCGGCGCGCGCCGTGCCGGCACCCGTCGCGGCCGCGGCGCAGGCCGGGCAGCCGCTCGCCGCGCTGCTCGTGCGCTGCGCGTCGGCCGAAGGCCAGGGCTTCCTGCGCGCGCTCGCGCTCGCGCTCGAGAAGCCACCGACGCACGACGCGACCTTTCGCGTGCTCGACGCCGCGGCCGCGTGGTTCGCCGACGCGCGCGACGCGCCGCCCGCACTGCCCGACGTGCCGCCCGCGGTGCACGCAGCCGTCTGCGCGCTCGCCGCCACCGGCCGCGCCGCCGCCGAACCGGTCCTCGGCCGCACGACCGCCGTCGGCCCGCTGATGCGCCGGCACCTCGCGCCGGTGCTGCAGCCGCTGCTGCAGCACCTGGACGTGCTGCGCACGACGCCGTGAGCCGGCGATGAAGGGCGGCCTCACGCTCGACCCCGAAGCGTCGCAGCTCGTCACGCGCTGCTGGGCCGTCGTCAGCGTGCACCGCGGCAGCCGCAAGCGATTCCCCGAGACCTGCGTCGAGCCGATGCCGACGGCCGACGCCGCGATCGCGCACGCCGACCCCGCGCGCCACCGTCACGCTGCCGAAGTGATGGGCCCGTCGCGCTCGTCGGAAGGCCTGCGGCTGTACTACCTGGTGCGCTGGCTCGACGCGACTTGAGGTCCGCCGACGCCCCCACGACGCCGCGCCGACGCAAGACATCGTCCACCGTCCATGCCCGGATCGACGCGAGGGGCGTTCTCGCCGACGGGCGGTGGCAGCTTACAGGTCGAGGCGTTGGAGCACGTCCGCGACGGACAGCCCGTGATGCGCCGCCACACTGCGCAAGATGCTCTGCAGCGTGCCGATCTTGATCGGCTGTGGTTCGGGATGACCTCGTGGTGCTGGCCGTCGAGTTCGGTCGTCACCCGAAGGTGCGAACCCGTTTGCCGTGTGACGGCCTACCCCAGCACGTCGAGCGCCTTGGCCAGCTCGCGCCCGCAGAGGTCCCGCGGCAGCCTCACGTCGTCAGGACTTCGTCGCGGACGAAATGCAGACGAAGCAGCCTGGGGGCCGCGGATGGATCGTCGAAGTAGCAGGCGACCGCCTCGCGCACCATCGCGCGCAGTTCATCCAGCGTCTCGGCCTGGGTGTGGATGCCGTAGGCGAGAGCCGACGCGACGTAACCGCCCTCGTCGGCTTCGGTGACCTGGAAGATGATCTCGGACGACATGCCGATGGATATTTGCCGATGCCCACATTGCGAAGGGAGGCGCCCTCGCGGCAGCGCGGGCTCCGAAGTGCCCGCCGCTTGAGCGGCGTCAACCAGCCATGGACACGGCGGCGGTACAAGCCCCGGTATGCACAGGGCGGCCGCGCGCCGCAACAGGAGGATCGATGCGAGGCTCGCGCTGGACGGTGATCGGGGCGGTGTTCGCCGCAGCGGCGACGGTCGTCGTCGCGCAGCTGCCCCACGTCGCCAACCTCGACGCCGACGCGGCTGCCGTGATGCGCACGGCGACGCCGAAGGAGCGCCTGGGCCAGCTGCTGTTCGAGGACGTCAACCTCTCGAACCCGCCCGGCCAGTCGTGCGCGACCTGCCACGCGCGCGGCGCCGGCTTCGCCGACCCGAACCGCACGTTCCCGACCTCCATGGGCGTGCTTCCGGGCCTGTTCGGCGAGCGCAATGCGCCCACCGCCGCGTACATGGCCTTCAGCCCGAAGTTCCACTTCGACGAGGCCGAGCAGCTCTACGTCGGCGGCCAGTTCTGGGACGGCCGCGCCGCCACGCTCGAGGAGCAGGCGAAGCAGCCGTTCCTGAACCCGGTCGAGATGGCCAACACGAGCCCGGCGCAGGTCGTCGAGAAGGTGCGCGCCGCCGCCTACGCGCCGCTGTTCGTCGAGGTGTTCGGCGCCGACGCGTTCGCCGACACGGCGCGCGTCTTCGACCGCATCGCCGAGGCGATCGCCGCCTTCGAGCGCACGCCCGTGTTCGCGCCTTTCACGTCGAAGTACGACGCCTACCTCGCCGGGCGCGCGACGCTCACCGCGCAGGAGCGGCGCGGGCTGCGCGTCTTCGAGCGCGAGGACAAGGGCAACTGCGCCGCGTGCCACCCGATCGCGCGCGACACCAACGGCCGCGGCGGCCTCGGCACCGACTTCACGTACGACAACCTCGGCGTGCCGAAGAATTCCGACAACCCGTTCTACCGCTTGGCCGAGGCCTACAACCCGGCCGGAGAGCGCTCCGTCGACCGCGGCCTCGGCGGTGTCGTCGGCCGCGCGAGCGAGTACGGCAAGTTCAAGGTGCCGACGGTGCGCAACGTCGAGGTCACCGCGCCGTACATGCACAACGGCTACTTCACGTCGCTGCGCGCGCTGGTCGACTTCTACAACACACGCGACGTCAAGCCGCGCTGCGCCGACGAGTTCGTGCGCGAGGCCGAGGCGCTCGAGCGCGGCTGCTGGCCGCGCCCCGAGATGGTCGCCAACGTCAACGTCGACGAGCTCGGCAACCTGCGCCTGACGCCGCGCGAAGTCGACGACCTCGTCACCTTCATGCTGACGCTGACCGACGGCTGGATGCCACGCGAGGCGCGCTGATCAGCGCGAGGGCGCGCGCGCCGGCAGCCACGCGCGCAGCCGCCGCACCGCCTCGTGCAGCTGGTCGAGGCCGGTCGCGTACGACAGCCGCAGCCAGCGCTGCGGGTCGTGGGCGCCGAAGTCCTTGCCCGGCACGAGCGCGACGCCGGTCGCCTCGAGCAGTTCGATCGCGAAGCGGTCGCTGTCGGCGGTGAAGGCGCTCGCGTCGAGCCAGACGTAGAACGCGCCGTCGGGCGCCACCGGTACGCCGAAGCCGAGCTCGCGCAGCGCCGGCACGATGTAGTCGCGCCGCGCCCGGAACTCGGCGCGACGCATGCGGTAGATGGCCATCGACTCGTCGTCGAAGCACGCGAGCGCCGCCTGCTGCGCGGGCGTCGACGCGCAGATGAACAGGTTCTGCGCCAGCTTCTCGAACGCGCCGACCCACGGCGGCGGCAGCACGAGCCAGCCCAGGCGCCACCCGGTCATGTGGAAGAACTTCGAGAAGCTGCCGACCGTGACGACGTCGTCGCCGAGCGCGAGCGCGCTGCGCGGCGCGTGGTCGTAGGTGAGGCCGAGGTAGATCTCGTCGACGATCGTGAAGCCGCCGCGCTCGCGCACCGCGTCGACGACGCGCGCGAGCTCGTCAAACGCGATCGACGTGCCGGTGGGGTTGCTCGGGCTCGCGAGCAGCACGCCGCGCACGTCGGGCGTCCAGTGCGCGCGCACCGCGGCGGCGTCGAGCTGGAAGCGCTGCGCCGCGCCCACCGGCACCGGCCGCGCGACGCCGTCGACCGCGGCGACGAAGTGGCGGTTGCAGGGGTAGCCGGGGTCGCTCATCAGCACCGCGTCGCCGCGCTCGACGAGCCCGGCGCACGCGAGCAGCAGCGCGCCCGACGCGCCGGCGGTCACGAGCACGCGCTGCGGGTCGACGTCGACGCCGAACTCGTCGCCGTGCCAGCGCGCGATCGCGCGGCGCAGCGCGTCGAGCCCGAGCGCCGGCGTGTAGCCGGTGGCGCCGGCGTCGACGGCGCGCTGCAGCGCGTGCACGACGGGCGGCGGCGCGGTGAAGTCGGGCTCGCCGATGCTCAGGTGGATCACCGAACGCCCGGCGCGCTCGAGCGCGGCCGCACGCTTGACGAGCTCCATCACGTGGAACGGTTCGATGCGCTCGACGCGCGAGGCGAGCGGCGGCAGCGGGGCGGGAGTCGGCACGGTCGTGGCGAGGCGGGGCGGCGAGCCGGGCATCGTACCGCCGCGCGCCGGCGCCGCTGCGGCGCGTGATACCTTGCACGCGCGACAGCCCCGCCCGAGCATGACCGCGCCCTCGCCCCCGCCTGCCGACACCCGCGACCCGCGCGGAGCGACGCTGCGCGAGCGCTGGTCGGCGCTGCGCGACCTCGCCGCCGCGCAGCTGCCGCTGCTGCTGCTCGTGCTCGGCGTCCTCGTCGCCGCGTACTGGCTGCTGCAGCCGACGCCGCCGAAGCGCCTCGTGCTCGCCACCGGCGTGCCGCAGGGCGCGTACGCCGAGTTCGGCCAGCGCTACGCCGAGCACCTGCGCGCCTACGGCATCGACGTCGAGCTGCGCGAGACGCAGGGCGCGGCCGAGAACCTCGCGCTGCTGCGCAACCCGGCCTCGGGCGTCGACGTCGCGTTCGTGCAGGGCGGCAGCAGCGGCCGGCGGCCGGCCGACGAACCGGCCGACGAGCCGCTCGTCTCGCTCGGCAGCGTGTTCGTCGAGCCGGTGTGGCTGTTCTACCGCGCCGACAGCGCCGAGCGGCTGCTGAAGGGCGCGCCGCTCGAGAACCTGGCGCAGCTCAAGGGCTGGCACCTCAACGTCGGCGTGCCGGGCAGCGGCGTGCCGCCGCTGATGCGCCAGCTGCTCGACGCGCACCGCGTCGACCCGTCGACGCTGACGCTGTCGCAGCTCGCGGTGACGCCCGCGGTCGTCGAGTTCCTCGAAGGCCGGCTCGACGCGATCGTGCTCGCGTCGGCGCCCGAGGCGCCGATGGTGCAGATGCTGCTGCAGACCCCGGGCGTGCGGCTGTTCGACTTCGCGCAGGCGCAGGCGCTGTCGCGGCGCTTCCCGTTCATGAGCCCGGTCACGCTGCCGCGCGGCATCGTCGACCTCGCGGCCGACCGGCCGCCCGCCGACGTGCACCTCGTCGCGCCGACGACCTCGCTCGTCGCGCGCGAGACGCTGCACCCGGCCCTCGTCGAGCTGCTCGTGCTGGCCGCGCAGCGCGTGCACGGCGGCGCCGGCTGGTTCCACGGCGCGGGCCAGTTCCCGACCCCGGCGCACCCCGAGTGGCCGCTCGCCGACGAGGCGCGGCGCGTCTACGAGGCCGGCACGCCGTGGCTGCAGCGCTACCTGCCGTTCTGGCTCGCGAACCTGGTCGACCGCATGTGGCTCGTGCTGGTGTCGGTGATCGCGGTGGCGCTGCCGCTGTCGCGCGTGCTGCCGCCGCTCGTCGAGTTCCGCATCCGCTCGCGCATCTTCCGCTGGTACGCGCAGCTGCGCGAGGTCGAGGACGCCGTCGGGGCGCGGCCGGCGGCCGAGCTCGTCGCGCGGCTCGACGACATCGACCGCCGCGTCGAGCACATCGCGGTGCCGCTGAGCTACGCCGACGAGCTGTACGCGCTGCGCAGCCACATCCAGCTCGTGCGCCGGCGCGTGCTCGCGCACGAGCTCGCGAAGCAGCCCGCCGACGCGACGTCGCCGCCGGCGCACGGCCGCGCTTCCTAGAATGGCCGACTGCCTCCAGGAGCCCGCCATGGACACCCGCACCTCCCCGATCGTGCTGCGCCTCGAACGCGTGCGCGAGGCCCTGCAGCGCCACGGCGCGGCGGCGCTGCTCGTGCCGTCGAGCGACCCGCACCTGTCGGAGTACCTGCCCGGGCGCTGGCAGGGCCGCGAGTGGCTGTCGGGCTTCACCGGCTCGATGGGCACGCTCGTCGTCACGCCGACCGAGGCGGCGCTGTTCGCCGACAGCCGCTACTGGGTGCAGGCCGAGGTCGAGCTCGAAGGCAGCGGCATCGCGCTCGTGAAGATCCCCACCGGCGCGGCGACGCACCACGTCGACTGGCTCGCGGCGCACGTTAAGGCGGGCGAGAAGGTATGCGCCGACGGCCAGGTGCTCGGCCTGGCTGCCGCGCAGCAGCTTCGCACCGCGCTCGAGAAGGCGGGTGCGGCGCTGCGCACCGACCTCGACCTGCTCGCCGACGCGTGGGACGACCGCCCGGCGCTGCCGGCCGCGCCGGTCTACGAGCACCGTGCGCCGCAGGCGGCCGTGAGCCGCGCCGCCAAGCTCGCGCAGGTGCGCGAGGCGATGGCGCGCCACGGCGCGACGCACCACCTCGTGAGCACCGTTGACGACGTCGCGTGGATCACGAACCTGCGCGGCGCCGACGTCGATTACAACCCCGTCTTCCTCGCCCACCTGCTCGTCGACCTGACCGGCGCGACGCTGTTCGTCGGCGCCGGCAAGGTCGACGCCGCGCTCGCGCGCGCGCTCGACGCCGACGGCGTGAGGCTCGCCGACTACGCGCAGGCCGCCGCCGCGCTCGCCGCGCTGCCCGCCGGCGCCACGCTGCTCGTCGACCCCAAGCGCGTCACGCTCGGGCTGCGCGAGGCGGTGCCCACGGGCGTGAAGGTCGTCGAGGCGATCAACCCGAGCACGCTCGCCAAGAGCCGCAAGACCGACGCCGAAGCCGCCTTCGTGCGCGAGACGATGATCGAGGACGGCGTGGCGATGTGCCGCTTCTACGCGCGCTTCGAGGCCGCGCTCGCGGCCGGCGAGCGCCTGACCGAGCTCACCGTCGACGAGTGGCTGAGCGCCGAGCGCGCCAAGCGCCCCGGCTTCGTCGGCCTGAGCTTCCCGACGATCGCCGGCTTCGCCGCCAACGGCGCGATGCCGCACTACCGCGCGACGCCGGCGTCGCACGCGGTGATCGAGGGCGACGGCCTGCTGCTGATCGACTCCGGCGGGCAATACCTCGGCGGCACGACCGACATCACGCGCGTGTGGCCGATCGGCAACGTGAGCGAGGCGATCCGGCGCGACGTCACGCGCGTGCTCAAGGGCACGATCGCGCTCAGCCGCGCGCGCTTCCCGCGCGGCACGCTGTCGCCAACGCTCGACGCGATCGCTCGCGCGCCGCTGTGGGCCGACGGCCTCGACTTCGGCCACGGCACCGGCCACGGCGTGGGCTACTTCCTCAACGTGCACGAGGGCCCGCAGTCGATCAGCCGGGCGATGCCCGACCCGACGACGGCGATGGAGCCGGGCATGATCACGTCGGTCGAGCCCGGCCTGTACCGCGCGGGGCGCTGGGGCGTGCGCATCGAGAACCTCGTGCTCAACGTGCCGGCGAAGCTCGACATGCCGGAGGAGTTCGGCGAGTTCCTCGAGTTCGAGACGCTGACGCTGTGCCCGATCGACCTGCGCTGCATCGATCGCAGCCTGCTGCGCGTCGACGAGATCGACTGGATCGACCGCTACCACGCGACGGTCTACGAGCGCCTCGCGCCGCTCCTCGACGGCGACGCCCTCGCCTGGCTCGAGGCGCGCACGCAGCCGCTGTGACGGCGGCCGCCGGGTGAGCGCCCTCGCGCTCGGCGTCGACCTCGGCGGCACAAAGATCGAGGCCGCCGTGCTCGACGTCGGCGGCGCGGTGCGCTGGCGCCGGCGCGTCGCCACGCCCGGCGGGCGCTACGACGCCACGCTCGACGCCGTCGCGGCGCTCGTCGCCGACGCTCGTGCGGCCGTCGGCGCCGACCTCACGGTCGGCGTCGGCCACCCCGGCACGCTGACCGCCGCCGGCACGATCAAGAACGCGAACTCGACCTGCCTCAACGGCCGAGCGCTGCAGCGCGACCTCGAAGCCCGGCTCGTCCGCCCGGTGCGGCTGGCCAACGACGCCAACTGCCTCGCGCTGTCGGAAGCCACCGACGGCGCGGGCGTGGGCGCCGACGTCGTGTTCGCGGTGATCCTCGGCACCGGCGTGGGCGCCGGCATCGCGGTGCACGGCCGCGTGCTGCGCGGGCCGAACGGGCTGGCCGGCGAGTGGGGCCACAACCCGCTGCCGTGGGCCGCCGCCGACGACCCCGCACCGCCGTGCTACTGCGGCCAGCGCGGCTGCATCGAGACGCTGCTCAGCGGCCCGGCGCTCGCCGCCGACCACGCGCGCCACGGCGGCGAGGTGCTCGACGCCGCGCACATCGCCGAGCGCGCCGCCGCCGGCGACGTCGCCTGCGCGGCGAGCCTCGAGCGGCACGCGAACCGCCTCGCGCGCGCGCTCGCGGGCGTCATCAACCTGCTCGACCCCGACGTGATCGTGCTCGCCGGCGGGCTGTCGCGGATGGAGCACTTGGTGGAGCGCGTGCCCGCGCTGTGGAGCCGCTGGGTGTTCTCGGCCGGCGCCGACGACCCGGTGCGCACGCGCCTCGCGGCGGCGCGCCACGGCGATGCGTCGGGCGTGCGCGGCGCGGCGTGGCTGTGGCGGGACGTGCAGGCGGCTCGGCGGCCGGCGACGGGC
>JALOSD010000036.1 GCA_025458585.1 Burkholderiaceae bacterium | reverse complement strand
AGAGGGAACGCTTGTCGTCGAGTTCCCCCTCCGTCAGCTTCGAGGTCTCTCGTTGAATGAGTGAAGGGACCGCTCGGGGTCGGGAGCGCAAGTTCGGCACTGCCAGCAGCGCCCCCGCGCTCAGGTTGCGGCGCGATGGATGTCGGCCAGCGCTTGTGCCAGCCGGAGCAGATCGGACTCGTCGTTGCACACGTGCGGCGACACGCGCACCGCCGCGCCGCGCACCGACACGTGGATGTGCCGCGCGGCCAGCGCTTGGCGAACGGCTTCGGGTGCGAGGCCCGGCGGCAGCGCGATGCCGAACAGGTTGGCCGCGCGCAGGTCCTCGTCGGCCACGCCGAAGCCGTCGGCGCGCAGCCGCTCCACCGCGGGGCGCGCGATGCGCCGCAGGTAGTCCTCGATGCGCGCGGGCTGCCACTCGACGAGCAGGCGGCACGCGGCCTCGAGCATGCCGATCAGGATCGGGTTGCTGCGCGTGCTGGTGTCGTAGCGGCGCATGCCGGGGGCGTAGTCGTCCTGGTAGTCCACCAGCCGGGCGAAGTCCTCGCTGCCGCGGCGCATCAGCCAGCTCTCGTCGGTGGGATGACCGTCGGCGAATCGATCGCCGAAGACGGCAAAGCCCAGGCCGTAGTTGGCGAGCATCGACTTGTAGGCGTGCACGACCAGCGCATCGGGTCGCAGCGCGCCCACGTCGAGCGGCATGACGCCGGCCACCTGGGTCGCATCGACCACGAAGGCGGCGCCTGCGGCGCGGGCGCGACGGGCCAGGCGGTCGAGGTCGAAGCGGGTGCCGTCGGTCCAGTGCGCGGGCTCCACGGCCACGAGCACGGTGTCGCGGTCGATCGCCGCCTCGAGCGTGTCGTGCCACGCCGCGCAGCGCCGGCGCCAGCCGGCGCGGTCTCGCGCATCGCCCGCCGGCGCCGCCACGGACCGCACCGTCACGCCCTGTCCGCGCCATCGCCGCCACGGGTAGACGTTGCTCGGGAACTGGTCGCCGAGCACGACGACGTTTTGGCCGGCGCGCGGCGACAGGTTGGCCGCGACAACCGCCATGCCCGCGGCCACCGTGGGCACCAGGGCGACCTGCTCGGGGTCGGCGCGCACGAGCGCGGCGCACAGGCCCCGCACGCGCTCGGCGGGCGCGAAGAAGTCGGCCGGCGTGACGGTGGCCGGCAACGCGCGCAGGTCCACCGCGCGATGTCCGGCCTCGAGCACGGCGCGCGGCATCGCGCCCATGTAGGCGTTGTTCAGCCACGTTTCGCCCTCGGGCAGGGCGAACAGGGCCTTCTGGCACTCCAGCGGCGGCGACGGCAGCATGTCGGGGTTCCCTCAGGCTGGCCCCGAGTTCGCTCGCTGCGCCCGACGGGCGGCGGGGCGCAGCCCGGCCACGGGGGCACTCAGAAGCCCGCCACCAGCCCGTCGCGCCGCGGGTCGCTCGCGCCCACGTAACCCTCGACCGCCGGGTCGCCCAGGCGCCAGAGGAACTGGCCGGCGCCGAAGTCCTGGTAGCTGTCGGTGAAGGTCGCGATGTCGTGGCCGAGCGCGCGCAAGCCGTCGGCCGTCGCGGCGTCGAAGCCGGGCTCGAGGTTGACCTTGCCGCCGAAGTAGCGCCAGCGCGGCGCGTCGCACGCGGCCTGCGGGTTCTGGCCGTAGTCGAGCATGCGCACGACGGTCTGCAGGTGCCCTTGCGGCTGCATGTCGCCGCCCATCACGCCGAAGCTCATCTGCGGCTGGCCGTCCTTCGTCAGGAACGCCGGGATGATGGTGTGGAACGGCCGCTTGCCCGGGCCGACGACGTTCTCGCGCGAGGCGTCGAGCGTGAAGCCGTGGCCGCGGTTCTGCAGGCTCACGCCCCAGCCCGGCACGACGACGCCCGAGCCGAAGCCCATGTAGTTGCTCTGGATGAAGCTGACCATCATCCCGCGCTCGTCGGCGGCGGTGAGGTAGATCGTGCCGCCCTTCGGCGCGTGGCCGGGGCCGAAGTGCTGCGCGCGTTTCGGGTCGATCAGATTTGCGCGCTCGGCGAGGTAGGCGGCGTCGAGCATCTGCGCCGGCGTCAGCCTCATCGCGCGCGGCTCGGCGACGTAGCGGTAGACGTCGGCGAAGGCGAGCTTCATCGCCTCGATCTGCAGGTGCTGCGACGCCACGCCGTCGACCTTCAGCGAGCCGATGTCGAAGTGCTGCAGGATGCCCAGCGCGATCTGAGCCGCAATGCCCTGCCCGTTCGGCGGGATCTCGTGCAACGCGTGGCCGCGGTAGCCCTGGGCCAGCGGCTCGACCCACTCGGGGCGGTAGTCGGCGAGGTCGGCCTCGGTCATCGCGCCGCCGTGCGCGCGGGCGTGGGCCGCGATCGCCGCCGCCACCTCGCCGCGGTAGAAGGCCTCGCCGTTCGTCTGCGCGATCAGGCGCAGCGTGCGCGCGGCCTCGGGGAACGCGAAACGCTCGCCGACGTGCGGCTCGCGCCCGTGCGGCATGAAGGTGGCGGCGAAGCCTGGCTGGTCGGTCAGCTCGGGCAGCGCCGCAGCCGCCGCCCACTTGCTCTGGACGATCACGGGCACGGCATAGCCGCGCTCGGCGATCTCGACCGCCGGCGCGAGCAGGTCGGCGAAGGGCAGCTTGCCGAAGCGCTGCGACAGCGCCATCCAGGCCGAGACGGCGCCCGGCACGGTCACCGAGTCCCAGCCGCGCTTGGGCGGCGCCGCGGCGTCGGCGCCGTACTTGGCGCGGAAGTAGTCGGGGGTCCACGCCGCGGGCGCGCAACCGGAGGCGTTGAGCCCGTGCAGCCGCGCGCCGTCCCAGAGGATGCAGAAGGCGTCGCTGCCCAGCCCGTTGCTGCACGGCTCGACGATCGTCATGCACGCCGCCGCGGCGATCGCGGCGTCGACCGCGTTGCCGCCGGCGGCGAGCATGCGCAGGCCGGCCTGCGCGGCGTACGGGTGCGACGTGGCCACCGCGTTGCGGGCGAACACCGGCACGCGGGCCGAGGGATAGGCGTTGTCGTAGCGGAACATGGTCGTGAAACGGCGATGGGGCCGTGCGGAGGTTGGGAAAGGGAGACTACTCGACGGCGGCCAGGGCGGCGGCGTCGAGCACGCGGTACTGGCGGCCGAGGCGGTCCAGCGGCTGCAGCCAGCCCTGGCGCACGAAGTGGTTGACGGCACGGCTCACGGTCTCGAGCTTGAGGTCGAGCATGGAGCCCATGTCCTCGCGCGCGAACAGCGTCGTCAGCGCCGGGTCGCCGGCGCCACGCATCTTCAGAACCAGCTGGGCCACGCGGTGCTGCGCACTGCCGAAGTTCAGCTCGGCGAGCCAGTCGTCGGCCTCGCGCAGCGAGCGGTGCCACTTCTGCATCAGCTGGTGGTGCAGCCGCGGCGTCTCCTGGTTCAGGCGCTGGATCACGGTGCCCGGGATGCGGCACACGCTCGCCGGCGTCAGCGCAACGACGTCGGCCTCGTAGACCGGCGCGGCCAGCGCCTCGAGGCCGATCACGTCGCCGGGGCGCAGCACACGCACGATGCGCGGCCGCCCGTCGCTGCTCATGCGCACGAGCTTGACCATGCCGGTGCGCAGCGTCATCACGCCCTTCACGGGCTCGCCGGCCTGCACCAGGGTCGCGCCGGCGTCGAACGACAGGTCGTCGATCGGCGCGTGGATGAGGGCGAAGTCCTCCTCCTGCAGGTCGGCGAACAGCACGCTCTCGCGGATGCCGCAGTGGCGGCAGTCGGCAGTGCCACGCCACGCCGAGGCGGTCTTGATCGGGATCACGCGCCGGATTATCCGGCGCGCGTCAATCCGCGTCCTGGAACGCGACTTCGCGCTTGCGCCGGATCGACGGCAGCGCGACGACGACGACCATCGCCACCGCCGCCGCGAGCAGCGTGGCCGACAGCGGCCGCGACAGGAACGTCGTCCAGTCGCCGCGCGACAGCAGCAGCGCGCGGCGCAGGTTCTCTTCCATCATCGGCCCGAGAATGAAGCCGAGCAGCAGCGGTGCCGGCTCGCAGCCGAGCTTCCAGAACGCGTAGCCGACGACGCCGAAGCCGGCGGCCATGAAGATGTCGAAGTTGTTGTTGTTCAGCGTGTACAGGCCGATGCAGCAGAAGGCCATGATCGCCGGGAACAGGAAGCGGTACGGCACGGTCAGCAGCTTGATCCAGATGCCGATCAGCGGCAGGTTCAGGATCACGAGCATCAGGTTGCCGATCCACATCGACGCGATCAGGCCCCAGAACAGGTCCGGGTTGCTCGTCATCACCTGCGGCCCGGGCTGGATGCCCTTGATCGTCATCGCGCCCACCATCAGCGCCATCACCGCGTTCGGCGGGATGCCGAGCGTGAGCATCGGGATGAACGAGGTCTGCGAGCCGGCGTTGTTCGCGCTCTCGGGCCCGGCTACGCCCTGGATCGCACCCTTGCCGAATGGCACGCGCGGGTTGCGCGTGATCTTCTTTTCCAGCGTGTAGGAGGCGAACGACGACAGCAACGCGCCGCCGCCGGGCAGGATGCCGAGGATCGAACCGAGCGCGGTGCCGCGCAGCACCGCGGGCGCGGCCTCCCTGAAGTCCTGCCGCGTCGGCCACAGGCCCTTGACGTCCTTCGTGAACACCTCGCGGTGCTCGGCCGGGCGGCCGAGGTTGGCGATGATCTCGCCGAAGCCGAACACGCCCATCGCGATGGCGACGAAGTTGATGCCGTCGGTCAGTTCGGGGATGTCGAAGCTGAAGCGCGGCACGCCCGAGATCACGTCGGTGTTGATCTGGCCGAGCAGCAGGCCGAGCAGGATCATCGATATCGCCTTGACGAGCGAGCCCGACGCGAGCACGACGGCGCCGATCAGGCCGAGCACCATCAGCGAGAAGTACTCGGCCGGGCCGAACTTGAACGCGACCTCGGTCAGCGGCGGCGCAAAGGCGGCAATGATCAGCGTCCCGACGCAGCCGGCGAAGAACGAACCGAGCGCTGCGGTGGCGAGCGCCGGGCCGGCACGGCCGCTGCGCGCCATCTGGTAGCCGTCGATCGCGGTCACGACCGAGCTCGACTCGCCGGGAATGTTGATCAGGATCGCCGTCGTCGAGCCGCCGTACTGCGCGCCGTAGTAGATGCCGGCCAGCATGATCAGCGCCGGCGTCGCGTCGAGCGCGTAGATGCTGGGCAGCAGCATCGCGATCGTCGCCACCGGCCCGAGGCCGGGCAGCACGCCGATCAGCGTGCCGAGCAGGCAGCCGAAGAACGCGTAGGCGAGGTTCTGGAACGACAGCGCGGTCTGGAACCCGAGCCCGAGGTTGGTCAGCAGGTCCATTGCGTCAACCCATGAACTTCGGCCACACCGGGATCGTCAACCCGAGGCCGTAGATGAAGATCACCCAGCTGCCCACCGTCAGCACCGCGGCGCTGACGAGCGCGGCGCCGAGGTGGAACTCGTCGCCCGCCATCGCCGACGTGACGACGAGCACCGGCAGCGCCACCGCCATGCCGACCCACGGCAGCAGCAGCCCGAACAGCACGACCGAGCCGACGACGATCCCGAGCGGCTTCCACGCGATCTTGCCGATGCGGTCGCCGTGCTCGGTCTCGATCGTCAGGGCGCCGAACAGCACCAGCGCGCCGAGCAGCGCGAGGATGACGCCGAGGCCGAACGGGAAGTAGCCGGGGCCCGGGCGGGCGGAACTGCCGAAGTTGTAGCCGAGTGCGCCCCACGCGAAGGCCACCCCGACGGCGATGAACATGATCCCCGCCCAGAAGTCCTTCTGGCTCTTGATCTTCATGCCCCCTCCGGGCTCGACCCCATGTTGCGGCGCATTCTAGGCAGCGCCCCCCGGCGTTCCGGTGTGGTTTACACGTAAGCGGGCCAGGCGACGCGACGGGGCGCCCTCATGCGCTGCTCGCCGGCGTCGTGCGCAGCACCTCGTCGAGCGTCGTCACCCCCTCGGCGACCTTCATCACGCCCGCGAGCCGCAGCGGGTGCATGCCCTCGGCGAGCGCGTGCCGGCGCAGTGCCGCGACGTCGAGCGTCGGGTGCACGGCGGCACGCGCAGCCTCGCTCATCACGAGCAGCTCGTACAGCCCGGCGCGGCCGCGGTAGCCGGTCATCCGGCACCTGAGACAGCCCACCGGCCGGCAGGGCCGCACGGCACCCTTCAGCCGCCAGGGCTTGACGACATCGGCCAGTTCCTCGCGCGTCGGCGCCTCGTCGCGAACCTTGCACGACGGGCACAGCGTGCGCGCCAGGCGCTGCGCGAGCACGCCGATCACCGTCGCCGAGATCAGGTAGGGCGGCACGCCCAGGTCGGCCAGGCGCGTGATCGCGCTCGCGGCGTCGTTCGTGTGCAGCGTGCTGAACACGAGGTGGCCCGTGAGCGCGGCCTGGATCGCCATCTCGGCGGTTTCGAGGTCGCGGATCTCGCCGACCATGATGATGTCCGGATCCTGCCGCATCAGCGCACGCAGGCCCTCGGCGAAGCCGAGCTCGACCGCGGGCTGCACCTGCGTCTGGTTGAACGCCGGCTCGACCATCTCGATCGGGTCCTCGATCGTGCAAACGTTGACCTCGTCGGTAGCCAGTTGCTTGAGCGTCGAGTACAGCGTCGTCGTCTTGCCGCTGCCGGTGGGGCCGGTGACGAGGACGATGCCGTGCGGCCGCGCGATCAGCTCGCGCCAGCGCCGCGCGTCGTGCGCCGCGAAGCCGAGCGCCTCGACGCTCTTGACCGCGGTGTCGGGGTCGAAGATGCGCATCACGAGCTTCTCGCCGAACGCGGTCGGCAGCGTGGCGAGCCGCATCTCGACCTCGCCGCCGCCGGCGCTGTCCGGGCGCTTCGTCTTGATGCGTCCGTCCTGCGGGCGACGGCGCTCGACCACGTCCATGCGCCCTAGCAGCTTGATGCGTGCCGTCATCGCCGCCATCACCGAGGTCGGCACCTGGTAGACGGTGTGCAGCACGCCATCGATGCGAAAGCGGATCGCGCCAAGGTCGCGCCGCGGCTCGAGGTGGATGTCGCTCGCCCGCTGGTCGAACGCGTACTGCCACAGCCAGTCGACGACCTGGACGACGCCCTGGTCGTTGGCGTCGAGCTGGCGGTTGCTCTTGCCAAGCTCGACGAGCTGCTCGAAGCTTGCGATCGGCGACGTCTCGCCGCGCTTTGTCGCTGCCTTGACCGACTGCGCGAGGGTGTAGAACTCGGCGGTGTAGCGCGCGAGCTCGTCCGGGCTCGCGAGCACGCGGCGCACGCTCTTGCGCGTGTGCGACTCGATCTCGGCGACCCAGTCGGCCTCGAAGGGCTCGCTCGTCGCCACCGTGATCTCGCGCGCGCCGACCGCCACCGGCAGCACGCCGCGGCTCTCGGCGTAGCGCACGCTCATCACGTCGGCCACGCGCGCGACGTCGACCTTCAGCGGATCGATGCGCAGGTACGGCAGGCCGAGGCGCTGCGCGAGCCATTCCGTCAGCGCCTCGACGTCGAGCGCGCGGCCGGTGGCGGCGTGGACGAGGCCGGCGCCGGCGAGCCGCACGAGCGCGTGCAGCCGGCTGCTGCCGGCGGCGAAGCGCCGGCGCACGCGCTCGGCGTCGGCTGCGGCGACGACGCCGTCATCCTCGAGCCACTGCAGGACGGCGCGCCAGTCGAGGCGCCCGGCGGGCGTGGCGGATTCCGGCGCGGCAACGGGGGCAGGCGAGGTGGTCATCGGGATGCGGGGTTGCGGTGCGTCGTCAGGCCGAGGCGCCGGGACGGTAGGGTCGCACGAGGCGCAGCCACTTGCGCGCCGGCAGGCCGAAGCGCTCTTCGATCGCGGCCGCGCGAGCGAGCAGCTCGCGCCGCGGCGGCACGGCCACGCCGCGACCGGCGACGACGATCGTGTTGCCCTCGCGCGTCGGACGCAGGTGCCAGACCTGATCGGCGCCGAAGGCGTGGGCGATGCGCGCGACGCTGCGCTCGAACGACGCGTCGCGCCCGAACAGGTTGACCGTCGCCAGGCCGCCCTCGGCGAGCACGTCGCGGCAGGCCGCGTAGAACGCGGCGTCGTCGAGCACCGGCGCCGCGGCGTCGTGGTCGTAGAGGTCGACGGCGAGGAAGCGGGCGACGCCGCGGTGCGCGGCGTGCGTCACCCAGCGCGCCGCGTCGTCGCACATCACCTGCAGCGTCGCGTCGTCGGACGGCAGGCGGAACCACAGCCGGCAGGCGTCGATCACCGTCGCATTGACCTCGACGGCGACGGTCGGCATGCGCAGCACGCGATGGCAGTAGCGCGTGATCGAGCCGGCGCCGAGACCGAGTTGCACCGCCGACCCCGGCCCGAAGTCCGCCGGGTCGACCCACAGCAGCCACGCCATCATGCGCTGCACGTACTCGAGCTCGAGGCGCTGCGGCGTGCGCAGCCGCATCGCGCCCTGCACCCACGGCGTGCCCAGGTGCAGGTAGCGCACGCCCTCGTGCTCCGACACCGTCGCGCCGGCGAGCATCGGCTGCGCAGCGCGCATCGTCATGCGATGCCTGCAGCCGCGAAAGCCTCGCGCCAGGCGGCGAGCTTGCGCTCGAAGCTCCAGCTCGCGTTGGCCGGGCTCGTCGACGGCAGGCGCCACACCGGCACGCCGAGCGCACGCGTGACGCGTATCGCGCGCGCCGACTCGCCGCCGTTGTGCGCGATCGCGCGCAGCGACGGCAGCCGCGCGACGAGCGCGGGCAGGTCGTTCGGCTGCGCGTCCTCGATCGCGCTGTCGAGGCTGCCTTCGCGCCGGCAGGCGGCGTAGACGTCCCAGATGCCGAGCCCGTGGCGGCGCACGCGCTCGAGGCGTTCGTCGTACGGCCGCGCGCGCAGATCCTCGTCGAGCAGCGCGGCGACGATCGGCCAGAAGTGGTTTCGCGGATGCGCGTAGTACTGCCGCGCGGCGAGCGACGCCTCGCTCGGGAAGCTGCCGAGCACGAGCAGGCGCGTGTGGCGGTCGGCGACCGGCGCGAGGCCGACGAGCTGCGGCCGGCCGCCGCGCGGATCGACGACGCGGCGGCTCGCGGCACGGGCCGCACGATCGACGGCAGCCGTCACGCCGCCACCGCCTGCGTCATCAAGGCGTCGAGCCGCGGCAGCACGCGCGCCGCGTTGGCGGCCGTCGTCGCGGCCGTGTGGTGCGCGCTCCAGCCGCGCAGCGCGGCCAGCGTCGCAGCGATGCGCGGCAGCTCGGCCGGCTCGTTGCGCGCCGACGCGCCGGCGGCGCGCTCCGCGGCGGTGCGGTACAGCCACTGCGGCGGGATGTCGGGCGCGTCCGTCTCGAGCACGATGGCGGTGTCGGGCAGCGTCGCCGCGAGGCGGCGGATGCGCAGCGCGCGCTCGAACGTCATCGCGCCGCCGAACCCGAGCGCGAAGCCGAGGTCGAGGAAGGCGCGGGCCTGCACGTCGCTGCCGTTGAACGCGTGCACGATGCCGCCACGCACCAACGTGCGGCGCAGGCCCCGCAACAGGGCGTCCGCCGAGCGCCGCAGGTGCAGGATCACGGGCAGCCCGAACTCGCGCGCGAGCGCCAGTTGGGCTTCGTAGAAGCGCGTCTCGCGCACGCGCTGCGGGTCGCCGGCCGGCGGCGGCACGAAGTGGTCGAGGCCGATCTCGCCGACCGCCACCAGCCGCGGGTCGTCGCGGTGGGCGTGCAGCGCGGCGCGCAGGCGGTCGAGGTCGTCGTCGGCCGCCTGCGCGACCCACAGCGGGTGGATGCCCAGCGCGTAGGCGAAGCCGTGCCGGTGCGCCAGCGCGCGCACGTCGTCGACGTGCGCCGCCGCCACCGACGGCAGCACGCACTGCACGACGCCGGCAGCGCGCGCGCGCCCGACCGCGGCGTCACGGTCGGCGTCGAATTCGGGCGCGTCGAGGTGGCAATGCGTGTCGACCCAGCGGGGATTCTCGGGGGTCATTTCCCAGATGATGCACGACGGCACGTCACGTGCTACCGTTGACTCGATCGTTGTACGGGGAGACCCTATGACCGGTCGCAGAACGAACCGCACGCCGTTGTACAGCCGTTCCCCCGTGCGCACGCCTGCAGCGGCGCCACCGTCGACGTCGCCGGCCGGCACGGGTGCACCCGCGCCCGCGGCGGCACCCGCTGGCGCACCGCGCGGCGAGGCGCCTCGCGTGGCCGGGGCGCGGCTCGCGCGCATGCCGGCCTGGAGCTGGGGTGTCGTCGGCGCGCTCGCCGTCGCCGTGCCGACGCTGTGGAGCCAACACGCCCGCGGCCCCAGCCAGGTGCTGACGCAGCAAGACATCGACCGCGCCGTGCTGCACACCCTGCAGACGCAGCCGCTGCCAGCGGCCGCCGCGAAGGCGTACGAAGCCGTCTCCGGCTCCGTGGTGCGCGTCGTCGGCCGCGCGCACCCGCCCGGCGGGACCGAGGCACCGAAGAACGGCGACAAGGCCGGCGGCGTGAAGCCCAAGACCGAGGACCAGGCCGACGACGACGAGGACGGCGCGAGCGTCGGCAGCGGCGTCGTCATCGTCGACAGCGGCGTCATCCTGACCAACCTGCACGTCGTCGCCGGCTCGCGCCACATCGAGGTCGAGTTCGCCGACGGCCTGCGTTCCGAGGCGTCGGTGGTCAACGTGATGCCCGAGAACGACCTCGCCGTGCTGCGCGCGCACCGCATCCCCGACGACCTCAAGTCGGCGACGATGCGCAGCACCGGCGACCTGCGCCCAGGCGACCGCGTCACGGCGGTCGGCTTCCCGTTCGGCATCGGGCCCAGCGTGTCGCACGGCGTCGTCTCCGGTCTCAAGCGCGAATTCCGCTCGCCCGAGGGCGAGAAGGTGCTGACCAACCTGATCCAGTTCGACGCCATGGCCAACCCCGGCAGCTCGGGCGGCCCGCTCGTGACCGACGACGGTGAGGTCGTTGGCATCGTCACCGCGATCTACAACCCGGTGCAGGAGCGCTTCTTCGTCGGCATCGGCTTCGCGGTGCCGATCGAGTCGGCCGCCGCCGGCGCCGGCTTGCCGCCGTTCTGACCCACCCCTTCCTCCCCTATCCGCGAAAGCCCCCGATGACCCCGAACACCCTCGCGAGCAGTTCCGCCGAGAACGGCGCCCTGATGGAGCGCGTGCTCTACGAAGTCAAGCGCGTCGTCGTCGGGCAGGACCGCTTCCTCGAGCGCGTGCTCGTCGCCATGCTCGCGCAGGGCCACCTGCTCGTCGAGGGCGTGCCTGGCCTGGCGAAGACGCTGACCGTGAAGACGCTCGCGCAGACGCTGCGCGGCCAGTTCAAGCGCATCCAGTTCACGCCCGACCTCGTGCCCGCGGACCTGGTGGGCACGCGCATCTACAGCCAGAAGACGGGCGACTTCAGCACCACGCTCGGGCCCGTGTTCACCAACCTGCTGCTCGCCGACGAGATCAACCGCGCGCCGGCCAAGGTGCAGAGCGCGCTGCTCGAGGTGATGCAGGAGCGCCAGGTGACGATCGCCGGCGAGACGCACAAGGTGCCCGAGCCCTTCCTCGTGATGGCGACGCAGAACCCGATCGAGACCGAGGGCACGTACCCGCTGCCGGAGGCGCAGGTCGACCGCTTCATGATGAAGGTCCTCGTCGGCTACCCGAGCGAGGAGGAGGAGTTCGTCATCGTCGACCGCGTGACGGGTCCGAAGATCGACGTCGCGCCGGTGTGCGACACCGCGCAGCTGCAGCTGCTGCAGAAGGAGTGCCGCAAGGTCTACGTCGACCCGTCGCTCGTGCAGTACGCCGTCAAGCTGGTGGCGGCCACGCGCGAGCCGTCGAAAGTCGGCCTCGGCGAGATGGAAAAGTACATCACCTTCGGCGCCAGCCCGCGCGCGACGATCAACCTGATCGAAGGCGGCCGCGCGCTCGCCTTCCTGCGCGGGCGCTCCTACGTGCTGCCCGAGGACGTGCTCGACATCGCGCCCGACGTGCTGCGCCACCGCCTGTCGCTCAGCTACGAGGCACTCTCGGACGGCCAGAGCGCCGACGCGCTGGTCGCGAAGATCATGCAGAAGGTGCCGGCGCCCGACATGCCGCTGCAGACCCATGTCCAGGTCGCGGCCTGAGGCGCCCCGGGCGACGCGCCCGGTCGGCCGCGCCGAGCAGACGCTCAACCGGCTCGACTGGACGGTGATCCGCCGCCTCGACGGCGCGCTGCAGGGCGACTACCGGTCGCTGTTCCGCGGCGTCGGCCTCGACCTCGCCGACCTGCGCGAGTACCAGCACCACGACGACCCGCGCCACATCGACTGGAACGTGACGGCGCGGCTGCAGGTGCCGCACGTGCGCCAGTACAACGAGGACCGCGACGTCACCGCCTGGTTCCTCGTCGACCTGAGCCCGTCGGTGGGCTTCGGCTCTAACGTCAGCAAGACCGACGTCGCGGTGCAGTTCACCGGCGTCGTCGCGCGGCTGCTGACGCGGCGCGGCAACCGCGTCGGCGCGATGCTCTACGGCCACGAGGTCGACACCGTCGTGCCCGCCGGCAGCGGCCGCCAGCAGGTGCTGCAGATCATGCACCGCCTGATGCACCGCCCGCCGCCGAAACCGATGCCCGGCGGCACCCGGCTCGACGAGCTGCTGCGCCACGCGCTGAACACGATCAAGCGGCGCTCGATCGTGTTCGTCGTCTCCGACTTCATCAGCGCGCCGGGCTGGGACGTGCCGCTGGGCCAGCTCGCGTCGCGCCACGACGTGGTCGCGGTGCGCCTGTACGACCCGCTCGAGATGGACCTGCCCGACCTCGGCCTGATCGTGATGCAGGACGCCGAGACCGGCGAGCAGGTCGTCGTCGACACGCAGGCGCGCGGCTTCCGTCACCGCTTCGCGACCGCCGCGCGGCGGCGCGAGGCCGAGTTGCGCGACGGCCTCGCGCGCGCCGGCGTCGACACGCTCGAGCTCGCGACCGAGGACGATCTCGCCGAGACCGTGACCCGCTTCGCCCAGCTGCGCAAGCGCCGCGTCCAGCTGAGCGCCGGCGGCGCGCTGCCCGGCCACCTGATGCCCCAAGGTCTGCCCCAAGGAGCCTGAGCGATGAGTTTCCTCTGGCCGACGATGCTGTGGAGCCTGCTGGTGGTGCCGCTGCTCGTCCTGCTGTACCTGTGGCTGCTCAAGCGGCGCAAGAAGGTCGCTCTGCCCTACGCCAACCTCGCCCTCGTCAAGGAGGCGATGGGCAAGGGCGTCGGCTGGCGCCGCCACGTGCCGCCGGCGCTGCTGCTGCTCGCGATCGCCGCGATGCTGTTCGCCACCTCGAGGCCGACGGCGATGGTGACGCTGCCGCTGGCCGAGCAGACGATCATCCTCGCGATGGACGTTTCCGGCAGCATGCGGGCGACCGACGTGGAGCCGAGCCGCCTCGAGGCGATGCAGGCCGCCGGCAAGGCCTTCCTCGAGGATCTGCCGCGCAACGTGCGCGTCGGCGTCGTCAGCTTCGCCGGCACCGCGGCGATCGTGCAGCCGCCGACCTTCAGCCGCGAGGACGTCGTCGCCGCGATCGACCGCTTCCAGTTGCAGCGTGCCACCGCGATCGGCAGCGGCCTCATCCTGTCGCTGGCGGCGATGTTCCCCGACGCCGGCATCGACCTGAGCAACATCACCGGCCAGCGCAACATGCCCGCGCCGCTCGGCCAGCCGCAGGCCGAGAAGAAGGAATTCACGCCCGTCGAGCCGGGTTCGTACGCCTCGGGCGCGATCATCCTGCTCACCGACGGTCAGCGCACCACCGGTCCCGACCCGGTCGAGGCCGCGATGATGGCCGCCGAGCGCGGCGTCAAGGTCTACACGGTGGGCATCGGCACCAAGGAAGGCGACGTGATTGGCTTCGAGGGCTGGACGATGCGCGTGCGCCTCGACGAGGACACGCTCAAGCAGATCTCGCAGATCACGCGCGCCGAGTACTACTACGCCGGCACCGCGGAGGACCTGAAGAAGATCTACGCGGGCCTGTCGAGCCGGATGGTGATGGAGCGCAAGGAGACCGAGATCAGCGGGCTCGTTGCCGGGCTCGCCGCGCTGCTGACGCTGCTCGCGGCGGGGCTGTCGATCGTCTGGTTCAACCGGATCATGTGACGGCGAGCGCGCGGCAGGCCGACGCGCGCCGCGCCGGCGTCACTGCACGACGCCCTTGACGAGCCGCATCTGGCGCGCGCAGCGCGCCGCCAGCTGCGGATCGTGCGTGACGACGACCAGCGCCATGCCGCGCTCGCGGCACTGGCCGAGCATCAGCTCGAACACGGCGTCGGCGGTGTCGCGGTCGAGGTTGCCGGTGGGCTCGTCGGCGAGCACGCACGCGGGCGCGGCGACGAGCGAGCGCGCGAGCGCGACGCGCTGGCGCTCGCCGCCCGACAGCTCCGACGGCCGGTGCCGCACGCGCTCGCCGAGGCCGACGCGCGCGAGCACCGCGCGCGCCGCGTCGCGCGCCGCGTCGGGCTCGACGCGGCGGATGCGCAGCGGCATCGCAACGTTGTCGAGCGCGCTGAACTCGGGCAGCAGGTGGTGGAACTGGTAGACGAAGCCGAGGTGACGGTTGCGCCAGCGGCCCTGCTCGGCCGCGTCCATCGACGTCCAGTCGCGCCCCTGCAGCGACACCGTGCCGGCGCTCGGCGCGTCGAGCCCGCCGAGCAGGTGCAGCAGCGTGCTCTTGCCCGAGCCCGACGCGCCGACGATCGCCAGCGTGTCGCCGGCGTGAACGGCGAGGTCGACGCCGCACAGCACCTCGACGTCGAGCGGCCCTTCGTGGAAGCGCTTGCGCAGCCCTGTCGCGCGCAGCACCGGCGCAGCGGCCTCACTCATAGCGCAGCGCCTCGGCCGGGTTGACCCGGCTCGCGCGCCAGCTCGGGTAGATCGTCGCGAGGAACGCGAGCACGAGCGAGATCACCGCGATCGGCACGATGTCGCCCGCCTGCGGGTCGCTCGGCATGCGGCTGATGAGGTAGATGCTGCCCGGCAGGAAGGCGACGCCGAACGCGCGCTCGATCGCCGGCACGATGACGTCGACGTTGAACGCGACGAGCAGCCCGAGCGCGACGCCCGCCGCGGTGCCGACGATGCCCGCCGTCGCGCCCTGGACGACGAAGATGCCCATGATCGAACGCGGGCTCGCGCCGAGCGTGCGCAGGATCGCGATGTCGGCGCGCTTGTCGGTGACCGTCATCACCAGCGTGCTGACGAGGTTGAACGCCGCCACCGCGACGATCAGCGTCAGGATGATGAACATCAGCCGTTTCTCGATCTGCACGGCGTCGAACCAGTTGCGGTTCGTGCGTGTCCAGTCGCGCACGACGACGTCGTCGCCGAGGCTGCGCGCGAGCTCGACCGCGACGCCGCGCGCCGACTGCACGTCGGCCAGGCGCAGCTGCACACCGGTGGGCCCCTCGACGCGGAACAGCGCCGCGGCGTCCTGGAGGTGGATCAGCGCGAGGCCGCTGTCGTACTCGTAGTGCCCGGCGTCGAAGGTGCCGACGAGCGTGAACTGGCGCAGGCGCGGGATCACGCCCGCGGGCGTCACCTGCCCGCTCGGCGCGACGAGTGTGACCTTGTCGCCGACGCGCACGCCGAGCTGGCGCGCGAGCTCGCTGCCGAGCACCACGTTCCACTCGCCGGGGCGCAGGTTCGCGAGCGTCGTGTCGCGCAGGCGCGCCGCGAGGTCGGTCACGGTCGCCTCGTCAACCGGCTCGATGCCGCGCACGATCGCGCCGCGCATGTCCTCGCCGCGCGCGAGCAGCGCCTGCGCGGCGACGAAAGGCGCCGCGCCGACCACCTGCGGGTTGAGGCGCGCCTGCGCCGCCGTCGCGCGCCAGTCGGGCAGCGCGGCGCCGTCGTAGGCGTAGACCTCGACGTGCGAGATCACGCTGAGCATGCGGTCGCGCACCTCCTTCTGGAAGCCGTTCATCACGCTGAGCACGATGATCAGCGCCGCGACGCCGAGCGCGATGCCGAGCATCGAGACGCCCGAGATGAACGAGATGAAGCCGTTGCGCCGCCCGGCGCGGCCGGCGCGCGTGTAGCGCCAGCCGACCTCGAACTCGTAGAGGGGATTCATCGGGGCGGCATGCTAACCGAGCCCTCCCCCCAACCCGACCGAGGGGCGGTCGCGATAATCGCGTCCCGATGCACCTCGTCGTCCCGTTCGCCGCCCCGCTGTCCGAGGCCGCGCGGCCGGTCCTGCAGTCGCTGTCGCTGCCCGTGCTCGAGGGGTTGCTGCCGCAGCTCGGCCACCGCACGCTCGATGCCGGCGACGAGTGGTCGCTGTCGCCGCCGCACGAACGCGTGCTCGCACGCGAGCTCGGGCTCGCCGGCGCCGACGGCGCGCTGCCCTGGGCGGCACGCGAGGCCGTGCGCCACGGCCTCGACCCCGCCGAGCTCGCCTGGGGGCTGCTGACGCCGGTGCACCTGCACGTGGGCACCGAGCAGGTCAGCCTGCTCGACCCGGCGGCGCTGCGGCTCGACGACGACGAGTCGCACGCACTCTTCGCCGCGGTCGAGGACCTGTTCACGAGCGAGGGTTTCACGCTCGCATGGCTCGACGCGACGCGCTGGCTCGCAGCCCACGGGTCGCTGCTCGACCTGCCGACGGCCTCGCTCGACCGCGTCATCGGCCGCAACGTCGACCGCTGGCTGCCCGACATCCCCGCCGCGCGCCTGATCCGGCGGCTGCAGAACGAAGTCCAGATGCTGCTCTACACGCACCCGATCAACGAGGGGCGCGAGGCCCGCGGCCTGCTGCCGGTCAATTCGCTGTGGCTCAGCGGCTGCGGCCGTCGGCAGGCGGCAGCGCAGCCGCCCGGGCTCGCCGTCGACGACCGTCTGCGCGGCCCCGCGCTCGCCGAGGACTGGGCGGCTTGGGCCGAGGCGTGGCGCGCGCTCGACGCCGGTCCGCTCGCCGCCCTGAACGACGCGCTGCGCCGCGGCGAGCCGGCGACGCTCACGCTGTGCGGCGAACGCGCCGCGGTGCGCCTCGAGCCGGCCGCGCGTTCGCTGTGGCAACGCCTGATCGGCGGCAGCCGCGCGCCGCGGCCGGCCGAATTGCTGGAGCCGCTGTGACCACGGGCGCCACGACCATCCGTGACGGCGCATCGTCCATCGGCAGTGCGCCGAACGTCGACGCGCGCGGCGTCCCGCCGCCGATGCTGGAAGTGCGCGATGTCCCGCCGCGCGTGGCCTTTGCGCTCGAGCAGGCGGGGGTGCATCCGCTGCTCGCGCGCCTGTTCGCCGCGCGCGGCATCCGCAGCGTCGACGAGCTCGACGACGCGCTCGAGCACCTGCTGCCGCCGTCGACGCTGCTCGGCGCCGACGCCGCCTCGGCACTGCTCGCCGACGCGATCGCGGCGCGGCGGCGGATCTGCGTCGTCGCCGACTACGACTGCGACGGTGCCACCGCCTGCGCCGTCGCGCTGCGCGGCCTCAGGCTGCTCGGCGCCGACCCGGCGACGCTGCACTACGTCGTGCCCGACCGTGCACGCCACGGCTACGGGCTCACGCCGGCGATCGTCGACCTCGCGCGCGAGCGCGTGCCCGGCGGGCCGCAGCTGCTCGTCACCGTCGACAACGGCATCGCCAGCCTGACCGGCGTCGCGCACGCGCGCGCGCTCGGCATCGACGTGCTCGTCACCGACCACCACCTGCCGGCGCGCGAGGGCGACACCGTCGTGCTGCCCGACGCCAACGTCGTCGTCGACCCGAGCCAGCCCGGCTGCCCCTTCGCGAGCAAGGCGATCGCCGGCGTCGGCGTGATGTTCTACGTGCTGCTCGCGCTGCGCGCCGAGCTGCGCCGCCGCGGCGCGTTTGCCGCCAATGCCCAGCCGCGGCTCGACGCGCTGCTCGACCTCGTCGCGCTCGGCACGGTGGCCGACGTCGTGCGGCTCGACGCGAACAACCGCCGCCTCGTCGCCCAGGGCCTGAAGCGCATCCGCGCCGGGCGCATGCAGCCGGGCGTGGCGGCGCTGTTCGCCGTCGCCGGCCGCGATCCGGCGCGCGCCGGCACCTTCGACTTCGGCTTCGCGCTCGGCCCGCGGCTGAACGCCGCCGGCCGGCTCGCCGACATGACGCTCGGCATCGAGTGCCTGCTGGCCGACGACCGGGTGCGCGCGGACGAGCTCGCGCGCACGCTCGACACGATCAACCGCGAGCGGCGCGACGTCGAGTCCGGCATGCGCGAGCAGGCCGAGCTGCAGCTCGACGCGCTGCTGCCTGCGGGCGCCCCGCCGCCGGCGATCGCGATCTTCGACCCGTCGTTCCACGAGGGCGTCGTCGGCATCGTGGCCGGCCGGCTGAAGGACCGGCTGCACCGCCCGACCTTCGTCTTCGCGCGCGGCGCCGACGGCGCGCTCAAGGGCTCGGGGCGCTCGATCGCGGGCTTCCACCTGCGCGACGCGCTCGACCTCGTCAGCAAGCGCGAACCCGACCTGCTGCAGCGCTTCGGCGGCCACGCGATGGCGGCTGGCTGCACGCTTGCCGAGGCGCAGTTCGAGCGCTTCGCCGCTGCGTTCGCGCGCGTGGCCGCCGAGTGGCTCGACGAGGCGACGCTGCAGCGGCGGCTGCGCACCGACGGGCCGCTGCCGCTCGAGTACTTCGACGTCCCCACGGCACGCACGCTCGACGCGCAGGTCTGGGGTCAGGCGTTCGAGGCGCCGCTGTTCTGCGACGAGGTTCAGGTGCTCGCGCAGCGCATCGTCGGCACCAGGCACCTGAAGCTGCGCGTGCGCCACCAGGGCGTCGAGCGCGAGGCGATCTGGTTCGGCCGCACCGAGCCGGTCGCCGAGCGCGCGCGGCTCGCGTACCGCCTCGCGGTCGACGAGTACCAGGGGCAGGAGCGCGTGCAGATGGTCGTCGAGGCGCATCCGTGACGGCGGCGGCGAACTTCCGCGTCGCCGGGCCGTCGAACCCGACCATGTCGTCTACAACCCCCACGCCGATGTCGATCCCGTCCACCCTGCGCCGCCGCGTGCTCACCCTGCCCGTGACCCTGTCGTTCGCCCTGCCGGTCGCCCTGGCCGTCGCCGCATCCGCCGTCGCCCCGCCGGCGCACGCCGACAACGGCGGCGTCAAGCCGGTCACCGTTGCGCGCGGGCTGCAGAACCCCTGGGGCGTCGCGTTCCTGCCCGACGGGCGCTTCCTCGTCACCGAACGGCCCGGGCGTATGCGCATCGTCGAGCGCGACGGCACGCTCGGCGCCCCGCTCGCCGGCCTGCCCCCGATCGTCGCCGGCGGCCAGGGCGGCCTGCTCGACGTCGTGCTGCACCCGCAGTTCGCCGACAACCGCCTCGTCTACTGGAGTTACAGCGAGCCGGCGCCGGCCGGCGAGAGCGGCAACAGCACCGCGGTCGCACGCGGCCGCCTCGACGGCAACGCGCTCGTCGACGTGCAGGTCGTGTTCCGGCAGCAGCCGAAGGTGTCGAGCAGCCACCACTTCGGCTCGCGCCTCGCGTTCGCGCCCGACGGGCGGCTGTTCGTCGGCCTCGGCGACCGCTTCTCGCGCAAGGACGACGCGCAGACGCTCGACAACCACCACGGCAAGATCGTGCGCCTCGAGGCCGACGGCAAGGTGCCGCCCGACAACCCCTACGTCGGCCGCGCCGGCGCACTGCCCGAGATCTGGAGCTACGGCCACCGCAACATCCAGGGCATGGCGTTCCAGCCCGGCACCGGTGCGCTGTGGTCCACCGAGCACGGCCCGCAGGGCGGCGACGAGCTCAACCGCATCGAGCCGACGCGCAACTACGGCTGGCCGGTGATCACCTACGGGCGCAACTACGGCACCGGCACGAAGATCGGCGAAGGCACGACGCGCGCCGACGTCGTGCCGCCGGTGACGCACTGGGTGCCGACGTCGATCGCGCCGAGCGGCATGGTCTTCGTCACCGGCGACCGCTACCCGGGCTGGAACGGCAGCCTGCTGCTCGGCGCGCTGCGTTCGCAGGAGCTCGTGCGCCTGCAGCTCGACGGCGACCGCGTCGTGCGCGAGGAGCGGCTGCTCGGCGGCCTCAACGCGCGCATCCGCGACGTGCGCCAGGGGCCGGACGGCTGGATCTACGTGCTCGCCGACGGCGCCGACGGCCGCCTGATCCGCCTCGAACGCTGATCAGCCGCGACGCTCGTCGGATTCGTCGCCGGGGTAGCGCGGCCGGCCGCCGCGCGGCGCGTCACGCAGGCGCGTCGCGAGCTGTGCGACGTCCGGCGGATCGAACGAGCACACCGCGACGACGGCCACCGGCAGCATTGCGGCGACGAGCAGGAACAGGTCGCCGTTGTCGCTCAGCACGGCGGCCACCGGCAGCGCGGCGAGCACGCCGAGCGCGACGTCGACCCACAGCGCGCGCCGCGCCGGGAGCGTCGGGGGAGGTGGCGGCGCGGCGGGGCCGCTCGGAGGCTCGCGCGATGAGGACAAGGCCTGCTCCCTACAATCCTTCGGTGCTCGACGTCAATTTACTCAATGCCGATCTGCATTGCCACTCCGACGTCTCCGACGGCACGCTGAGCCCCGAGGCGCTCGCCGCGCGGGCGCACGCGAACGGCGTCGAACTGTGGTCGCTGACCGACCACGACGAGATCGCCGGCCAGCGCCGCGCCTGCGACGCCGCGCTGGCGCTCGGGCTGCCCTACCTGACGGGCTGCGAGATCTCGGTCAGCTTCGCCGGCGAGACAGTGCACGTCGTCGGCCTCGGCTTCGACGCCGACGACCCGGTGCTCGCCGCCGGCCTCGCCAGCGTGCGCGCCGGGCGCGAGGCGCGCGCGCGCGCGATGGCGGCGAGCCTGGCGCAGGTCGGCATCCGCGGCGCGTTCGAAGGCGCGCTGAAGTACGTCGGCAACCCCGACCTGATCTCGCGCACGCACTTCGCGCGCTTCCTCGTCGAGACCGGCGTGTGCGCCGAGACGCACGAGGTGTTCCGCCGCTACCTCACCGAAGGCAAGCCCGGCTACGTGCCGCACCGCTGGGCCTCGCTCGGCGACGCCGTGCGCTGGATCACCGGCGCCGGCGGGCTGGCGGTGATCGCGCACCCGGCCCGCTACCGCTTCTCGCCGAGTGCCGAGTACGCCCTCTTCAGCGAGTTCCACGCCCACGGCGGGCGCGGCGTCGAAGTGGTCACCGGCAGCCACACGAGCGCCGAGTACGCGACCTACGCCGACGTCGCGCTCGAGTTCGGCCTCGTGGCGTCGCGCGGCAGCGACTTCCACGCCCCCGGCGAGAGCCGCACCGACCTCGGCGCCCTGCCCGACCTGCCGGGCCGGCTGACGCCGGTGTGGGCAGCGCTGGAGCACCGCGTGC
>JALOSD010000241.1 GCA_025458585.1 Burkholderiaceae bacterium | reverse complement strand
CTGCCGATGCTCGGCGTCGGCGGCAGCCAGCTGTTCCGCGCCGAGGCCGCCGGCCCGCTGAAGGACACCAAGCTCACGCCACGCATCACCGAGACGGCCAAGGGGCTGTGGACCGTCTACGCGGTGCTGTCGATCGCCTGCGTGGCCGCGTACTGGGCCGGTGGCATGGAGCCGCTCGACGCGTGGAAGCACATGTTCTCGACCGTCAGCCTCGGCGGCCTGTCGTCGCACGACAGCAGCTTCGCGTACTTCGACTCGGCGCTGCTCGAGGCGATCGCCGTCGTCTTCATGCTCGTATGCAGCTGCAACTTTGCCGTCTACTTCCTCGCCGTGCGCAAGCGCTCGGTGTGGGTCGCGCTGCGCGACCCCGAGGCGCAGGCGACGATGGCGGTGATGATCGGCAGCGTACTGCTCGTCACCGCGGTGCTGGTGTGGCGCCACACCTACGACGACTGGCTGACGGCGCTGCGCTACGCCGCGTTCAACGTGGTCTCGATCGCGTCGACGACCGGCTTCGCGACGACCGACTACCTGCAGTGGCCGGTGTTCCCGCCGATCCTGATGCTGCTGCTGTCGGGCATGGCCACGAGCGCCGGCTCGACCGGCTGCGGCATCAAGATGATCCGCGTGATCCTGCTCGTCAAGCAGGCGCGGCGCGAGCTCACGCGGCTGATCCACCCGCGCGCGGTGCGGCCGGTGACGATCGGCGGCGCGACGGTGGGCAACGACGTGATCTTCGCCGTGCTCGGCTTCATGCTCGTCTACGGCGTGACGCTGATCGGCTTCGTGATGCTGCTGCTGCTCAGCGAGATGCCGTTCGACGAGGCCGTCGGCTCGGTCGTCGCGACCGGCAACTACGCCGGCCTGACCGATTTCCAGAAATGGGTGCTGACGCTGGCGATGCTCGTCGGCCGCGTCGAGCTGCTGTCGTTCATGGTGCTGTTCACGCGCCAGTTCTGGCGCAAGTAGGCGCGGCCGGGCCGCGCGTCGGGCGCTCGTCGCGTTGTGTGCCCGGCTGGGCGCCGTCACGCTTCCCCCGCTGGCCCACGCGATACTCCGACCGATGGCGTTGCCCCGCTTCGCACCCCGGCACGCGGCGCCGGCGTTCGCGCGCTGCGTCGCGTGCGGCCTGCTCGCGGTGCTGCTCGGCTGGGCCGGCGCGGCCGTCGCGCAGGACGGCGCCGCACCGCGGCCCGCCCAGGTGCTGGTCATCAACGGCGCCGACGCCTACCTGCCCGCCTTCGTCGCCATCGACGCCGCGATGCGCGCCAGCGTCCAGCGCGGCGTCGACCGCCCCGTGGTCTGGCTGTACGAGACCCTGGATGCGCTGCGCTTCGCCGAGGGGGGCCTCGGCCCGGAGATGGCCGAGGTGCTCGCCCGGAAGTACCGCGACACGCGCATCGACGCCGTCGTGCTGGTCGCCGAGCCGGCGCTGCGCTTCTACCTGCGGCATCGCGAGCGCCTCTGGCCGCTGGTGCCGGTGGTGTTCCACAGTGTGCCGTCGTCGACCGTGCGCGGGCTGGAGATCGGCGCCGGCGTCTCGGGCGTGCCCTTCGATGCCGACTACGAGCAGACCTTGCGCATCGCACGGTCGCTGCAGCCGCGGGCGCGACGCGTCGTCGTGGTGTCGGGCGTGTCGTCGTTCGACGAGGCCGAGCTTCGTCGCGCGCGCCGCGCGCTGGAGACCGACGCCGACCGGCTCGCGGTCGAGTACCTCGTCGGCGCCACGCCGGCCGAGATGGCCGAGCGGCTGTCGCGCGAGACCCTCGACACCATCGTGCTGTACCTCAGCGTGTTCCGCGATGCCGGCGGTCAGGTGCACACCCCGCGCGAGGTGCTGGCCCGGATCAGCGCCGCCAGCGGCGCACCGGTCTACGGCGTGCACGACACGTTCATGGGCCAGGGCCTCGCGGCGGGCGCGCTCGAGCCCTACCCGGTGCGCGGGGAACGGGCGGGCGAGCTGCTCGCCGAGGCCCTGCGCAGTCCCGGCGTCGCGGCCGCGCGCGTGATGGCGGCGCCGGCCTCGCACTGCGTGGCCGACAACCGCCAACTCGAACGCCACCGCCTGAGCGCGCGTGCGTTGCCCGAGGGCTGCGAGTTGCGCCACGTCGAGCCCAGCGTCCTGCAGCGCTACTGGTGGCAGTCGCTGCTCGTCGTGCTCGCGCTGGTGCTGCAGTCGGCGCTCATCGCGGCGCTGCTGCTGCAGCGCCGCCGGCGCCGCCAGGCCGAGCTCGGCCTTCAGGCGCAGCGCGCCCAGTTGCTGCACGCGTCGCGGCTGGCGGTGGCCGGCGAGCTGACGGCGGCGATCGCGCACGAGATCAACCAGCCGCTCGGCGCGATCCTGAGCAATGCCGACGCCGCCGAGATGCTGCTGCAGTCGGGCCGCATCTCGCGCGAGGAACTGCTGCAGATCCTGGCCGACATCCGGCGCGACGACCTGCGCGCCAGCGCGGTGATCAAGCGCCTGCGCGCCTTGCTGGCGCGGCACGACGTCGAGAGGCAGCCCCTGCACGCCAACCAGGTCGCCGAGGACGCCGGCGCGATCCTGCGCCCCGAGGCGCGCCGCCGCGGCGCCACGCTCGAACTGGCGCTGCAGGCCCGGCACGACGAGGTGCTCGGCGACCCGGTGCAGCTGCAGCAGGTACTCATCAACCTGGTGCTCAACGCGTTCGACGCGATGGGGGCGTCGCCGCCCGAGCATCGGCGCGTGCGCGTGGAGACCACCGAGGCGGCGGCCGGCGTGCAGATCGGCGTGCGCGACTTCGGGCCGGGCATCGCCGCGGCCGACCTGCCGCGGGTGTTCGACCCGTTCTTCAGCAGCAAGGCGAGCGGCATGGGGCTCGGTCTGTCGATCGCGCGCTCGATCGTCGAGGCCCACGGCGGTACCATCACGGCCGCGAATCGCGAGCCCGGTGCGGAGTTCCGCGTGACGCTGCCCCTCGCGCCCACCCACGATCCGTCCGAGACCCTCGCGAGCCGATCGGCATGACCCCGAACGCGGTGATCCACGTCGTCGACGACGACGATTCGCTGCGCGACGCGCTGCAGCGGCTGCTGACGGCAGCAGGCTACCGGGTGCGCACCTACGCTTCGGCGGGCGAGTTCCTGCTCGAGCCGCTGCGCGACACCGTGAGCTGCCTGCTGCTCGACCTGCGCATGCCCGGGCCTTCCGGCCTCGACCTGCAGGACGCACTGCAGCGCCAGGGTGTCGAGCTGCCGGTGATCTTCCTGTCCGGGCACGGCGATCTCGCCACCGGGGTGCGCGCGATGAAGGCCGGTGCGGTCGACTTCCTCGTCAAGCCGGTCGAGCGCGAGCCGCTGCTCGCCGCGATCGAACGTGCGCTGGCGCGCAGCGCCGAGCGGTGTCGCGACCGGGCGGCAGCGTCGCAGTTGCGCGCGCGCTTCGACCAGCTCACCGCACGCGAGCGCGAGGTGTTCGAACTCGTCGTCGCCGGCCGGCTCAACAAGCAGATCGCCGACGCTCTCGGCACTGCCGAGCGCACGGTGAAGGCGCAGCGCGCCCAGGTGATGGCCAAGCTCGGCGCCGCCAACGCGGCCGAACTCGGCCGCATCGCAGCCGAACTTCGCGCCCGCGGCGCTTGAGCCGCGGCGCGCGAGTGCGCCGGCTCGCCCGCGGGCGGCACTGCACCAAGGGGCAGCGCGCCTTGCCCCGCAGCACGATGCGTGCGGCGCCCGCGCGGCGGACGATCGTGCGGTGATGCTGTGCGATCGTTCGTCCCCCGGTGCCGCCATGCCGTCAGCGGGCGGCGGCACGGTGGTCGTGGTGGACGACGACGACGGCCTGCGCGCCGCCATGCTGCGCGTTCTCGATGCGGCAGGGCTCGAGGCCAGGGGCTACGCGAACGCGGAAGAGTTGCTCGCCGAACGTGCGTCGCAAAGCGCCACTTGCCTCGTCGTCGACCTGGACCTGCCGGGGATGTCGGGCCTCGACCTCGTCGACCTCCTGCGGCACCGGGGCGTCACGGCGCCTGCGCTGGTGATTTCGGCTCACCACGAGCCGCGGGTGCGCGCCGCGGCCGGGCGCCACGGCATCGAGCGCGTCCTCGCCAAGCCTTTCCTCGGCCACACGCTGGTGCAGGCGGTCCACGAGATGCTCG
>JALOSD010000240.1 GCA_025458585.1 Burkholderiaceae bacterium | reverse complement strand
ACCCGGCAGCGCCGGTGCTCGACATCGGCGGCGTGTTCACGAAGACGCTGCACTACCTCGAGCAGTCGGTCGCGCACTGGGTGATCTCGCGCAACGTGCTGCCGGTGATGATCCCGGCGGTCGACGCCGAGAGCATCGTCAAGCGCCGCGACATCAGCCTGCGCCGCTACGCCGACATGCTCGACGGCCTCGTGCTGCAGGGCGGCAACGACATCGCGCCCGAGAGCTACGGCGAGACGCCGATCGACCCGCGCTGGCACGGCGACCGCGTGCGCGACCGCTACGAGATGCAGCTCGTCGAGGCCTTCGTCGACGCCGGCAAGCCGGTGCTCGGCATCTGCCGCGGCCACCAGCTGATCAACGTCGCGTTCGGCGGCACGCTGTACCAGGACATCCCGACGCAGCTGCCCGGTGCGATCGCGCACCACGACGCGGGTCTGTACGAGCGCCGGCTGCACGCGGTCAACCTCGTGCAGGGCACGCACCTCGCGGCCCTGTACCCGGACACGCTGCAGGCCGCCGTCAACTCGATCCACCACCAGGCGGTCAAGGACCTCGGGCGCGACCTCGTCGTCGAGGCGATCGCGGTGCCCGACGGCCTCGTCGAGGCGGTCCGCTGGCGCGGCCCGGGCTACGTGTTCGGCATGCAGTGGCACCCCGAGTTCATGGCGCTCGAGACGCTGCACGAGGAGCAGCTCGACGGCAAGCCGATCCTCGCCGACTTCCTCGCCGCCGTGCGCGAGCGCAAGCTGCGCGGCAGCGTGCCCGCTGCGGCCGCCGTCGCATGACGCGCCGGCTGCTGCACGCGCTCGCGGCCGCGCTGGTCGCCGCGGCGGCGCTCGTCGCCCCGGCGGCCGCGCAGTCGCTGCGCGTGGCCAGCGCGTTCGATCCGCAGACGATGGACCCGCACGCGCTCGCGCTGCTGTACCACACGCGCGTCGTCAACCAGGTCTACGAGTCGCTGATCGGCCGCGACGAGCAGTTCCGCCTCGAGCCGGCGCTGGCGACGAGCTGGCAGATGACGGCGCCGACGCGCTGGCGCCTGGCGCTGCGCGAGGGCGTCGTGTTCCACGACGGCTCGCCGTTCACCGCCGACGACGCCGTGTTCTCGCTCGAGCGCGCGCTCGCCGCGCCGTCGCAGCGCGCGTTCCAGCTCAAGGGCGTGAAGGCGGTGCGCAAGGTCGACGCGCGCACGATCGAGATCGACCTCGAGGCGCCCGACGCCGTGCTGCCCGAGAAGCTCAACGGCATCCACGTGATGAGCAAGGCGTGGGCGGCAAGGCACGGTGTCGAGCGCGCGCAGGACTTCAACGCCAAGCAGGAGACGCACGCGATACGCCACGCCACCGGCACCGGCCCGTTCGTGCTCGAGCGCTACGAGCCCGACGTGCGCGTCGTGCTGAAGGCGAACCCGCGCTGGTGGGGACGCGCCGAGGCGCGCAGCGGCAACCTGCAGGAAGTCAGCTTCGTCTCGATCCGCAGCGACGCGACGCGGCTGGCGGCGCTTGCCAGCGGCGAGGTCGACCTCGTGCTCGACCCGCCGTTCCAGGACGTGCCGCGCCTGCAGCGCGAAGGCCGCGTCAGGCTGCTGCAGATGCCCGACCTCGGCCAGCAGTACCTGAGCTTCGACCAGGCACGCGACGAGCTCGAGTCCGCCGACGTCAAGGGGCGCAACCCGTTCAAGGACCGGCGCGTGCGCCAGGCCGTGTACCACGCGATCAATGTCGAGCTGATCGTCGACAAGGTGCTGCGCGGCCAGGCCACGCCCACCGGCGGGTTCCTGTCGAGCCGCATCGACGGCGTGCCGGCCGAGCTCGACCGCCGCCTGCCGCACGACCCCGCGAAGGCGCGCGCGCTGCTCGCCGAGGCGGGCTACCCGAACGGCTTCGCGGTGACCCTCGACTGCGTCAACGTCGCCTGGCGCGAGGCGGTGTGCCAGGCCGTGACGGCGATGCTGACGCAGGTCGGCATCCGCACGACGCTGCGCGCGTCGCCGACGAACCAGTTCTTCCCCAAGCTGAGCCAGGCCAGCGCGAGCTTCATCGAGTACGGCTGGTCGCCGAGCCCCGACGCGTGGGCGTCGCTCAACGCGCTGTTCCGCAGCTTCGACCGCTCGGGGCTCGGCACCTTCAACGCCGGGCGCTACGCGAACCCGAAGCTCGACGCGGTCGTCGACGCGATCCGCGTCGAACCCGACCTGCAGCGCCGGCGCGCGATGGTCGGCGACGCGCTGCGCATCGTCCACGACGACCTGCCGTACGTGCCGCTCTACAGGCGCACGCTGACGTGGGCGATGGCGCGCGACGTGCAGGCCGTGCAGTGGCCGAACGACACGATCGAGCTGCGCTGGGTCGCGCGGCGCTGAGCGGCGCCGGCGCAGCGCCGCCGAGGCGCTAGGCGCGCGCCTCGCTCACAGGCCCGCAGGCTTCGTCGTCGTGTCGCCCCACGGGCCGCCCTCGAGCTCCTCGACCTCGAGGCCATCGATGCCGGCATGCAGGCGCAGGCTGTCGGCCAGGTCGCGCAGCGCGATGAGGTCCTCGCGCACCGCGGCCGGGAAGCCCTGCCGGTCGCCTCGACGGTCGATGAGGAACTGGTCGAGCACCTGCAGCGTCAGCGCGGGGTCGCGCCAGCACAGCGCGAGCCGGTTCGCGATGCGCGGGAACTGCGCGGCAAGCGCGGTCGGCCGCGCGCGCGCTGGCAAGCCCTCGACCCATTCGCGCGCGACCGAGGACAGGACCAGGTCCTGCGGCCGCGGCGGCGAGCGCAAGGCCCCGTAATCCTGGGCACCGTTGACGGCCGAGCGGGCCGCCGCGCGCGAGCGCGCCGCCACCGCGGCATCGGGTTCACTCGAGCGTCGGAATAGGCTCAGGTTCATCTTTGGGGTCGAGTCGGGGACGTGGGCGAGGTCTGCGGCGCGGCGAGGAGGACGCCGCGCTTGCGCGACCAACCTCGTGACCAATTGTGAGCATCGACGCGAGCCCCGCCAAGCGTGGGGTCGGCCCAGGACACCGCCAACGGGCGGATTTCACGCCCGAACCCCGCGATCGAGGGGGCATGCGTCAGGCGATGGGCCCGGGCGGCGCGGTGCGTCAGCGCGCGCACCACTGCCGCTCGCACGGCACGCCGTCGCCGTCGCCGTCCATCTCGGTGCCGGGGCAGTGGCGCAGGAACCAGGTGGCCTCGTCGCACGACGTCATCTGCGAGCAGTAGCGGCGGCCGTCGCAGCGGCGCG
Source organism: Burkholderiaceae bacterium (assembly GCA_025458585.1). Classification (GTDB taxonomy): domain Bacteria; phylum Pseudomonadota; class Gammaproteobacteria; order Burkholderiales; family Burkholderiaceae_C; genus Calidifontimicrobium. The sequence goes on along the minus strand of JALOSD010000240.1, from coordinate 44 downwards.
CGGTCGCCTCGCGCACCGCCGGCGCTGCGGCGGCGGCCGGCGCG
>JALOSD010000239.1 GCA_025458585.1 Burkholderiaceae bacterium | reverse complement strand
AGGACGACGGCACAGAACTCCTGCAGCACCTGCGTGCTGATCGTGAAGTCGCCGTCCTCGACGTGGGCACGGATCAGGTCGAGCGCGACGCGCTGCTTCGGTGCATCGTTCGGGTCGAACGCGTAGACGAGGACGCTCGTGTCGAAGCGTTCACGAAGCGCCTCGCCATAGAGCGCGTCGCGGCCCGGCCACGCCGGTGCGGGCCCGGGGTTCTGCGCCGACGCGGCGATCTGCAGCAGGCGCTGCGCGCGGGCGGCGCGCAGCACGCGCTGTGCGTCGTCGCCGCGCACGAAGCGCTCGATCGCCTGCCGGCACACCTCGTTGACGCTGGTGCCCTGCTGCACGGCCTTGATACGCGCTTCGCGCAGCAACGGGTCGTCGATCGCGATCGTCAGGTTGGCCATTGCCGCCACCATCAAAGCGAGAACACAGGATCAGTGTAACACTGGTCCCGTGTTCATCGACCACTGTTCATCGACCACAGCGGCACGTGGCCGCCGCCTGCGCGGTACGTGCCGACAGACGAGGCAAAGCCGCGGGGCCTCGCCGACAATCGCGCCCCGTGATCACCCTGCGAAACCTCACGCTGCGCCGCGGCACCAAAGTCGTGCTCGAACGCGCGACGCTGACGCTCAACCCCGGCGAGAAGGTCGGCCTGGTGGGCCGCAACGGCGCCGGCAAGTCGAGCCTGTTCGCGCTGCTCGCCGGCCGGCTGCACGCCGACGCCGGCGACTTCGAGATCCCGCCCAAGTGGCGCCTGGGCGAGGTCGCGCAGCAGATGCCCGAGACCGGGGACGGTGCGACCGACTTCGTGCTGCAAGGCGACATGCCGCTGGCCGAAGCGCAGGCGATGCTCGCTGCCGCCGAGGCCGCCGATGACGGCCACGCGATCGCCGACGCGCACCTCGCGCTCGAGGAAGCCGGCGCGTTCGACGCCCGCTCGCGCGCGCAGGCGCTGCTGCTCGGGCTGGGCTTCAAGCCGGCCGAGCTCGACGCGCCGGTCAACAGCTTCTCGGGCGGCTGGCGCATGCGGCTGCAGCTGGCGCGCGCGCTGATGTGCCCGGCCGACCTGCTGCTGCTCGACGAGCCGACCAACCACCTCGACCTCGACGCGCTGGTGTGGCTCGAGAGCTGGCTGCAGCGCTTTGCCGGCACGCTGATCGTGATCAGCCACGACCGCGAGTTTCTCGACGCCGTCACGAGCGTCACCGTGCACCTGGACAACGCCGAGCTCGCGCGCTACGGCGGCAACTACACCGCGTTCGAGGAGATGCGTGCCGAGCGGCTCGCGCAGCAGTCGGCCGCGTATTCGAAGCAGCAGGAGCGCATCGCGCACCTGCAGCGCTTCATCGACCGCTTCAAGGCCAAGGCGACGAAGGCGCGCCAGGCGCAGAGCCGCGTCAAGGCGCTGGCACGCATGGAAAGGCTCGCGCCGGTGCTGACGGCCAGCGACTTCGCGTTCGAGTTCCGCGAGCCGGCGAACCTGCCGAACCCGATGCTGGCGCTGAAGTCGGTCGCCTGCGGCTACGGCAACACGGTGATCGTCAAGGACGTCGAGCGCACCGTGCTCGCCGGCCAGCGCATCGGCATCCTCGGCGCCAACGGGCAGGGCAAGTCGACGCTGGTGAAGACGATTGCGCGCGTGCTGCCGCCGCTGGCGGGCACGATCACCGAGGGCAAGGGCCTGGCGATCGGCTACTTCGCGCAGCAGGAGATGGACCTGCTGCACGCCGACGACACACCGCTGCAGCAGATGGTGCGCCTGGCCCGCGAGGTGTCGCCCCACGGCAAGGACTCGCGCGAGCAGGACCTGCGCAACTTCCTCGGCCAGTTCCGCTTCGAAGGCGAGATGGTCCACCAGCCGGTGGGCACGCTGTCGGGCGGCGAGAAGGCGCGGCTCGTGCTGGCCACGATCGTCTGGCAGCGCCCCAACCTGCTGCTGCTCGACGAGCCGACGAACCACCTCGACCTGACGACGCGCGAGGCGCTGTCGATGGCGCTCAACGAGTTCGAGGGCACGGTGATGCTCGTCAGCCACGACCGCGCGCTGCTGCGCGAGGTCTGTGACGAGTTCTGGCTCGTCGCGCAGGGCCGCGTCGCCCCGTTCGACGGCGACCTCGACGACTACCAGCGCTGGTTGCTCGAGCAGTCGCGCGCGCTGTTGCGCGGCGCGGTGGCGCCGCCGCTGCCCTCGCCGTGCGAACCTACCGCGGCGCCGGCCGCCGCGCCCGCGAAGTCGACCGCGAAGTCCCCCGCGCCCCCGCAGGCCCCGGCGTCCGGCCGCCGCGACGACCGCAAGGCGCAGGCGCAGGCCCGCGCGAAGCTCGCCGAGCAGACGCGGCCGCTGCGCATCGAGATCGAGCGCATCGACAAGCGCCTGGCCGTGCTCGGCGCCGAGCGCCACGAGGTCGAGGCCGCGCTGTCGGCGCCGGGCGTCGACGGCGCGCAGGTCGCCGAACTCGGGCGGCGCCTGAACCACGTCGCCGCCGAGGTGGCGATGCTCGAGGAACGCTGGCTCGAGCTCGGCGAGGAACTCGAGCGGCTGAAGGCGGGCGCCGACGCTTAATCGCCGGTTAATCGAAGGCGCCGACGATGCATGCAGCCGACCCCGCCCGGGTCGGGAGCATCACGGACCCTCGATGAACCGCGCCAGCGCCGACGCCGCCTCCACGCCGCCCGACACAACCCCTGCGCCCCGGCTGCACGTCCACCGGCGAGGCGACCCCGGCCGCGCCGAGGTCGAGGCCTTCGTCGCCGGCGTGTTCGCCAGACGCTTCGACGCCACGCTGCGCGACTTCGCGCCGTGCCTCGTCAGCCTGCACGATGGCGACGGCATCGTGGCCGCCGCCGGCTACCGGCGCGCCGGCGACGGGCCGCTGTTCCTGGAGCACTACCTCGAGGCGCCGGTCGAGCAGCTGCTCGCCCCCGCGGCCGGCAGCGCACCGCCGCGGCCGGCGATCGTCGAGGTCGGCCACCTCGCCGCCGCCCGCGCCGGCGAAGGGCGGCAGCTGATCCGCCTGCTCGGCGTGCACCTCGCGGCACAGGGGTTCCAGTGGGTCGTCAGCACGCTGACGGAGGAGCTGCGGCACCTGTTCGTGCGCCTGGGCGTCGCGCCGCTGGCCCTCGGCCGGGCCGACCCCCACCTGCTCGGCGACGCCGCTCGAGGCTGGGGCACGTACTACGACCACTCGCCGGTCGTGCTCGCCGGCTACCTGCCGCAGGCGCTGCGCCAGCTCGCCCGCCGGCCGCGCTGCGCGCCGAGGTGCGCTCGCTCGCGCAGCGCCTGCGCGACCAGGGCACGGCCGTGCTCGCCACCGCGCTCGACAACGGCGCCGCGTGGGTGGTGGCGGACCTCGCGGCCAGCGAGGCCGGCATCGTGCACGTGCCGCTGCCGCTTTTCTTCACCGCCGCGCAGCAGCGCCACGCGCTGCGCGCCACCGGCGCCGACACGCTGCTCGCCGCACCCGGCCTGTCGTTCGCCGCCGATGCCGCCCCGGGCGCACCGCGGCCCGGCACGATCGCGGGCGAGGCGGTCGCGTGGTGGCCCTTGGCCCCCGGTGCACGGCCGGCACTGCCCGACGGCACCGCGAAGATCACTTTCACCTCGGGCACCACCGGGGTGCCCAAGGGCGTGTGCCTGCGACGCGACGCGATGCAGGCGGTGGCGCAGGGTCTGGTGCAGGTGCTCGCGCCGCTGGGCATCGAGCGCCACCTGTGCGTGCTGCCGCTGCCGGTGCTGCTCGAAAACATCGCCGGGCTGATGGCGCCGCTCGCGCACGGCGC
>JALOSD010000238.1 GCA_025458585.1 Burkholderiaceae bacterium | reverse complement strand
TCCTGATCGTCGCCGCGCTCGGCCAGGCTGATGATCACGCTGATCGTCTGCGCGACCTGCAGCACGCTCTGGCGCTCGGTCTCGAACGTGCCGCCGTCCCGCACGATCTCGCCGCCGCAGCGCCGCGCGATCCAGTCGACGAAGTCGAGCACGTTGCTCCAGCGCGCGGCGGCAAGCTTGGCGTTGTCCTCGCCGTCGTGCAGGTGCTGCTCGTAGCCGATGTCCTGCAGCCAGCCGAGCAGCAGCGCGCGCGCGTCCTCCGCGCCCTCGGTGTGGCGGGCGCGGTGCTCGAGGTCGTTGACGTAGCGGCCGAACTCGTGCAGCGCCGCGAGCGCCTTCGCCCCGACCGCGGTCTCGAGGCTGGGCGAGAACAGCGACTCGAACAGGCTCGTCTTCCACCGGCCGGCGAACTCGCCGAGCTTGCCCAGCGTCGTGTGGCCGATGCCGCGTTTCGGGGTGCCGCAGGAAGGCCGGGTCGTCGTCGCTGTTGACGAGCAGGCGCAGCCACGCGCACAGGTCCTTGATCTCGGCGCGGTCGAAGAAGCTCTGCCCGCCCGAGACCCGGTACGGGATCTGCGCGGCGCGCAGCTTCTGCTCGAAGACACGCGCCTGGTGGTTGGCGCGGTACAGCACGGCGAAGTCGGCGAGCTTCGACGCCCCGCCCTGCCCCCGGATCGACTGGATGAACGCCACCGCGCGCTCGGCCTCGTGCTCCTCGCCGTCGCACTCGATCACGCGCACCGGCTCGCCGTCGCCGAGTTCGCTCCAGAGCTTCTTGTCGAACAGCTTCGGGTTGCCGGCAATCACCGCGTTGGCGGCGCGCAGGATGTGACCGGTCGAGCGGTAGTTCTGCTCGAGCGGGATCACCTTCAGCGCCGGGAAGTCCTGCGGCAGGCGCTTGAGGTTGTCGAGCGTCGCGCCGCGCCAGCCGTAGATGCTCTGGTCGTCGTCGCCGACCGCGGTGAAGTGCCCGCGCCGCCGGTCGTCGGGGTGGTCGACGATCGCCTTCAGCAGCGCGTACTGCACCGCGTTCGTGTCCTGGACTTCGTCGACCAGCACGTGGCGGAAGCGCTCCTGCCACTTCGCGCGCGCCTCGGCGTCGGCGGCGAGCAGCTTCAGCGGCAGGCCGATCAGGTCGTCGAAGTCGACCGCCTGGTAGGCCGACAGGCGCTCCTCGTAGCGCTGCATCACCTTCGCGGCGACCGCCTCGTCGTCGCTGCCCGCGGCGGCCATCGCCTGCGCGGCGTTCAGGCCCTGGTTCTTCCACAGGCTGATCGCCCATTGCCAGTGGCGCGCCGTCTTGGCGTCGGTGGTGCCGCCGGCGTCGCGCAGCACGCCGAGCACGTCGTCGCTGTCGAGGATCGAGAAGTTGGGCTTGAGGCCGACGCGCTCGCCGTCCTCGCGCAGCAGGCGCACGCCGAGGCTGTGGAAGGTCGACACGACGAGGTCCTTCGCCGCGCGCGGGCCCACCAGCGCCTTCGCGCGCTCGCGCATCTCGGCCGCGGCCTTGTTCGTGAACGTGATCGCCGCGATCTGCTTCGGCTCGAGGCCGGCCTGCAACAGGCGCGCGATCTTGTGCGTGACGACGCGCGTCTTGCCCGAGCCGGCGCCAGCCAGCACCAGGCACGGGCCGGCGAGGTGGTGCACGGCGGCGAGCTGGGCGGGGTTCAGCGTGGCGGGCGGTTCGGCCATCGGGTGCGGATCGCGAGGGGCGCGGATGATAGCCGCCCCGGTGGAACGCTCAGGTCGGGGTCGGCGGTTCGCCCGCGGCGGTGCCGGCGGCCGATCCGGGCGAGACGGCGGCGGGCGGCGCCGCCGGCGCCGCGGGCGGGCGGCGCAGCCAGCGTTGCACGATCCACGCCAGCGCCAGCAGCGCGACGATGATGGCGAACACCGCGTACGGATGCACGGCCGACGTCCAGGCGTCGATCTGCTCGAACAGGCGGGCGTAGGCGACGATCGCGAGCGCGGTGGCCGTGAGCACGGTCGCCAGGTTGACGGCGGTGTGCAGGCCCAGCAGGAAGCCGATGATCGCGCCGACGACCGGCCCGGTCATCCAGAACGGCATGAAGACGAACGCGAACAGGCCGACGATGCCGAAGCGGCGCACCCGGCCGTGTCCCGACTCGGCCGCCGCGCGCAGCGGCTCGAGGTGCGGCAGCAGGCGGCGCGTGTCGATCAGCTGCTGCCACGCGAGCACGAACAGCGGATAGATCACGAGCACCTGCGCCGACTCGACCGCGAGGTTGAGCAGGATCAGCTCGAGCGGGGCGATGCCGCTCGCGATGCCGAAGCTCATGCCGGCGCCGCGGCCGATCACCACGTTCAGCCCGATCACGGCGGCGTAGTTCAGCGTGGGCGCCGGCGCGAGCATCAGCCCGACGCCGACCGCGGCGCCGATCGCCAGCGTCAGCGCCAGCCCGACGGCGAGCAGCCGCCCTTCGGTGCGCGCGATCAGCAGGCGCCAGCCTGGCGGCGTGGCAACGGACGGCGGCGGAACGCGGTGCGGCGGCGGCATGGGATCAGCCGCGATGATGCCGGGCGCACACCGCCGAAGCCTTGCGCCAGGGCAAGGCGGCGCGGCGCCTCAGGGTGCCTCGCACAGGCAGTGCGCGAACGGCGCGAACGGCCGCTGCAGCGCCTGCTCGACGAGCCACGCGGCGTCGCTCGGCAGCAGCGGCGCGGCGACCTCGGCCGGCAGCGGCACGACCGGCGCCGCGACGGCCGCGCGCCACTCGGCGGCCAGCGCGTGCAGCAGCGCGTCGCCTCCGAGCCATTCGACGAGGCGCGCCAGCCGGCCGCGGTCGCGCTCGAGGTAACGCACCGCGTGTCCCTCGGACAGCTGCGCGCGCGTGGCAGCGGCGCGGATCGCGTCGCCGAGGCTGCCGGTGCGGTCGACGAGGCCGCGTTCGAGCGCCTGCGCGCCGGTCCAGATGCGCCCCTGCGCCACCTCGTCGATCTGCTGCGGCGTGCGGTTGCGCGGGTCGTACGCGGTCGCGAGCCACGTCGTCGCGTGGCCCTCGGCGTGCAGGCCGAAGCGCTCCATCACGCCCTCGGCGGTCGGCAGCAGGCCGACGACGCCGATCGAGCCGGTGACGGTGGCCGGGTCGGCGACGATCTCGTCGGCCGCCATCGCGATCCAGTAGCCGCCCGAGGCCGCGACGTCGCCCATCGACGCGACGACGGGCTTTCCGGCCGCACGCGCGAGCTCGACCTCGCGCCGGATCAGCTCGCTGCCGAGCGCGCTGCCGCCGGGCGAGTCGATGCGCAGCACGATCGCCTTCACGCGATCGTCGTGGCGCGCCGTGCGGATCAGGTCGGCGGTCGAACGCCCGCCGATGCGCCCCGGCGGCGCGTCGCCGTCGGTGATCGCCCCCTCGGCGACGACGACGCCGACGGCGTCGCCACCGGCGGCGGGCTTCACGCGCGCGAGGTAGCCGCCGAACGACACCTGGCGGAACGTGTGGTGTTTGGCGTCCTCGGCGCCGCGCTCGACCAGGCGCTCGCGCAGCTGGTCGCGCGTGCGCAGCGCGTCGACGAGCTTGGCCTCGAGCGCGAGCCGCGCGGCGTCGCCGCCGGCGGCGGCCAGGCGCTGCGGTGCCTCGTCGATCAGCGCCTGGATCGTGCCCGCCGGCAGCTTGCGCGCCTGCTCGACGGCGGCGATCCAGTCGGCCCACAAGGCGTCGAGCACGAAGGCCTCGCTCTCGCGCGTCTCGGGCGACGGGCCGGTGTCGGAGAACACCTCGGCGGCGTTCTTGTAGCGCCCGGCGCGCACGACGTTGGGCGTGATGCCGTAGCGGTCGAACGCGCCGCGCCAGTAGGTGCGCAGCCGCCCGTAGCCGGTGGGCACGACGGCGCCCATCGGGTGCAGCCAGACCTCGCTCGCGTGCGCGGCGACGAAGTACGCGCGCTGGTCGAACGACGTGCCCCACGCGACGACCGGCTTGCCCGCAGCCTTGAAGCGCTCGACGGCCGCCGCGACTTCGCGCAGCGACGCCGGCCCGCCGCCGCCGAAGTCGTCGAGCAGCAGCAGCGCACCGGTGACGTTCGGGTCGCGCGCCGCGGCGTCGAGCACCGCGAGCACGTCGCGCAGCACGACGGTCGACTCGCCGGCGCCGGCGAGGCCGAGCGGGTCGCGCAGGCGCGCGCCGCGGGGCTGCTCGACGAGCGGGCCTTTCAGGTCGAGCACGAGCGTCGTCTTCTCCTCGAGGGGCGACACGCCGCCTGTGGTCGCCCACCACAGCGCGGCGCCAGTGACGGCGACCAGGATGACGAGGAAGATCAGGTTCAGCAGCAGCCTGCGCGTGCCATCGACGACGCCCCAGAAGGCGGCGAAGAAACGGCGCAGGAAGCCGGGCTTGCGGTCGGCCATGGGCATCCTCGGTGGCAGTGGAACGCGGGGGCCGGAGCATACGTGCCCGCGGCCGCCGCCGGCCGCGACGGCGGGCGCGGTTGCGATACTGCGGCCCCGATGCAGGCCGTCCTCGCCGTCACCGTCCCGTTCTTCGCCCTCGTGCTCGCCGGCTACCTCGCGGCGCGCCAGCGTGTGCTGCCCGAGTCGGCGATCCCGGGGCTGAACGCCTACGTGCTCTATTTCGCGCTGCCGGCGATGCTGTTCCGCTTCGGCAGCGGCACCCCGCTGTTCGACCTGCTGAACCCGGTCGTGCTGGTGGTGTGGATCGTCTGCGCGCTGCTGATCGTGTTCGTCACCGTCGTGTTCACGCTCGGCGAGCGCGTGAACCTGAAGGACGCCGCGTTCGGCGCGCTGGTGGCGGCGTTTCCGAACACCGGCTTCATGGGCGTGCCGCTGCTCGCCGCGCTGCTCGGGCCGGCGGCGGCGGGGCCGACGATCTCGATCATCCTCGCCGACCTGTTCGTCACCTCGTCGCTGTGCATCGCGCTCGCGCAGGCGCACGACGCGAGCGGCCACGGCGCGCGCGACGCGGCACTGAAGACGCTGCGCGGCACGCTCGCCAACCCGCTGCCGTGGGCGATCGCCGCCGGCGCCGTGTTCTCGGTGGCGGGCTTCTCGCTGCCGGGGCCGGTGGACGCCGTCGTCAAGATGCTCGCCGACTCGGCGACGCCGGTGGCACTGTTCACGATCGGCGCCGTGCTGTGGCGCGCCGGGCTGCACGCGCACACGCGCACGCCGCCGGCGCTGTATCTGCCGGTGGCGGCGATCAAGCTGTTCCTGCACCCGCTGCTCGTGTTCGCCGTCGGCGCGGCGGCCGTTGCGCTCGGCGCGCCGCTGTCGGGCTTCCAGCTCACGGTGCTGACGCTCGCCGCCGCACTGCCGAGCGCAAGCAACGTCTCGCTGCTCGCCGAGCGCTACGGCGCCGACAACGGGCGCGTCGCGCGCATCATCCTCGCGTCGACGGCGACGGCGTTCGTCACGTTCACGCTGCTCGCGTCGCTGTTCGGCGTGCGCCCGGGCGGCTGAGCGCGGGGCGTCGCGCCCGCCGGATACATCCGGTCACCCCTCTTGCGCCGCGCCCGGGCACAAAGGTCCGCCGCCGGGGTCCAAACTGCGTCGAACACGTAGTGACCTCCGAGGAGCCCCGACATGACCCGTACCGCCCGCCTGCGCCTCGACCTCGCCCGCTGGGCCCTGCCGCCGCTGGCCGCGCTCGCGACGCTCACGGCGCCGCCTGCGAAGGCGGCGGTCGACGTCGGGGTCGGCATCACGATCCGCGAGCCGGGCGTGTACGGCCGCATCGAGATCGGTACCGCCCCGCCGCCGCCCGTGCTCTACCCGCGCCCGGTCGTCATCGTGCCCGCGCCGGTGCCGATGCGCCCGGTGTACCTCTACGTGCCCCCGGGCCACGCGAAGGACTGGGGCAAGCACTGCCGGCTCTACAACGCGTGCAACCAGCCCGTGTACTTCGTGCAGGAAGGCTGGGTACTCACGACCTGGGACCAGGCGCACCCCGGCAAGGGCAAGGGGCGCGGCCACGGCAAGGGCGGGCCGCCGCGCTGAACGCACGATGCGCGGCCGGCCCGTGACGGCCGCGTTCAGGGCAGCGTCGAATCCGGGCGGTCGCGCGGCACGAGGCCGAGGTAGGTGGCCGCGTCGTCCCCGGCCAGCGGCTTGACGAGCACGCGCACGTCGTTGAGGCGCCCGCCCGTGTCGACGCCCTCGCGTACGCGCACCACGGCGAAGCCGCGGGCAGCCCAGAAGCGCTCGGCGCGCACGTTGCCCGCGACGACGCCCAGGCGCAGCCAGCGCGCGCCCTCGCGCGCCGTCCATCCCTCGAGCGCCGCGTACAGCTCCTG
>JALOSD010000035.1 GCA_025458585.1 Burkholderiaceae bacterium | reverse complement strand
CTTGAGCTTCATCGTCGGGGTCAGTTCCTCGTCCTCGGCGGTGAGCTGCGTCTCGATCAGGCGGAACGCCTTGATCTGCTCGACGCGCGCGAACTTGGCGTTGACCTGGTCGATCTCGCGCTGGATCAAGTCCTGCACCTGCTTCGCCCGCGTCAGGCTGGCGTAGTTCGAGAACGGCACGTCGTGGTCCTGCGCGTACTTCTCGACGTTCTCCTGGTCGATCATGATCAACACCGTGAGGTACGGCCGCTTGTCGCCGATCACGACCGCGTCGGTGACGTACGGCGAGAACTTCAGCTCGTTCTCGAGTTCGCTCGGAGTGATGTTCTTGCCTCCGGCCGTGATGATGATGTCCTTCATCCGGTCGGTGATGCGGAAGAACCCTTCCTCGTCGACGGTGCCGACGTCCCCGGTGTGCAGCCAGCCGTCGGCGTCGATCGTCTCGGCGGTCTTGTCGGGCAGGTTCAGGTAGCCGGCGAAGACGTTCGGCCCGCGCGCCAGGATCTCGCCGGTGGCCGGGTCGATGCGCACCTCGGTGCCGTCGGCCGCACGCCCGATCGTGCCGACCTTGATCGACTCGGGTCGGTTGATCGTGCCGAGTGCGCAGTTCTCGGTCATCGCCCAGCCCTCGAGCATCGGCACGCCGAGCGAGAGGTACCAGCGGATCAGGTCGGGCGCGATCGGCGCCGCGCCGGTGAGCAGGTACCGCGCTTGATGGATGCCGATCAGCCGTCGCACGTTGTCGAGCGCGAGCCAGCGTGCCAGCACGAACTGCAGCTTGAGGCTCGCGGGCACGGGCTTGCCGCCGAGCACGAGATCGGCGACACGCCCCCCGACGCCGATCGCCCACCCATACGCGAGCTGCTGCGTGCGGCTGGACTCCTGCAGCGCGATCATCACCGCCGAGTAGAACTTCTCCCACACGCGCGGTACGGCCGCGAACACCGTCGGCGAGATCTCGCGCACGTTCTCGGGCACCGTGTCGGGGTTCTCGACGAAGTTGAGGACCGCGCCGGTGTAGACGGAGAAGTACGCCCCGACCATGCGCTCGAAGATGTGGCACAGCGGCAGGAAGCACATGCGCTCGTCGCGCTCGAGGCGGGGGAAGGCGATCGCGGCCTGCTGCATGGTGTAGACGAGTCCGCGGTGCAGGTGCATCGCGCCCTTGGGCTTTCCGGTGGTGCCCGAGGTATAGACGAGGATCGCGAGGTCGTCCGGCCGGCGGCTCTTGATCCTCTCGTCGAACAGGCCGGGATACGCGCGGTCGTGCTCGCGGCCCATGCTGCGCAGCACGTCGAGGCTGAGCACCATCGCATCCTCGAAGCGGTGCAGGCCCTCCATGTCGAAGACGACGATCTTCGCCAGGCGCGGCAGACGCTCGCGCACCTCGAGCACCTTGTCGAGCTGCTCCTCGTCCTCGACGAAGATCACGCGCGTGTCGGAGTCGCTGCACAGATACTCGACCTGCACCGGGCTGTCGGTCGGATAGATGCCGTTGGACACGCCGCCGGAGCACAGCGTGCCGAGGTCGGCCAGCATCCACTCGAGCCGGGTGTTGGCGAGGATCGAGACGCGCTCGCCCGGTTGCAGGCCGAGCGCGGCCAGGCCCAGCGCGATCTCGCGCACCGCGACGGCGGCCTCGTTCCACGTCCACTCGCGCCACAGGCCGAGCTTCTTCTCGCGCATCCACACGCGGTCGCCGCGCTCGCGCACGGCGTTGAGGAACACCTCGGCCACGGTCTGTCCCGGTGTCCGGGGCACCGGGGTGTCCGCTACTCGTGCCAGATCCCACAACCCGTTCATCGCCACGTCTTCTTCTTCTTCCACCGCCGCTCGCCGCGCGCCCCGACCTCCTTCATGCCGAGGTAGAACTCCTTGATGTCCGCCTTCTCGCGCAGGCGCTCGCAGGTGTCCTCCATCACGATGCGGCCGTTCTCGAGCACGTAGCCGTAGTCGGCGGCGTTGAGCGCCATGTTGGCGTTCTGCTCGACGAGCAGCATCGTCGTGCCGCGCTCGCGGTTGATGCGCACGACGATCTCGAAGATCTCCTTGGTCAGCTTGGGGCTCAGGCCCAGGCTCGGCTCGTCGAGCAGGATCAGCTCGGGCGCGGCCATCAGCGCACGGCTGATCGCGAGCATCTGCTGCTGGCCGCCCGACAGCAGCCCGGCGTCCTGCTTCTCGCGCTCCTTCAGGATCGGGAAGTAGCCGAACACGGCCTCCATGTCGCGCGCCACCGCGTCGCGGTCGGTGCGCGTGTACGCGCCCATCAGCAGGTTGTCGCGCACCGACAGCAGCGGGAACACCTCGCGCCCCTCGGGCACGTGCACCAGCCCCTGCTGCACGATGAACGCCGGGTCCTGCGCCGTGATGTTGCGGCCCTTGAACTCGACCGTGCCCTTGCGCGGGTCGATGATGCCGCTGATCGTCTTCAGGATCGTCGTCTTGCCCGCGCCGTTGCTGCCGAGCACGGTCGCGATCTGCCCATGCTCGACCTGCAGGCTCACGCCGCGGATCGCCTTGATCGGGCCGTAAGCGCTCTCGACGTTGCTGAGCTTGAGGATGACCTCGGCCATCATCGTCTCCGCAGCGACGACGCGTCGTCGGCGGTGCCGAGGTAGGCCTCGACGACGCCCGGGTGCGCCTGCACCTCGGCCGGCGTGCCCAGCGCCAGCACCTCGCCCTGGTTCATCGCCAGCACGCGGTCCGACACGCGCGAGACCAGGCTCATGTCGTGCTCGACCATCAGCACCGTGATGCCGAGGTCTGCGACGATGTCCTGGATCCAGAACGCCATGTCGCCCGTCTCCTCGACGTTCAGGCCGGAGGAGGGTTCGTCGAGCAGCAGCAGCTTCGGGCCCGTGGCCAGCGCGCGCGCGAGCTCGACGACCTTGCGCACGCCGTAGGGCAGCCCGGCGACCATCGTGTCGCGGTAGTGCTGCAGGTCGAGGAAGTCGATCACCTCCTCGACCTTCTCGCGCGTCGCGCGCTCGGCCGCGCGTACCTTGGGCAGGAACAGCATTTCGCTGAACAGCCCGCTCGTGCGGTGCACGTGGCGGCCGATCAGCAGGTTCTGCAGCACGGTCGCGTGCTCGAACAGCTCGATGTTCTGGAACGTGCGCGCGATGCCGAGCGGCGCGACCCTGTGCGGCGGCACGGCGAGCAGGTCCTGCCCTTCGAAGGCGATCGAGCCCAAGGTGGGCGTGTAGATGCGGCTGATGAGGTTGAACACCGTCGTCTTGCCGGCGCCGTTGGGGCCGATCAGCGTGAACACCTCGCCGCGGCGCACGTCGAAGCTGACGTCGTTGACCGCCAGTACGCCGCCGAAGCGCACCTGCAGCTTCTTCGCCGAGAGCAGCACGTCCTGCATCGCTAGCGCAGCCGGTCTGATTTCTGGAACGCCTTCTGCCGCTTGAACAGGCCCTTGCGGTAGAAGGGGAAGAGCTGGAACCACGCGCGGACCTTCAGCCAGCGTCCGTACAGCCCCATCGGTTCGAACAGCACGAAGGCGATCAGCACGGCGCCGTAGATCACCGCCTTCAGGCCCGGTGCGTTGCCGATCGCCTCGGGCAGCACGTCCTTGAACGCGCTGATCGCCTGCGGCATGCCGATCAGGAAGATCGCGCCGAGGAAGGCACCGTGCACGCTGCCCAGCCCGCCGATGACGACCATCAGCAGCAGGTCGATCGACTGGATGATGTTGAACTGGTCGGGGCTCAGGAAGCGGATCATGTGCGCGTACAGCGCGCCGCCGATGCCCGCCAGCGCCGCGCTGATCGCGAAGCTCAGCGTCTTGTAGTAGGCGAGGTGGATGCCCATGCTCTGCGCCGAGATCTCGCTGTCGCGGATCGCGACGAAGGCGCGGCCGGTGGGCGAGCGCAGCAGGTTCAGCACCGCCAGCGTGCACGCGACCGCGATCACGAGGCACAGGAAGTAGAACGGCGCGCCCGAGCCGACCGTCCAGCCGAACATCTGCGGCTGGCCGACCATCAGCCCGGCGTTGCCGCCGGTGACGCTCTCCCAGCGAGCGAGCACCTCCTCGACGATGAAGCCGAACGCCAGCGTCGCGATGCCGAGGTAGATGCCCTTGACGCGCAGCGCAGGCAGCCCGACGACGGCGCCGACGATCGCCGACAGACCCGCCGCGGCGGCGAGCGACAGCGGAAACGGCCAGCCCTGCGCCGCCAGCACCGCCTGCGTGTAGGCGCCGACGCCGAGGAACGCGGCATGGCCGATCGAGAACAGGCCGGTGAAGCCGGCGAGCAGCATCAGCCCGAGGCCGACGATGCCGTAGATCAGGATGAACGTCAGCTGCGCCAGGCCGTACGACTCCAGCCACCAAGGCGCGGTCACGAGGGCGACCAGCAGCAGCCCGTACCAGAACTTGTGCCCGCCGTGCTTGGCCAGGCGGATGTCCTGGTCGTAGCTGGTCTTGAAGATGAAGCGCATCGCGGCCAGTCCTCAGACCTTCTTGCGCAGGTTCTCGCCGAACAGGCCGTTCGGCTTGATCATCAGAACGAGCAGCACGACGACGTAGGCGGCGACGTCCTTGAAGCCCTCGGGCAGGTAGAAGCCGGCCAGCGACTCGACGACGCCGATGATCAGCCCGCCGACGATTGCGCCCGGCAGGCTGCCGAAGCCGCCGACCACCGCCGCCGGGAACGCCTTCAGGCCGATGAAGCCCATGTTGGCGTGCACGAAGGTGATCGGCGCGAGCAGCAGGCCCGCGACGGCGGCCACCATCGCTGCCAGCGCCCAGACGACGCCGTTGAGCTTCTTCACCGGGATGCCCATGTAATAGGCGGCGAGCTGGTTCTGCGACGCCGCCTGCATCGCGATGCCGACCTTGCTGCGGCTGAACATCAGGTAGAGCAGCCCGCACAGCAACGCGGTGGCGGCGATCACGACGAGCTGCTCGACCGCGAGCACGACGCCGCCGACCGGGATCACGGCGTCCTTGTATGGCACCGGCAGCGTGTGCGTCTCGGTGCCGATCACCGGGATCATCGTCACCGCGCCGCGCGCGACGTAGCCGATGCCGATCGTGAGCATCACGATCGAGAACGCCGGCTGGCCGAGGATCGGGCGGATCACGACGCGCTCGACGCCGAAGCCGAGCAGCGCCATCGCGGCGATCACGGCTGGCACCGTGATCCAGAACGGGAAGCCCAGTACGGTCAGCAGCACGAGGCCGAGGAAGGCGCCGAGCATCATCAGCTCGCCCTGGGCGAAGCTGACCGCCTCGGTGGCCTTGTAGATGAGCACGAAGCCCAGCGCGATGAGGCCGTAGATGCAGCCCTGGGCGATGCCGCTGACGAGTACCTGCAGGACCTGCAAACGATGCCTCGGGTGGCGACGGACAATGCGGGGGTTCGGGACGCGCATTTGTAGCGAAACCATCGCGTGCATCGTGCGCGAGGAAACCCGCAGAAACGCCCGAGGAGGTGTCACGATGGAGACGGTACGCATCGACGTCCACGGCCCGGTATGGGCCGTGACGCTGAACCGGCCCGATGTGCGCAACGCGGTCGACGGCCCGACGGCGCGTGCGCTGGCCCAGGCATTTCGAGCCTTCGACGCCGACGCCGACGCCCGGGTCGCGGTGCTCACCGGCGTTGGCGGCACGTTCTGCGCCGGCGCCGACCTGACGGCGGTGGCCGAGGGCGGCGAGCGGATGAACCCGCTCGAGGACGACCTCGACGCCGATGGCCCGATGGGGCCGACGCGGCTGCAGCTGGCCAAGCCGGTGATCGCGGCCGTGAGCGGCCACGCGGTGGCCGGCGGCATGGAGCTCGCGCTGTGGTGCGACCTGCGTGTCGTCGACGATACGGCCGTGTTCGGCGTGTTCTGCCGTCGCTGGGGCGTGCCGCTGATCGACGGCGGCACGGTGCGGCTGCCGCGGCTGATCGGCGAGAGCAGGGCGCTCGACCTGATCCTCACCGGCCGCGCGGTCGACGCCGACGAGGCGCTCGGAATGGGGCTGGCGAACCGGCGCGCCGCGCCGGGGCAGACCGCGCTCGACGCCGCACTCGAGCTCGCGCGGCAGCTCGCGGCGCTGCCGCCGACCTGCCTGCGCTCGGATCTCGCCAGCGTCAAGTCGCAGGCCGGACTGCCGCTGCGCGACGCGCTCGCGCACGAGTTCGCGCTCGGCCTTGCGACGCTCGAGTCGGGCGAAAGCCGCGCTGGCGCCGGGCGCTTCGTCGGCGGCGCCGGGCGCCATGGGCGGCCGGCGTAGCCGGGCGCGGGGGGCGGGCCTCAGCGCCTGCGCCGCGCCGCTGTGCGCTTGCCGGTCACGTCGTGCGACCAGGTCGAGCGCGCGTCGGGCGCGGCCGGCATGCGGTCGTCGACCGCGTTCAGGCGTTCGGGGCGATTGCGCGTGATCGTCGCGATGCAATCGCGCACCGCGAGCTTGAGCGTCGAGAAGCGAGGCATTCAGATCCCCAGCTGCCGCGCGGCAAGTTCCTTCATGATCTCGTCGGTGCCGCCGCCGATCGTCATCACCTTGACCTCGCGGTAGATGCGCTCGCTCTTCGTGCCGCGCATGTAGCCCATGCCGCCGAGGATCTGCACCGCCGCGTCGGCGCACGCCTGCATCGTCGCGGTGGCGTGGTTCTTCAGCAGGCACAGGTCGGCCACCGTCTCGGCGTCGGGCGCGCGGTCGCCGGCCGACTCCATGCGCCGCGCCACGTCGTGCAGCAGCGCGCGGCTGGCGACGATGCGCATGCGCATGTCCATCAGCTTGTGGCGGATCACCTGGTGCTCGACGAGGGCGTGGCCGAAGGTGCGGCGCTGACGCGCCCAGTCCAGGGCTTCGTCGTACGCGACCTGCGCGAAGGCGACGGCGCCGGCGGCGAGCACGAGGCGCTCGCCGTTGAAGTTTTCCATGATCAGGCGAAAGCCGCCGTGCTCGTCGCCGATCAGGTGGTCCGCCGGCACGCGCACGCCGTCGAAGCGCAGGTGCGCGGTGTCGCTGCACCACCAGCCCATCTTCCTCAGCGGCGTACGCGACAGGCCCGGTGCGTCGCCCGGCACCGCCAGCAGCGACAGGCCGCCGGCGCCGGCGCCGCCGGTGCGCACGGCCACCGTCAGCCAGTCGGCGCGCATGCCCGAGGTGATGAAGACCTTCTCGCCCTCGATGATGTAGTGGTCGCCGTCGCGCCGGGCGAGGGTTGCCAACCGCGCGACGTCGGAGCCGCCTCCGGGCTCGGTCACCGCCAGGGCCGCAATCTTGTCGCCCCCCAGCACCGGCGGGATCACACGGGCCTTCAGCGCTTCGCTGCCCGCGGCCAGGATGGGCGGCAGGCCGATGTTGTGCGAGAACAGGCTCGCCAGCAGGCCGCCGCTGCCAGCGCGCGCGATCTCCTCGACGGCGACCATCCGCGTCGCCAGGTCGCACGGCGTGCCGCCATAGGCCTCGGGGTAGCCGAGGCCGAGCAGGCCGAGGGCCGCGGCTCGCCGGTAGAGCCCGCGCGGGAACTCGCCGGCTTCGTCCCATGCCTCGACGTGAGGCGCGACCTCGCGCTCGACGAAGCGGCGCAGGCCGGCACGGAAGTCGTCGAGCGGCGCGGCGTCCACCTGTCTCAGGCAGCAGGCTCGGGGAGGTAGCGTACGCTGAGCACGCCGTCGATGCGCCTGAGGTCGGCCAGCGCGGCGTCGGCGACCGGGCTGTCGACGTCGACGAGGGTGTAGGCCATCTCGCCGCGCGACTTGTTGACCATGTTGTGGATGTTCAGGCCGGCGTGCGCCATCGTCGTCGAGATCTGGCCGAGCATGTTCGGCACGTTCGCGTTGGCGATCGCGACGCGCCAGGCCGATTCGCGCGCCATCGTCACGCTCGGGAAGTTGACGGCGTAGTCGACCTGCCCGTGCTCGAGATAGTCGCGCAGCTGGTCGATCACCATGCGCGCGCAGTTCTCCTCCGCCTCGCGCGTCGACGCGCCGAGGTGCGGCAGCGCGATCACGCGCTCGTGGCCGTGGATGGCCGGGTTAGGGAAGTCGCAGACGTAGGCGCCGAGCGCCTTGCGCTCGAGCGCGGCGACGACGGCGTCGTCGTTGACGACGCCCTCGCGCGAGAAGTTCAGCAGCACCGCGCCCGGTCGCATCAGGCCGACGTTGTCGGCGCCGACCAGGTGCTGGGTCGCCTCGACGAGCGGCACGTGCAGCGTGACGAAGTGCGAGTGCTTCAGCACGTCGGCGACGCTGGCCGCCTTCTTCACCTGCGACGGCAGGCTCCACGCGGCGTCGACCGTGATGTGCGGGTCGTAGCCCATCACGTCCATGCCGAGCTTGATTGCCGCGTCGGCCACCAGGCAGCCGATCTTGCCCAGCCCGACGATGCCCAGCGTGTGTCCCCCGAGCTCGAAGCCGGCAAAGGCCTTCTTGCCGTCCTCGACGGCCTTCTCGAGATCGGGCGCCTTCGCGTCGAGCGTGGCGACGAAGCGCAGCGCCGCCGGCAGATTGCGGGCCGCCATCAGCATGCCAGCGATCACGAGCTCCTTGACGGCGTTGGCGTTCGCGCCCGGCGCGTTGAACACCGGCACGCCGCGCGCACTCATCGCTGCCACCGGGATGTTGTTGGTGCCGGCCCCGGCGCGCGCGATGGCCTTCACGCTGGCCGGGATCGGCGCGTGGTGCAGGTCGGCCGAGCGCAGCAGGATCGCGTCTGGGTCGCCCACCTCCTTGCCGACCTCGTAGCGCTCGGCCGGCAGGCGCTTCAGGCCCTGCGCCGAGATCTGGTTGAGCACCTGCACGCGCAGGCGTTCGCCACGGCCCTCAGCCATGGCGCGCCTCGAACTCCTTCATGTAGTCGACCAGCGCCTGCACGCCCTCGATCGGCATCGCGTTGTAGATCGACGCGCGCATGCCGCCCACCGAGCGGTGGCCCTTGAGCTGCACCATGCCGCGCTCCTTCGCGCCTTTCAGGAACGCGTCGTCGAGCGCGTCGTCCTTCAGCTTGAACGGCACGTTCATGCGCGAGCGGTCGGCCTTCGACACCGGGCTCGAGTAGAAGCCGCTGGCGTCGAGGAAGTCGTACAGCAGGGCTGCCTTGAGCTCGTTGTGCGCCTCGATCGCGTCGAGCCCACCCTGGTCCTTCAGCCACTGGAACACGAGCCCGGCGATGTAGATCGCGTAGGTGGGTGGCGTGTTGAGCATCGAGTCGTTGTCGGCCGCCTGCTGGTAGTCGAACACCGACGGCGTGACGGGCAGCGCCTGGCCGATCAGGTCGTCGCGCACGATGACGATCGTCAGCCCCGCCGGGCCGATGTTCTTCTGCGCGCCGGCGTAGATCAGCCCGTAGCGGCTCACGTCGACCGGGCGCGAGAGGATGTTGCTCGACATGTCAGCCACCAGCGGCACGTCCCCGGTGTCGGGCGTCCAGTGGTACTCGACGCCGCCGATCGTCTCGTTGGCGCAGATGTGCACGTAGGCGGCGTTGGGGTCGAGCTGCCACTCCGCGCGCGGCGGCACCTTCGTGAACCGGCTCGCCTCGGCGGTGGCGGCGATGCGCACCTCGCAGTACTTCTTGGCCTCCTGGATCGACTTCTTCGACCACTCCCCCGTGTGCACGTAGTCGGCGCTCGTGCGCCCGCGCAGCAGGTTCATCGGCACGATGGCGTTCTGCGCGATCGCGCCGCCCTGCATGAACAGCAACTTGTAGTTCGAGGGGATCGCGAGCAGCTCGCGCAGGTCGGCCTCGGCCTGCGCGTGGATCGCCATGTACTCCTTGCCGCGGTGACTCATCTCCATCACCGACATGCCCGAGCCGCGCCAGTCGAGCATCTCCTCGGCGGCACGCTGGAGCACCGGTTCGGGCAGCGCGGCGGGGCCGGCGCTGAAGTTGATGGCACGCGTCATTCGGGGTCTCCAGAGCGGAAGAACGGGCAGGACGACAAGCTTAGCCGATGCTTCAGCGGGTCTGCGCTATCGTCCACCCGATGGATGCGTTCACCTTCTTCTGGCACGACTACGAGACCTTCGGTCGCGACCCGCGGCGTGACCGCCCTGCGCAGTTCGCGGGCGTGCGCACCGACGCCGAGCTGAACGAGATCGCGCCGCCCGTGATGCACTACTGCCAGCCGGCGCCCGACGTGCTGCCCGACCCCGAGAGCTGCCTGCTGACCGGCATCACGCCGCAGCACGCGCTCGAGCACGGCCTGCCCGAGCACGCGTTCGCCGCCGCCGTCGAGGCCGAGCTCGCCGCGCCGGGGACGGTGGGCGTCGGCTACAACTCGATGCGCTTCGACGACGAGGTGACGCGCTTCCTGTTCTGGCGCAACCTGATCGAGCCGTATGCCCGCGAGTGGAAGAACGGCTGCGGACGCTGGGACCTGCTCGACGTCGTGCGCTGCACCTACGCGCTGCGCCCCGAGGGCATCGCGTGGCCGGCGGGCGACGACGGTCGCGTGACGTTCCGCCTCGAGAAGCTCACGGCCGCCAACGGGCTGGCCCACGACTCGGCGCACGATGCGCTGAGCGACGTGCGTGCGACGATCGCCCTGGCCAGGCTGCTGCGCACGACGAAGCCCAAGCTCTGGACGTTCCTGCTCGAGCGCCGCGGCAAGCAGGCGGTGGCCGACGAGATCGCGGCCGCGCAGCGCGCCGGCGTGCCGCTGCTGCACGTCTCGGGGCGCTACGCGGTCGAGCGCGGGTGCCTCGCGCTCGTCTGGCCGCTGGCGACGCACCCGACGAACCGCAACGAGGTCATCGCCTGGGACCTGGCCGAGGACCCGCGGGCGCTCGACGGGCTGGGCGCCGACGAGGTGCGTGCGCGTCTGTTCACGCGCCGCGACGAACTGCCCGACGGCGTCGAGCGGCTGCCGCTGAAGACGATCCACCTCAACCGCGCGCCGGTCGTGATCGGCAACCCGAAGGTGCTGACGCCGGCGATGGCCGAGCGCTGGGGCGTCGACGCCGGGCGCGTTGCGCGCCACCTCGACGAGGCGAGGCGCCTCGCGCCGTCGCTGCAGGCACTGTGGCCGGAGGTCTTCGCCCGCCCCGCCGCCGACGGCCCGGTCGACGTCGACGAGGATCTGTACGGCGGCTTCGTCGGCGACGCCGACCGCCGCTCGCTCGAGCGCCTGCGGGCGCTGGGAGCCGACGAACTCGCCGCGCGCCGCCCGGCGTTCGACGACCCGCGACTCGACGAACTGTTGTTCCGCTACCGCGCGCGCAACTTCCCGGCGACCCTGACCGACGACGAGCATGCGCGCTGGCAGCAGCACTGCGCCGATCGTCTGCACCGTGGCGCGGGCGGTGCGCGCACGCTCGCGGCCTACCAGGCGCAGCTCGACGAGCTCGCCGAGGCGCGCGCGGACGACGAGCG
>JALOSD010000237.1 GCA_025458585.1 Burkholderiaceae bacterium | reverse complement strand
CTGGGCCTGAACATTCTCGTCGGCTACTGCGGCCAGATCTCGCTGGGCACCGGCGCGTTCATGGCAGTGGGCGCGTATGCGGCCTACAACTTCATGATCCGCGTCGACGGCATGCCGACAGTGGTTGCGATCCTGCTCGGCGGCGTGTGCGCGACCGTGATCGGCGTGCTGTTCGGCATCCCGAGCCTTCGCATCAAGGGCCTGTACCTCGCCGTGGCGACACTGGCGGCGCAGTTCTTCTGGGACTGGGCGTTCCTGCGCATCGGCTGGTTCACCAACTACTCGTCGTCGGGTTCGGTGTCGGTGTCGAACCTGTCGGCGTTCGGCATCCCGATCGACACACCGCACGAGAAGTACCTCCTGTGCCTGGGCTTCCTGATCGTGTTCGCTCTGCTGGCGAAGAACCTGGTGCGCAGCCACATCGGCCGCGAGTGGATGGCGATCCGAGACATGGACGTCGCCGCGTCGGTGATCGGTATCCGGCCGGTCTACGCGAAGCTCACCGCGTTCGCCGTCAGCTCGTTCATCGTCGGCGTCGCCGGCGCGCTGTGGGGCTTCGTGCATCTGGGCGCGTGGGAGCCGGCGGCGTTCTCGATCGACCGCTCGTTCCAGCTGCTGTTCATGATCATCATCGGCGGTCTCGGCTCGATCATGGGCAGCTTCTTCGGCGCGGCGTTCATCGTGATCCTGCCGATCTTCCTGAACCAGTTCCTGCCCGTGCTCGGACACCTCGTCGGCGTCGAGATCAGCACCGCCGCCGTCGCGCACACCGAGTTCATGATCTTCGGCGCGCTGATCGTCTTCTTCCTCATCGTCGAACCGCACGGGCTGGCGCGGCTGTGGTCGATCGGCAAGGAGAAGCTGCGCCTGTGGCCGTTCCCGCACTGATTGAGCGATTCGCCGTCGACGGGCGGCGCCCCGAGCACTGACGAGTGCACACGTTGTTGTTCCACATCCTCTGGAGGCAGACATGAAACTGAAGTCCTTTGCCGTCGCGACCGCCATCATGGCTGCCGGCCTCGGCAGCGTCGCGACCGGCGCCTACGCGCAGGCGCAGGAGCAGTTCTTCCCGGCGCTGGTCTACCGCACCGGCGCCTACGCGCCCAACGGCGTGCCGTTCGCCAACGGCTACGTCGACTACTTCAAGCTCGTCAACGCCAAGGGCGGCATCAACGGCGTGAAGATCACGTGGGAGGAGTGCGAGACCGGCTACGCGACCGACCGCGGCGTCGAGTGCTACGAGCGCCTGAAGAACAAGAACGGTGGCGCGACGCTGTTCCAGCCGCTGTCCACCGGCATCACGTTCGCGCTCACCGAGAAGGCGCCGGTCGACAAGATCCCGCTGATCACCGCCGGCTACGGCCGCAGCGACAGCGCCGACGGCAACGTGTTCAAGTGGAACTTCATCCTGACTGGCACCTACTGGGACGCGGCCGACATCCTGGTGCAGCACATCGCGAAGAAGGAGGGCGGCTTCGACAAGCTCAAGGGCAAGAAGATTGCGCTCGTCTACCACGACAGCCCGTACGGCAAGGAGCCGATCCCGCTGCTGCAGGAGCGGCAGAAGATGCACGGCTTCGACCTGCAGCTGCTGCCGGTGACGCACCCCGGCGTCGAGCAGAAGGCGACCTGGCTGCAGATCCGCCAGAGCCGGCCCGACTACGTGTTCCTGTGGGGCTGGGGCGTGATGAACTCGACCGCGCTGAAGGAAGCGCAGGCCACCGGCTACCCGCGCGACAAGATGTACGGCGTGTGGTGGGCGGGCGCCGAGCCTGACGTGAAGGACGTTGGCGACGGCGCGAAGGGCTACAACGCGCTGGCGCTGCAGCACGGTGCCGAGCCGAACGCCAAGGTCGTCAAGGACATCCTGGCGCTGGTGCACGACAAGGGCCAGGGCACGGGCCCGCGCGACGAAGTCGGCCAGGTGCTGTACATGCGCGGGCTGGTGGCCGCGATGCTCGGCGTCGAAGGCGTCAAGCGTGCGCAGGAGCGCTTCGGCAAGGGCAAGCGCATGACCGGCGAGCAGGTGCGCTGGGGCCTGGAGAACCTCGCGCTCGACCAGAAGAAGCTCGACGACCTCGGCTTTGCCGGCGTGCTGCGCCCGATCAGCACGTCGTGCGCCGACCACCGCGGCGCCAACTGGGCGCGCATCCACACCTGGGACGGCAGCAAGTGGAACTTCACGAGCGACTGGTACCAGAGCGACGACGCGATCCTCAAGCCGATGATGAGGGCCTCGGCCGACAAGTACGCCGCGGAAAAGAAGATCGAGCGGAGGACGCCCGCCGATTGCCAGTCGTGACCGACTGGCAAAGGCGTGCGTCCGTCGCACGCCGCTGAACCCACGGCTCCCGCCCCTTCCCTCCCTCCAGGAGGGAGGGGTGACGGGGCCCCTCCCCTGGCCCCTCCCCCGCGGGGAGGGGAATGGCCTGCGGGGGGATTCGTGCCAGCGCCGCGCGCGGCGCTCGAACGAGTCGAAAGGCGCTTATGAGCACACCACGACAGATCGTCCTGAACGTCAACGGCATCGAGGTCATCTACAACCACGTGATCCTCGTGCTCAAGGGCGTGTCGCTGCAGGTGCCCGAGGGCGGCATCGTGGCGCTGCTCGGCGGTAACGGCGCGGGCAAGACGACCACGTTGCGCGCCGTGAGCAACCTGCTCGCCGGCGAGCGCGGCGAGGTGACGAAGGGCTCGATCGAATACAAGGGCGAGCGCATCGAGAAGATGACGCCGGCCGAGATGGTCGAGCGCGGCGTGATCCAGGTCATGGAGGGGCGCCACTGCTTCGCGCACCTGACGATCGAGGACAACCTGATGACCGGCGCCTACACGCGCAAGGACGGCAAGGCCGCGGTGCAGCAGACGCTGGAGAAGGTCTACAACTACTTCCCCCGCCTGAAGACGCGCCGCACCAGCCAGGCGGCTTACACCTCGGGCGGCGAGCAGCAGATGTGCGCGATCGGCCGCGCGCTGATGGCCAACCCGAAGATGGTGCTGCTCGACGAGCCGTCGATGGGTCTGGCGCCGCAGATCGTCGAGGAGGTGTTCGAGATCGTGAAGGACCTCAACACGAAGGAAGGCGTCACCTTCCTGCTCGCCGAGCAGAACACCAACATGGCGCTGCGCTACGCCGACTACGGCTACATCCTCGAGAACGGACGCATCGTGATGGACGGCGAGGCGAAGGCGCTGCGCGAGAACGAGGACGTCAAGGAGTTCTACCTCGGCATGGGCGGCGGCGACCGCAAGAGCTTCCGCGACGCCAAGAGCTACAAGCGCCGCAAACGCTGGCTGTCGTGATCCCCCCCGCAGCGCCTTCGGCGCCTCCCCC
>JALOSD010000236.1 GCA_025458585.1 Burkholderiaceae bacterium | reverse complement strand
CCTCGAACGCTGGTCGCCGCTGATCCTGCTCGTCGTCACGCTGCTGCTGTGGCAGGGCATCTGCACGGCCTTCAATGTCAGCGAGTTCATCTTCCCGAGCCCGGCGCGCATCGCCGAGCAGTTCTGGGAGTTCCGCGGCACGATCCTCGGCCACGCCTGGCGCACGTTCTGGGTCACGATGGTCGGCTTCGGCATCGCGATCGTCGTCGGCGTGCTGCTCGGCTTCCTGATGGGCAGCTCGCGCATCGCCTACAACGCGATGTACCCGCTGATGACGGGCTTCAACGCGCTGCCGAAGGCCGCCTTCGTGCCGATCCTCGTCGTGTGGTTCGGCATCGGTGTCGGCCCGGCGATCCTGACCGCGTTCCTGATCTCGTTCTTCCCGATCATGGTCAACATCGCCACCGGCCTGGCCACGCTCGAGCCCGAACTCGAGGACGTGCTGCGCGTGCTCGGCGCCAAGCGCTGGGACGTGCTGACCAAGGTCGGCCTGCCGCGCTCGCTGCCGTACTTCTACGGCTCGCTGAAGGTGGCGATCACGCTCGCCTTCGTCGGCACGACGGTCTCCGAGATGACGGCCGCCAACGAGGGCATCGGCTACCTGCTGATCAGCGCCGGCAGCTCGATGCAGATGGGGCTCGCGTTCGCCGGCCTCGTCGTCGTCGGCATCATGGCGATGGCGATGTACGAGCTGTTCTCGATCGTCGAGAAGCGCACGACCGCGTGGGCGCACCGCGGCTCGAACGCCGCATGACTGCGGACGACCGCACCGAGCCGACGCACGCGCAGGTCGTCGCGCTGCTGCAGCGCGCGCACGCGCTCGCGCAGCGCGCGATGGACGCCGGCCACCACCCGTTCGGCGCCCTGCTCGTCGCACCCGACCACGAGACCGTGCTGATGGAGCAGGGCAACGTCGACAGCGTCAACCACGCCGAAGCGGTGCTCGCGCGCGAGGCGTCGCGGCGCTGGGGGCCCGACCACCTGTGGCGCTGCACCCTCGTGACCACCGTCGAGCCTTGCGCGATGTGTGCCGGCACCCAGTACTGGGCGCACATCGGCCGCGTGATCTACGGCCTGAGCGAACGCGACCTGCTCGCGCTCACCGGCAACCACGCCGAGAATCCGACGCTGGACCTGCCGTGCCGCGACGTGTTCGCCCGCGGGCAGAAGGACGTGCGCGTGATCGGCCCGGTGCCGGAGATGGCCGAGACCATTGCCGCCACACACCGGCGCTTCTGGAAGACCCGGGGAACATGAGGTGACTCCCCCCGAAGCGCCTTCGGCGCCTCCCCCCAGGGGGCGCCGCCAGCGGACCGGCGAAGCCGGATCCGCGGCGGCTGCTTGGGGCGCCCGAAGTCATGCGTCTCGGGTGCCCCTTGGCGCGATGGAGAACTGAGATGCTGACGACGAAGCAGCCCGTGTTCCGCAAGTTCTGGCACGCCGTGATGCCGCTCGCCCACCTGGCCGACGGCCCCAAGCCGTTCACGCTGCTCGGCGAGGACATCGTGCTGTTCCTCGACGAGCACGGCCAGCCCGCCGCGCTGAAGGACCGCTGCTGCCACCGCACCGCCAAGCTCAGCAAGGGCTGGTGCACCGACGGCAAGCTGCAGTGCGGCTACCACGGCTGGACGTACGACCGCAGCGGGCGCGTCGTGCGCATCCCGCAGTACGACGCCGACCGCCCGATCCCCGACGGCTACTGCACCCCCGCCTACCCCTGCACCGCGCGCTACGGCTACGCCTGGGTCGCGCTCGAGGAGCCGATCGCCGACATCCCCGCCGCACCCGAGTTCGACGCGCCCGGCTGGCGCACGATCTTCCAGTTCTACGAGACCTGGGCGACGAGCCCGATGCGCGCGCTCGAGAACAGCTTCGACAACAGCCACTTCAGCTTCGTGCACCGCGCCACCTTCGGCGTCGCGGCGCAGCCCAAGCCGAGCAAGTACGAGCTGGTCGAGAACGACACCGGCTTTTACGCCGAGACGATCATCCCGGCGACCAACCCCGAGGCGTTCCGCCGCATCAGCGGCGTGAGCGACCCCGTGACGACGCGCCACATGCGCAACGCCTACTTCCTGCCGTTCTCGCGCCGACTCGACATCGAGTACCCGAGCGGTATCCGCCACGTCATCATCAACTGCTTCACGCCGATCGACGACGCTCGCATCCAGCTGTGCCAGTGGCTGTACCGCAACGACACCGAGGCGGACTGCCCGGCCGACCTGCTGATCCACTTCGACGAGGTGATCACGCGCGAGGACAAGGACATCCTCGAGTCGACCGACCCCGACGCCGTGATCGACCCGCGCCGCCGCGGCGTCGAGTACAGCATGGACAGCGACCGCCCTGGCATGCTGATCCGCAAGAAGCTGTTCGAGCTGCTGCAGCACCACGGCGAGAGCGAGGTGCACCGCGGCAGCCTGCCGCCGGTGGTGCCGCTTCGTCCCGCCGCCTGAGCGCGCCTACACTGCATCCGTCATCCCGGCACGGCCTGCTTCGGCAGGCCGTTGTCTTGCAACACCCGCCAACGATGGGCTGGCACGGCCACCTGCACCTGCACTACCGGCGCGACGGCGAGCGCACCGTGGCACACGACCGCCACGACGGCCCGCTGCGCGTGCTCAAAGCCCTGCACCCCGAGGGCCCCGCGGTGTGCCACCACGTGCTCGTGCATCCGCCCGGCGGCCTCGTCGGCGGCGACCGGCTCGACGTGACGCTGCACGTGGACAGCGGCGCGCACGCGCTCGTGACGACACCCGGCGCGACCCGCTTCTACCGCAGCACGGGCGAGGCGGCGGTGCAGCACGTCGACGCGCGCGCCGACGCCGGCGCGCGGCTCGAATGGCTGCCGCTCGAGACGATCGCCTTCAGCGCCTGCCGCGCCGAGAACCGCGTGCGCTTCGACCTGGCCGACGGCGCCGAGATGATCGGCGCCGACCTGCTCGCGCTGGGCCTGCCCGCCGCCGGCGAACCCTTCGAGCGCGGCCAGGTGCTGCAGCACCTGGAACTGCCCGGCCGCTGGCTCGAACGCGGACGCATCGCGGCCGACGACCATGCGTTACTCGACGGTCCGCTCGGCTTCGCCGGCCACCGCGTGCTCGCGACGCTGTGGTTCGCGGCCGGCACGCCGATCGACGGCGCGCGGCGCGACGCGTTGCTCGACGCCGCGCGCGGTGGTGACGCCACGGCCACGCTGCCCGAGGGCGCCACGGCGCCGAACGACCACGTCGTCTTGCTTCGGCTGCTGGCGCCGCGCGTCGAGCCGGCGCTGGTGCGGCTGCGCGAGGTGTGGGGTGCATGGCGGCAGCTCGCGTGGCAGCGCGAGGCGCACGTGCC
>JALOSD010000235.1 GCA_025458585.1 Burkholderiaceae bacterium | reverse complement strand
GTCGACATCAACAAGGCCTCGCAGGCCGAGCTCGAGAGCCTCAAGGGCATCGGCCCGGCGATGTCCGAGCGCATCCTCGACGAGCGCAAGAAGGGCGAGTTCAAGGACTGGGGCGACGCGATCGTGCGCGTCAAGGGCGTCGGCGAAGGCAACGCCGCGCGCTTCTCGGCCGCCGGGCTGACGGTCGGCGGCGCCGGCTACGCCGGCAAGGACAAGGCCGCGACCGCGCCGGGCGCCGCGACGACGACCGCCAAGGCCGAGCCCAAGCGCTGACACCGACGCCCACGCCCACGCGGGCCGCCGGCCCGCGCGGCCTCAGTGCAGCGTCTCGGCCTCGGCCTCGTAGACCAGACGCGCGCTGCCGTGCGTGCAGCGCGCCCAGCGCTCCAGCGCGGCGTCGCTCGGGAAGAAGCGCGCCGCGTCGCCCAGATCGACTTCGCCGACCGCACGCTCGCGCCGGAGCAGCAGCCGCACCGGCAGCCCCTGCACCAGTTCACCCTCGTCGGTGGCCACACGCCGCGCCGGGAACTCGCGCACGAGCTCGGCCACCGGCGGGTGCTCGCCGTTGACCGCGACGCGCAGGAAGCGCGCGTAGCGGCAGCGCGCGGCGGCGAGGTCCCACACCTGCAGCACGTTCAGGCGCAGGCCGCCGCCGAAGCGGTCGGGCTGCACCTTGCCCTGCACGATCACGAGTTCGTCGTCGCGCAGCAGTTCGCGGTGCTCGTCGAGCAGTTCCTCGCTCGCCACCGCCTCGATCGTGTCGCTGCCGTCGTCGAGGCGGAAGATCGCGACGCGCCCGCGCGGGCCGTTGACGACGCGCAGGTCGGTGACGATGCCAGCGAGCAGCTGCGGCTCGCGCGCGTCGACGACGTCGGCGATCGCGCGGCGCGCGAACTGCCGCACCTCGCCCGCGCAGGCGTCGAACAAGTGGCCCGAGAGGTAGAAGCCGATCGCGCCCTTCTCGAGCATCAGCCGCTCGCGCACGCCCCACGGCTCGGCGGCCACGAGCGGCGGCTCCTGCGTGCTCGCGGCGTGGGAGTCGCCGAAGTCGAACAGGCCGGCCTGGTGCGCGTTCGCCTCCTGCGTCTCGGCCCAGTCGAACGCCAGACCCACGCTCGCGAGCGCCGCGGCACGGTCGGCGTGCAGCGCATCGAACGCGCCGGCCTTGACGAGCGCCTCGACGACGCGCTTGTTGACGCGCTGGCGGTCGACGCGCGCGGCGAAGTCGAACAGGCTGCGAAACGGCCCGCTCTCGGCGCCACGGGGGCCCGTGCCCTGCCCCACGCGCGCGGCGACGACGGCCTCGATCGCACCCTGCCCCGTGCCCTTGACGGCGCCGAGCCCGTAGCGCACGCGCCGCGGGCCGACCGGCTCGAAGCGGTAGGTGCCGCGGTTGACGTCGGGCGGCTCGAAGGCGACGCCGAAACGCCGCGCGTCCTGCCACAGCACCTTCAGCTTGTCGGTGTCGTCGAGTTCGATCGTCATGTTCGCGGCGTAGAACTCGGCCGGGTGGTGCACCTTCAGCCACGCCGTGTGGTACGCGAGCAGCGAGTAGGCGGCGGCGTGGCTCTTGTTGAAGCCGTAGCCGGCGAACTTCTCCATCAGGTCGAAGATCTCGTCGGCCTTCGGCGCGTCGATGCCGTTGGCCGCGGCACCGGCGCGGAAGATCTCCCGGTGCTTGGCCATCTCCTCGGGTTTCTTCTTGCCCATCGCGCGGCGCAGCAGGTCGGCGCCGCCGAGCGAGTAGCCGCCCAGGATCTGGGCCACCTGCATCACCTGCTCCTGGTAGACCATGATCCCGTAGGTCTCGGCGAGCACCGGCTCGACGAGGGGGTGCGGATACTCGACTGGCTCGCGCCCGTGCTTGCGCGCGACGAAGCTCGGGATCAGGTCCATCGGCCCCGGGCGGTACAGCGCGTTGAGCGCGATCAGGTCCTCGAGCCGGCTCGGCTTCGCGTCGCGCAGCATGCGCTGCATGCCCGGCGATTCGAACTGGAATACGGCCTCGGTCAGGCCGTCGGCGAACAGCTGGTAGACCGACGGGTCGTCGAGCGGCACGGCGTCGAACGTGAAGCCGGCGCGCTCGGGGTGGTTCGCGACGATGAACTCGCGCGCGAGCTCGAGGATGGTCAGCGTCGCGAGGCCGAGGAAATCGAACTTGACGAGGCCGATCGCCTCGACGTCGTCCTTGTCGAACTGGCTCACCGCGCTGTCGCTGCCCGGCTGCTGGTACAGCGGGCAGAAGTCGGTGATGCGGCCCGGGGCGATCAGCACGCCGCCGGCGTGCATGCCGATGTTGCGCACGATGCCCTCGACGCGGGTCGCGAGCGCGAGCAGCTCGGCGACCTCCTCGTCGGCGGCCTCGCGCCGGTCGATCTCGGGCTCCTCCTTGCGCGCGTAGATCAGCCCGGGATCGGGGGTCTGCGGCGGAGCGGGCAGCTTGGCCAGCGTCACCGTCTTGCCCGGCGGCGCCGGGATCAGCTTGGCGATGCCGTCCACGTGGCCGTAGCCCATGCCGAGCACGCGGCCGACGTCGCGCAGCGCGGCCTTCGCCGCCATCGTGCCGAACGTCGCGATCTGGCTCACCGCGTCGCGGCCGTACTTGGCCTTCACGTAGTCGATCACGCGCTCGCGGTTGGCTTGGCAGAAGTCGATGTCGAAGTCGGGCATCGACACGCGCTCGGGGTTCAGGAAGCGCTCGAACAGCAGCTTGTACTGCAGCGGGTCGAGGTCGGTGATCGACAGCGCCCACGCCACGAGCGAGCCGGCGCCCGAGCCGCGCCCCGGGCCGACCGGGCAGCCGTTGGCCTTCGCCCACGTGATGAAGTCGGAGACGATCAGGAAGTAGCCGGGGAAGCCCATCGTCAGGATCGTCGCGATCTCGAACTCGAGGCGCTCGACGTACCGAGGCCGTTCGCGCGCGCGCTCGGCGGCGTCGGCAAAGCGCGCCTCGAGGCGCCGCTCGAGCCCCTCGAACGCGAGCTGGCGGAAGTAATCCTCGATCGGCATGCGCTGTCCGTCGGGCTGCAGCGGCGTCGGGAACTCGGGCAGTTGCGGCTTGCCGAGCTCGAGCGTCAGGTTGCAGCGCTTCGCGATTTCGAGCGTGTTCGCGAGCGCCGACGGCACGTCGGCGAACAGCGCGGCCATCTGCGCGGCCGACTTGAAGTGCTGCTCGCGCGTGAAGCGGCGCTGGCGCCTCGGGTTGGCGAGCGTCTCGCCCTCGGCGATGCACACGCGCGCCTCGTGGGCGTCGAAGTCGTCGGGCTCGAGGAACTGCAACGGGTGCGTCGCGACGACCGGCAGCCCGAGCTCGGCCGCGAGCGGCACCGCGGCGCGCAC
>JALOSD010000234.1 GCA_025458585.1 Burkholderiaceae bacterium | reverse complement strand
GCGTACTGGGCGGCGAACGCGTCTTCGATCTTGTTGCGCTTGATCTTGAACGTCGGCGTGATGAGGTCGTTGTCGACCGTCCAGGCTTCCGTCATCACGACGATGCAGTCCATCTGCTCGTGCGGGTCGAGGGTCGCGTTGACCGCCTTCAGGTGGTCGGCAAGCGACGACTCGAGCTCGGACTTGCCCGCCGGCGTCGCAGCCTGCTGCACCGCCTCGGCGCTCAGCATCACCAGGCCCAGCGGCTGGCCGAGGTTGGCACCGGTGACGCAGCACGCCTCGACCGCCTCGTGCATCACGAGCCGGTCCTCGATAGGCGCCGGCGCCACGTACTTGCCCTTGCTCGTCTTAAACAGGTCCTTCACGCGGCCGGTGATCTTCAGCCGGCCCTGGGCGTCGATCGAGCCCTTGTCGCCGGTCTTGAGCCAGCCGTCGGGCGTGATCGTCTCGGCCGTCAGCTCGGGCTGCTTGTAGTAGCCGGTCATCGTCCACGGCGAGCGCACCTGGATCTCGCCGGTGTCGGGCGCGATGCGGCACTCGACGTCGTCGTAGACGCGGCCGACGGTGCCGAACTCCGCCGGGTCGCCGGTCGTGATGTGGCTCGCGCCGAGGTTCTCCGTCATGCCGTAGCCCTCGGCGAGCCTGATCCCGAGGCGCGAGTACCACTGCAGCAGCTCGAGCGGCATCGGCGCCGCGCCGCCGACGGCGAAGATGCACTGGTCCAGGCCCAGCGCATTCAGGATCTTCTTCCTGACGATGCCGCTGAGGATCGGGATCTTCAGGAAAAGCCCGAGCTTCTTCTCGGGCATCTTGTGCAGCACGCCGCGCTGGAACTTGACCCACAGCCGCGGCACGCTGAAGAAGACGGTCGGCCGTGCGCGCTGCAGGTCCTGCGCGAAGGTGTCGAGGCTCTCGGCGAAGTAGACGTGCATGCCGGTGTACAGCTGGCCATGCTCGACGAGCGCGCGCTCGACGACGTGCGACAGCGGCAGGTAGCTCAGCATGCGCGACTGCTCGTTGAGCGGGATGCGCTTGAGCCCCTGCACGAGTACGCGGGCGAAGTTGCCGAAGGTGTGCATCACGCCCTTGGGCGTGCCGGTCGTGCCCGACGTGTACATGATCGTCGACAGCTCGTCGGGGCCGCGCAGCGGCTTGCCGGCCAGCGGCGACGTCTTGGCGACGATGTCGTCCCACTTCGGATAGCTCTTCTTCGCGTCGTCGGGCGACAGTGGATGGCTGATGCACTTGACGCTGCTCGGCACGCCGGGCTTCATGCCCTCCCAGCCGTCGAGCTTGCCGACGAACAGCACCTTCGAGCCCGAGTGCTCGAGGATCTGCGTGATCGTGTTCGGCGCCAGCGTCGGGTACAGCGGCACCGAGACGCCGCCGGCGAGCCAGATGGCGAAGTCGCTCATCATCCAGTGCGCCGTGTTCTTCGACAGGATCGCGACGCGGTCGCCCGGCTGCACGCCGAGGCTCACGAGGTGCGTCGCCATGCGCCGCGCCTGGTCGCAGACTTCGCGCCAGGTGTAGTCGCGCACGACGCCGCCGCCCATCGGCTGCGTGAACGCGACCTTGTCGGGCGCGTTCGCTTCCCAGTGGTACAGGCGCTGCAGCACCAGCGCGTCGTTCGAGATCGGGGTCGTCATGGCGTTCCTCGCGTTGGCGTCGAAGCGGTCGTCGACGCTGGCAGGGGTGGATTTCGAAGGCCCCGAAGGTTAGCCCATCGTGCGGCCCGCCCCACCGCGGGCTTTCACCGCCGCCGGCTAGGGGTTCGCCCCTAGCCGGGCTGCAGCCAGACGACCTCGCGCCCGGCGCCGGCCCAGCGCTCGTAGTGCGCGGCGTAGGCCGCTTCGATGCGGTTGCGCTTGACCTTGAAGGTCGGCGTCACGAAGTCGTTGTCGACCGTCCACGGCGTCGTCACGACGACGAGGCAGTCGAGCCGCTCGTGCGGGTCGAGCGCTGCGTTGATGCGCCGCAGGTGCGCGGCGAGCGACGCCTCGAGCTCGGCGCGCGCCGCGGCGTCGGCGGCGCGCTGCACCGCCTCGGCGCCGAGCATCACGAGGCCGAGCGGCTGGCCGAGGCTGGCGCCGGCGACGACGCAGGCCTCGATCGCCTCGTGCATCACGAGCCGGTCCTCGATCGGCGCCGGCGCCACGTACTTGCCCTTGCTCGTCTTGAACAGGTCCTTCACGCGGCCGGTGATGCGCAGCCACCCCTCGTCGTCGAGCTCACCCTGGTCGCCGGTCTTGAGCCAGCCGTCGGCGGTGAACGCCTCGCGCGTCGCCTCGGGCTGGCGGAAGTAGCCGAGCATCAGGCCCGGGCTCTTGACCTGGATCTCGCCGCTGGCGGGGTCGAGCCGGGCCTGCACGCCGTCGTACGGCAGGCCGACGGTGCCGGGCTTCGACCGCCCGGGCAGCGTCGAATGCGAGATGCCGCAGTTCTCCGTCATGCCGTAGACCTCGATCAGCGGCAGGCCGAGGTCGGCGTACCAGCGCAGCAGCTCGGGCGGCATCGGTGCCGCGCCGCCGGCGGCGAAGCGGCACTGGTCGAGGCCGAGCGCGGCGAGGATCCTGCGGCGCACGAGGCCGCGCACGAGCGGGACCTTCAGCAGCAGCGCAAGGCGCTGCGGCGGCAGCTTCGTGCTCACACCCTGGCGGAACTTGACCCACAGCCGCGGCACGCTGAAGAACACCGTCGGCCGCGCGCGCTGCAGGTCCTGCGCGAAGGTCTCGAGGCTCTCGGCGAAGTACACGCGCATGCCGGTGGCGAGCTGGCCGTGCTCGACGAGCGTGCGCTCGGCCACGTGGGCGAGCGGCAGGTAGCTGAGCATGCGCGCGTCGGCGTCGATCGGCACGCGCTTCAGGCCAGCGCGGATCGACCAGGCGAAGGTCGCGAAGCTGTGCATCACGCCCTTCGGCACGCCGGTGGTGCCCGACGTGTACATGATCGTGCAAAGCTCGTCGCCTTCGCGCACCGGCGCGTCGGCCAGCGGCGCCGTCGTCGTGACGATCTCGTCCCACGCCGGCAGGCTCGCGCGCGCCTCCTCGGGCGCGAGCGGGAACGCGATGCACGGCAGGCCGGCCGGCACGCCGGGCTTCATCGCCGGCCAGGCGTCGAGCTTGCCAACGAACAGCAGCCGCGACTCGCTGTGCTCGAGGATCTGGCGCACCGTCGCGGCCGCGAGCGTGGGGTACAGCGGCACCGAGACGTGGCCGGCCATCCAGATCGCGAAGTCGGCGAGCAGCCAGTGCGCGCAGTTCTTCGACAGGATCGCGATGCGGCTGCCCGGCGCGAAGCCGAGGCTCGCCAGGTGCGCCGCCATGCGCCGCGCCTCGTCG
>JALOSD010000034.1 GCA_025458585.1 Burkholderiaceae bacterium | reverse complement strand
CCGCCTGAAGCGCGAGGCGCCGCCGCCCCCGCCGGCGGCGCCGGCGGAGGACGTCGTGCTGCTGCGCGAGATCCGCGACGCGCTGAAGAAGTGACGGCGTGAAAGTGACGGCGTGAAAGTGACGGCGTGAAAGTGCCGGCGGGAAAGTGTCGGCGGGAAAGTGACGGCGTGAACGCGCGGGCCCGGCGTGGCGGGCAGGTCATCCGTCACGATTGAGGGGCCACGGGGGCCCCACGTCCCGACGGATCGAGCCGCCCCGCCGATGAACGCCCCGCTGTCCCGCCCGCACGCCGCCTTTCAGGCGGCCGTCTCGCGCCTGCACCAGGCCGTGCGTCAGGCGGCCACGCGCGCCGCCGACAGCCTCGGTCTGGCGGCGCTGTCGGGCGGCGCCGCCGCCGCGCGCGACGTGCTCGTCGCCGCCCAGTTCGACCTCAACCGCAACCTCGCGGCGTTCGAGCTCGCGTTCGCCGAGAAACTGCACGCCGCGATCCAGCGCGAGGTCGACACCCAGCCGACGTCGCAGCGCGGCACCGCGGGCCTGCAGTGGGACGCGCTGCGGCTCGTCGACGACGACGAGGTCGAGGCCCAGGTCAGCGCCGACCGCCTCGCGCAGGCGGTGCGCCACGCCTGCGAGTGGGAGTTGCGCGAGCTCGACGCCTACGTCGGCGCGCTGCTGCGCCTGCCGAGCCCCGAGCCGCAGCGCAACCCGCTGCGCCCCGAGCTCGTGGGCAAGGCGGTGATGGACGCGATGCCACCGGTGTCGGAGCGCGCCGAGGTGCGCCACGCCGCTGCCGCGGAAATCGGCCGCAGCCTGGTGTCGGCGATGCCGGGCGTGTACGCCGAGATCGTCGGCCTGCTGCGCGACAGCGGCCTGCAGCCGCTGGGCATGGCCGTGCGGCCGGGCCACACGGCCGGCGGCGCGCGCTCGACCTCGGGCGCCGGCCCGAACAGCCACCCGAGCGCGCTCGACGCCGCCACCGGTGCGGCGCCGCTGCGCGGCGCCGCAGGCACGACCGGCCAAGGCGTCGCCGGCGGCCGCGACACGGCGACGAGCGGGCGCGGCGGCTTCGCGTCGTCCGGTGGCGGCGCGTCGCCCTCGCCGCGCGGCGGCGCGCCGATCGGCCACGTCGACGCGCAGATGATGTCGCTGATCCGGCGCCTGGCGCAGGTCAGCCTGCCCGCCGACACCGACCTCGGCGCCCCGCCGGCGTCGAACTGGGCGCGAGGCGGCGCACCGGTGGCGCCGAACCTGATCCACGCCCACCGCGACGAACTGCGCCGCGCGTCGACCGGCACGCTCGACCACATGGTGATCGACGTCGTCGGCAGCCTGTTCGACCAGATCCTGTCCGACCCGAAGGTGCCGCCGCAGATGGCGCGCCAGATCGCGCGCCTGCAACTGCCGGTGCTGCGCGTCGCGCTCGGCGACAGCACGTTCTTCTCGTCGCGCCGGCACCCGGTGCGGCGCTTCGTCAACCGGCTGGCGTCGCTCGCCGTCGCGTTCGACGACCTCGCCGAAGGAGCGGGCCAGCAGTTCATGCGCCGCGTGCGCGACCTCGTGCAGCAGATCGTCGAGGGCGACTTCGACCAGATGGCGGTCTACGAGCGCCAGCTCGCCGAGCTCGAGGCGTTCAACGCCGAGCAGGTGCAGCGCGAAGTGCAGGAGCAGGCTCCCGACGCGGTCAAGCTGCTCGAGGACAAGGAGCACGGCCTGCTGCTGCACCAGCGCTACATGCAGCGGCTCCAGGCCGAGCTCGCGCCGGTGGCGATGCCCGAGTTCCTGCGCACCTTCGTGACGCAGGTCTGGAGCCAGGCGATCGTGCACGCCGTGCGCCGCGACGGCGAGACCGGTGCCCTCGCGCAGCGCCTGCGCCGCAGCGGCCGCGACCTCGTGATGAGCCTGCAGCCCAAGGGCACGCCGGCCGAGCGCAAGGCCTTCCTGATGGCGCTGCCGCCGCTGATGAAGGACCTCAACGAGGCGCTGGCGATGATCGGCTGGCCCGAGCAGGCGAAGAAGGACTTCTTCGCCCGGCTGATGCCGCTGCACGCCGAGGCGCTGAAGAGCGGCTCGATCAGCCAGCTCGACTACAACCTGATGGCCAAGCGGCTCGACGCGATCCTCGGTGCACCGCTGCCGGGCGCCGCCGACCGGCCGCCGCCCGGGGCGCTGCCGGTGCTCGACGACGTCGTCGCCGAGCAGAACTTCAGCGCCGAGGAGGCGCAGCGCATCGGCCTCGTGGCCGAGACGGCGGTCGACTGGAACGGGCAGGTCGACATCGACCTGTCGGCCGAGCCCGAGGTGTCGGCCGACGACGTGCGCCTCGAGGGGCTGCCGGCGCCCGACGCGGTCGAGCCGACGAGCGGCGCCGCGCTGGCGGCGAACGTGCAGCTCGGCTACGCGTACCGCATGCACCTCGAGGACGGCTGGCACAAGGTGCGCCTGACCTACATCAGCCCGGGGCGCGCGTTCTTCGTCTTCACGCGCGGCCAGAAGCACCAGCGCACGATCTCGATGACGGCGCGCATGCTGGCGCGCCTGTGCGAGGCCGGCCGGCTGCGCGCCTACGAGAACGCTTACCTGCTCGAGCGCGCGACGGCGCGCGCGCGCCGCCAGCTCGCGGCGCTGAAGGACCGCGCGCTCGGCGCCCGGCGCTGAACGGCTCGCGCCGACCGACCCGCGCCGCTCAGCCGGCGGCGAGCGCGCGCGCCATGCGCATCGCCGCACGCAGGCTCGACGCGTCGGCGACGCCCTGCCCCGCGATGTCGAACGCGGTGCCGTGGTCGGGGCTCGTGCGCACGAACGGCAGCCCGAGCGTCACGTTGACGCCGTGCTCGACGCCGAGGTACTTCACCGGGATCAGGCCGTGGTCGTGCGTCATCGCGACGACGACGTCGAATTCGCCACGCCGCGCACGCATGAACACCGTGTCGGGCGCGAACGGCCCGCGCGCGTCGAGGCCTTCGGCGCGTGCGGCGGCCACCGCCGGGCCGATGAAGCGCTGCTCCTCGTCGCCGAACAGCCCGCCCTCGCCGGCGTGCGGGTTCAGGCCCGCGACGCCGATGCGCGGGCGCGGCTGGCCCCAGCGCGCCGCGGCGGCGTGCGTGATGCGCAGCGTCTCGAGCACGGCATCGAGCGTCACGGCGTCGATCGCAGCACGCAGCGCCATGTGGATCGTCACCAGCACGACACGGATCTCGTCGTTGGCGAGCATCATGCGCACCGGCGGCGCCGTGCCGCCGCGCGCCGCGAGCGCCTGCAGCATCTCGGTGTGACCGGGGTACGGCACGCCGGCCGCAGCCAGCGCCTCCTTGTGGACGGGCGCGGTCACGAGCGCGAGGCCCTCGCCGCGCTGCAACGCCTCGACCGCGGCTTCGATGCAGCGCGCCGCCGCCGCGCCGGCGCGCGCGTCGACGTGCCCCCAAGGGCGGACACTGCGCCCAGTCGGCCGGCGACTCCAGCACCGCCAGCGGCCAGCGCCCGGCCTCGGCGCGCAGCGCCATCGCGCGGCGCATCACGCCGACGTCGCCCACGACGAGCGTCGCACCGGCGTCGGCGCCGCACAGTGCGTCGAGCACGATCTCGGGGCCGATCCCGCACGGATCGCCCATCGTCAGCAGCAGCGGCGACGTCGTCATGCCGGGTTGTCGACGTCGATGAAGCGGTGCTCGAGGCCGAAGCGCTCGGCGACGGCGCCGGCCAGCGCCGGGGCGCCGTAGCGCTCGGTCGCGTGGTGGCCGCAGGCGAGGAACGCGACGCCGGTCTCGCGCGCCAGGTGCGCCTGCGGCTCGGAGACCTCGCCGGTCAGGAACACGTCGGCACCGGCGGCGATCGCGGCCTCGAAGTAGCCCTGTGCGCCACCGGTGCACCAGGCGACGCGTTTCGGCGGCCGGCCGTCGCCGGGCAGCACGAGCGGCGCGCGGCCGAGCGCGACCTCGACGCGGCGCGCGAGCGCGTCGAGGCCGCCGACGTCACCGGCGTCGCCGAGGAAGCCGAGGTCCTGCTCGCCGAAGCGCGCGTCGGCGCGCCAGCCCAGGCGCAGCCCGAGCTGCGCGTTGTTGCCGAACTCGGCGTGGGCGTCGAGCGGCAGGTGGTAGGCGAACAGGTTGACGCCGTGCGCCATCAGCCGCCGCACGCGCTCGCCGAGCCAGCCGACCAGGCGCCCGTCCTGGCCGCGCCAGAACAGGCCGTGGTGCACGAGCAGCGCGTCGGCGCCCCAGGCGACGGCGGCGTCGATCAGCGCCAGGCTCGCGGTGACGCCGCTGGCGAGCCGGCGGATCTCGGGTTTGCCCTGAACCTGCAGACCGTTCGGCCCATAATCCCTGAACTCGGCGACGGCCAGCAGCCGGTTCAGCACTGCTTCAACCTCGCTCGTGCGGGCACCGTTCGACACGTCGCTCCCCTTCATGCGCAGAACCTGGCTGATTTTCTCGCAGGCGGTCACCGTCGCCGTCGCGGTGCTGTTCGTCGTCGCGACGCTCAAGCCCGAGTGGCTCGCGCGCAACCCGGCGCGCGTGCTGCCGCAGATCGTGACGATCGAGGCCGTGCCGGCGCGGCCGCCCGCGCTGGCGGCGAGCGAGGCCGCCCAAGGGTACCGGCTCGCCGCGCAACGCGCCGCGCCGGCGGTGGTCAGCATCGCCGCCAGCCGCCCGCCATCACGCAACCCGCACCTCGACGACCCCTGGTTCCGCTTCTTCTTCGGCGAGCGTGCGCCTACCCCACAGGCGCAGGTGGGCCTCGGTTCGGGCGTGATCGTCTCGCCCGAAGGCTACCTGCTGACGAACCACCACGTGATCGACGGCGCCGCCGACATCGAGGTGCAACTCGCCGACGGCCGCGCGGCGCGCGCGAGCGTCGTCGGCACCGACCCCGACACCGACCTGGCGGTGCTGAAGATCGACCTGCCCGAACTGCCGGTCGTCGTGTTCGGCGACATCGGCAGCCTGCAGGTCGGCGACGTCGTGCTCGCGATCGGCAACCCCTTCAACGTCGGCCAGACGGTGACCTCGGGCATCGTCAGCGCGCTCGGGCGCAACCGCCTCGGCCTCAACACCTACGAGAACTTCATCCAGACCGACGCCGCGATCAATCCCGGCAACTCGGGTGGCGCGCTCGTCGACGTCGAGGGCCAGCTCGTCGGCATCAACAGCGCGATCTACTCGGGCGGCGGCGGCAGCCTCGGCATCGGCTTCGCGATCCCCGGCGACGTCGCGCGCGACGTGCTCGTCGCGCTGATCCGCGACGGCCGCGTCAGCCGCGGGTGGATCGGCGTCGAGGCGGGTCCCCTCACGCCCGAGTTCGCGGACAGCTTCGGGCTCGGCGTCAGGCGCGGGGCGCTGATCACGGGCGTGCTGCAGGGCGGACCGGCGAACGCCGCCGGCATGCTGCCGGGCGATGTCGTCACGCGCGTCGGCGAGCGGCCAATCGCCGACGCGCGCGAACTCGTCGACGCCGTCGCCGCCGTCAAGCCGGGCGACGAGGTCAAGCTCGGCGTGCAGCGCCGCGCCGAGGCACTCGACTTGACGCTGCGCGTCGCGCAGCGCCCGCCGCCGCGGCGCGACGAACCGTGAACGACGGCCTTCAGGCCGCGCCGTCACCGGCGCGCTCGGCGCTCTCCACGGGCTTCTTCGCGAAGATCTGGGCAGCCCAGATGCCAGCCTCGTAGAGCAGGCACATCGGGATCGCGAGCGCGAGCTGCGAGATCACGTCGGGCGGCGTCACGATCGCCGCGACGACGAAGGCGAGCACGATGAAGTAGCCGCGGAACTGGCGCAGCTTCTCGACCGTGACGACGCCCATGCGCACGAGCACGATGACCGCCACCGGCACTTCGAACGCGAGGCCGAAGGCGATGAACATGTTCATCACGAAGCCGAGGTAGGCCTCGATGTCCGGCGCGGCCGTGATGCTCTGCGGCGCGAAGCTCTGGATGAAGCGGAACACGCCGTTGAAGACGAAGAAGTAGGCGAACGCGACGCCGGCGAAGAACAGCAACGTGCTCGAGATCACGAGCGGCAGCACGAGCCGCTTCTCGTGGCTGTACAGGCCCGGGGCGACGAACGCCCACACCTGGTAGAGCACGACCGGCAGCGCGAGCATGAAGCCGGCGAGCAGCGTGATCTTCAGCGGCACGAGGAACGGCGAGATCACGCTGGTGGCGATCATCGTCGCGCCCTCGGGCAGGTTGGCCACCAGTGGCTGCGCCAGCAGGTCGTACAGCGCCCCGGGGCCGGGCCACAGCGACAGCAGGCCGAACCCGATGCCGACCGCGACCAGCGACTTGATCAGGCGGTCGCGCAGCTCGACCAGGTGGGACACGAACGGCTGCTCGGTGCCGGCCAGTTCGTCGTCGTCGGGCTCCTTCTTCGAGGTCATGTCGAGGTCGTGCGCTCGCCGCCGTCAGCGCGGGCGTGGCGGCCGGAAGCGGGCGACGCGCGCGGCACCCGACTGCGCGCGCGTGCGCACGCCATGGCGCTGCTTGTACCAGGTGGGCACCGCGCCGCGCTTGAGGCGCCAGTTCTTCTTCGGGTGCTTGTAGGTCGGCGCAGGCGGCGACCAGGCGCCCGTCGACGAGTTCTCGAGGCCGGCCGTCGCCTCGCTCCAGGTGCGGTCGAAGTCGCCCTGCACCTCGCGCAGCTCGCTGCCGACCTTCTGCACGCTCTGCTCGACGTCGCGCGCCGCCTCCTCGAACTGCGTCTTCATCTTCTTCAGTTCTTCGAGCTCGATCGAGCGGTTGACCTCGGCCTTGACGTCGGCGACGTAGCGCTGCGCCTTGCCCAGCAGGTGGCCGACGGTGCGCGCGACGCGCGGCAGCTTCTCGGGGCCGATCACGATCAGCGCCACCGCGCCGATCAACGCGAGCTTGTCGAAACCGAATTCGATCATTCAGGGCATCGGCGCCGGGCGCGGCGTGCCGGCCCTCGGGGCGGGCCGGACGCGAGCGCAGGCGACGCTCAGGACTTCGTCCGGGCCTCGACGTCGACCGTGTTCGGGTCGGCCTTCTTCTGCGTGCTCGTCACCTGCTGCGGCGCGCCGGCGGATTCCTCGGGCGCGTCCATGCCGCCCTTGACGCCGTCCTTGAAGCCCTTGACCGCGGCGCCGAGGTCGGAACCCATGTTCTTCAGCTTCTTGGTGCCGAAGATCAGCACCACCACCAGCAGCACGATCAGCCAATGCCAGATGCTGAACGTTCCCATGTCGGTCTCCTGTCGAATGAATGGAGGATTCTAGGCGAGCGCCCCGTTCCGGGCGGCCCGGTCGGCGATCACCCGCGCTTCCACGGGCGCGGCCCGCCAAAGGTGTGCAGGTGCAGGTGCATCACCTCCTGCCCGCCGTCGGCGCCGGTGTTGATCACCTGCCGGAACCCTCCTGTGACCCCGAGCGCGCGCATCAGTTGCGGCGCCAGCACCATCATGCGTCCGAGCACGCCGGCGTGTTCGGGGCCGACGTCGGCCATCGACACGACGTGAAGCTTCGGGATCAGCAGAATGTGGACTGGCGCCCACGGATTGATGTCGTGAAACGCAAGAAT
Source organism: Burkholderiaceae bacterium (assembly GCA_025458585.1). Lineage (GTDB taxonomy): Bacteria > Pseudomonadota > Gammaproteobacteria > Burkholderiales > Burkholderiaceae_C > Calidifontimicrobium. Next base: position 7,286 of record JALOSD010000034.1, on the reverse strand, counting down.
CTCGTCGTCCTCGTAGGCCTTGTTCGACGGGATCTGGCCCGCGACGATCTTGCAGAAGATGCAGTTCGGGTCGGCGCTCATACCGGCATCGGCTTTCGGTCGTTCAGGCTCAGCCAGCCGCGCGCGACGCGGTAGACGAACCACAGCGAGATCAGCCCCCAGGCGATCCAGCCCGGCAGCACGAAAAGGAACCACAGCGGCAGCGTCAGCACGTACAGCACGCCGGCCCACACGACGCTGCGGAGGCGCCAGCGGAAGTGCGATTCCTGCCAGGTTCCGTGGGCGTCGCCGCGCTTGACGAGGTCGATGATGAACGCCGCGACGAGCAGCAGGATGCTCGGCTGGAACGACGGCAGCACGGCGCCGATCGCGACGACGAGGTGCAGCGCGTAGCTGATGTGGCCGACGGTGCGCAGCGACTGGTCGCGGTGCGCGTCGGGCGAGGTGGTGGTGAGGTCGGTCATTCCCGGGCCTGTGCGGCAGCATCGCGCTCGCGCACCTTGCGCAGCGCCTGTTCCTCGAGGCCCGACAGGCCCTCGCGGCGTTCGAGCTCGGCGAGCACCTGCGCCGGCGACAGGTCGAAGTGGGCGAGCGCGACCATCGAGTGGAACCACAGGTCGGCGACCTCGGCCACGATCTTCGCGCGATCGCCGTCCTTGGCGGCCATCACGACCTCGGTCGCCTCCTCGCCAACCTTCTTCAGGATCGCGTCGGTGCCCTTGTGGAACAGGCGCGCGACGTAGCTGCGCTCGGGATCGGCGCCCTTGCGGCTCTCGATCACCGCGGCCAGCCGCGCGAGCGTGTCGTCGTTGCCCATCGAGCTGCCTATCTGTAGATGGTCTCGGGATCCTTCAAGACCGGTTCGACCGTTTCCCACTGCCCATGGTCGTAGCGGCGGAAGAAACAGCTGTGACGCCCGGTGTGGCACGCGATGCCGGGCTCGTGGCCGCGCTGCGTGACCTTGAGCAGCACGACGTCGCCGTCGCAGTCCAGGCGCACCTCGTGCACGCGCTGCACGTGGCCCGACTCCTCGCCCTTGTGCCACAGCCGAGCGCGCGAGCGGCTCCAGTACACCGCCTCGCCGCGCTCGACGGTGGCGGCGAGTGCCTCGCGGTTCATCCACGCGACCATCAGCACGTCGCCGGTGGCGGCCTCCTGCGCGATCGCGGGCACGAGCCCCTGCGCATCCCAGCGCACGTCGTCGAGCCAGTCCATGCCGGCAGTGTAGTCAGTCGACATGCGTCGCGCCCGCATGGTGCCGCTCGGCGGCGAACCAACGCAGCACCGGCAGCGTGCCGGGCAGCACCGGGCGCACCTGCACCGGCAGTTCCTGCCACGCCATGCGCTGGCCCTCGCGCATCTCGAATGCGCCGCTCCACTCGAACACCTTGCAGAAGTGCAGGCGCACGAGCGCGTGCGGGTAGTCCACGATCTCGACCTGCCACGGGTGGGCCGCGCCGATCGTGATGCCGAGCTCTTCGTGCAGCTCGCGGCGCAGCGCCTGCTCGACCGACTCGCCCGCCTCGAGCTTGCCGCCCGGGAACTCCCAGTGCCCGGCGTAGACCTTGCCCTCGGGACGCGACGTCAGCAGGAAGCGGCCGCCGGCGTCGATCAGCACGCCCACCGCGACGTCGATCGGACGGCGCGGCGCCTGGCCCACGTCGACCGGCCCGGGTTCAGCCATCGTCGCGCCCGGCGAAGTCGCGCGCGAACTGGTACGCGACGCGCCCCGAACGCGAGCCGCGCTCGAGCGCCCACACGAGCGACGCCTGGCGCGCGGCCGCGATGCGCGCCTCGTCGACGCCGAAGTGGCGCAGCCACTGGGCGACGATCGCGAGGTACTCGGCCTGCGTGAACGGGTAGAAGCTCAACCACAGCCCGAAGCGCTCCGACAGCGAGATCTTCTCCTCGACGACCTCGCCCGGGTGCACCTCGCCGTCGTCGGTGTGGGTGTAGCTCAGGTTCTCGCGCATGTACTCGGGCAGCAGGTGGCGCCGGTTGCTCGTCGCGTAGATCAGCACGTTGTCGCTCGCCTGCGCGATGGAGCCGTCGAGGATCGACTTCAGCGCCTTGTAGCCGGGCTCGCCCTCGTCGAAGCTCAGGTCGTCGCAGAAGATCACGAAGCGCTCGGGGCGCGTGGCGACGAGATCGACGAGGTCGGGCAGGTCGACGAGGTCCGCCTTGTCGACCTCGATCAGGCGCAGCCCCCGCGGTGCGAACTCGTTCAGGCAGGCCTTGATCAGCGAGCTCTTGCCGGTGCCGCGCGCGCCGGTCAGCAGCACGTTGTTGGCCGGGCGGCCGGCGACGAACTGCGCCGTGTTGCGCACCAGGCGCTCCTTCTGCGGCTCGACCTCCTTCAGGTCGCCGAGCCGGATCGTCGCGACGTGCCGCACGGGCTCCAGCACGCCCGCGGCGCCGCGGCGGCGGTAGCGCCACGCCGTCGACGCCGCCCAGTCGGGCTCGGCTGGCGCATGCGGCAGCACCGCCTCGAGCCGCCCGAGCAGGCCTTCGGCGCGGTCGATCAGCTGCAGCAGGCGGTCGGCGGCGGGAGTCGGCGTCATCGGCGAGGGGGCGGCGAACGAAGCGGCGCAGTGTAAGGCCGCCCCCGGGCGGCAGCGCGCCGTGCAGCAGCGAGTCGCCCCGCCGCGCCCGCCCGCCTACCGCGGCGCGACGTCGGTGCGCACGCACGCCGGCATGGCCGCGCCACGCACCTGCAGCGTCGCGACGTCGCCCTTGCTCCAGAGGAAGGTCGACGGGTCGCCGACCGCCTCGACCTTCGAGCCGGACGCGACGCGCACCTCCTGCATGTCGAAGGCCTCGCCGCCGACCGTCATGCGCAGCCGCTGCCCGTCGGCGATGCCGAGCCGCACCTCGCGGTCGCCGCAGCGGAACGTCGACGCGAAGGCCAGCCACTGCACCCGCTGCATCCACAGCGTGCCGACGTCGATCGGCCCGCCCCTCGTCGCGTCGACCGCCGCGGCGTCGCTCGCCCACGCCGGCAGCCTGCCGACGATGACGCCGCCGCGCACCGCATACGCGCGCCCGGGGTCGAGGCGCGAGCGGTCCACGCGCAGCTCGAACGGCACCGGTGGCTGCCGCCCCCGCAGTTCGATGCGCTGCTCGGCCACGACCGACGCCCCCTCGGGCGCCGCCGCGTCGCGCAGTTCGACGATCGCGACGCTGTCGGGCGGCAACGCGATGCGCTCGCGGTACGCGAGCTGGCCGGTGATCGTGAGCGGCCGTGCGAGATCCGCAGGCGGCGCGCCGGTGGCGCAGCCGGTCAGCGCGGGCGCCACCAGCGCGACGGTGGCGAACAGCATCACGACACGATCGACCATCGAACGCTCCTGGCCCATGGCGAGCACCTGGATGCCCGACCGGCCTTCGCCGTCAGCCGGCGAGCGGCACGACCTCGGTCTCGGCGACGACGAACAGGCGCCCCGAGCGCCGCTCGACCGGATGCATGCCGGTAAAGGCGCCGAACGCGGGCAGCACGCCGATCTCGTCGCCGAGGTGGAAGCACGGCAGGCGCAGGCGGTCGAGGCCGCGACCGACGTGCACGCACGGGTGCAGGTGGCCGGCGAGCGCGTAGGCGCCCGGCACGGTCCGCGGGTGGTGGCACAGCGCGAGTCCGCCGAGGCGATACGGCTCGTCGACGACCTCGACGCCGAGCTCCGCCGGCGGATCGCCGGCGTGGCGATCGTGGTTGCCACGCACGAGCGTGAGGCGCAGCGTGTCGTGGCGCCGACGCCAGCGCGCGACGGCGCCGAGCGTCGAGGGCGCGTGCGCGCGCGCCGAATGCAGGAAGTCGCCGAGGAAGACGACGTGCCGCACCCGGTGGCGCTCGACGAGCACCGACAGCCGCTCGAGTGTCTCGCTCGTCGTACCGCGCGGCACCGGCACGCCCAGGCGCCGAAAGCTCACGGCCTTGCCGACGTGCGCGTCGGCGACGAGCAGCGCCCCGTGCGCCGGGACGTACGCGGCGCGCTCGGGCAGCAGCACGACGCGCTCGCCGCCGACCTCGACGTCGACCGTCATCGCGGCGGGCCGCTCAGGCGAGCACCGTCAGCGCCGCGTCGAGGTGCTCCGTCGGGCTGCGCCGGAACCCTGAACGCGCGTAGCGCTGCAGGCGCCCGACCGCGAACGCCGTCAGCACGCCGGCGCGCACCTGCGCGTCGACCGTCGGGGTCGGCGAACCGGCCCCTTCGGCGGCCACGCGCAACGACTGGCGCAACTGCGCCTCGAGCTTGTCGAAGAACTGGTTCATCCGCGTGCCCAGGCGCTCGTGCTCGAACACCAGCGCGTCGCCGACCATCACGCGCGTCATCCCGGGGTTCTTCTCGGCGAACTGCAGCAGCACGGCGAGGATCTTGTGCGCCTGCACGAGGCCCGAGGGCTCGCGCTCGACGATCTGGTTGACGAGGCTGAATACGCTCGACTCGATGAACTCGATCAGCGCCTCGAACATCTGCGCCTTGCTCGCGAAGTGGCGGTACAGCGCCGCTTCGCTGACGTCGAGCCGTGCCGCCAGCGCGGCCGTCGTGACGCGCTCCGAGCCGGGCTGCTCGAGCATTGCCGCCAGCGTCTGCAGGATCTGCACCCGCCGCTCGCCGGGCTTCGGGCGCTTGCGCCCCGGTGGCGCTGCCAGACGCGCTTCGGCGGCCGCCTCGCCCGCCACCTCGCCCTCGGGGCCGTCGGTCGCGGCGACCGCAGCGTCGGGCAGGTCAGGCTGATCGGGCATGGGCACGCGGCGGTGATCGTTTGCGATTCATTCTGGCACACGGCCCCGGTGCGTCCCGGTGCAGGTAAACACCGACTTCGCGGCGGTCGCCGAGGGGTCAGGCCGGCGCCGCTGCGGCGCCGCCCAGGACGCCCGAGCGGCGCAACTCGCGCAGGTGGCGGATCCGCCAGTCGACGTAGGCTGGCCGGCGGGCGAGACGCGCCGGCGGCCCGGGCCGCAGCCAGCGCTGCATCCACACCGTGCGCATCCCGACGGCGCGCGCGGCCTTCTGGTGCTCGAGCGTGTCCTCGACGAGCACGCAGCGCGCCGGGCGCACGCGCAGCGCGGCGAGCAGACGGCGCAGCATGCGCGTGTCGGGCTTCGGGCGCAGCTGGCCGAACATGCGCATGTCCTCGACCGAGACGAGGCCGTCGAACCAGCCGCCGATGCCCAGCGCCTCGAGCACGCGCTCGGCATAGGCGCGCGGCGCGTTCGTCAGGATGATCTTGCGCCCCGGCAGCCGACGCAGCGCGGCGAAGTCGTGCGGGTGGCCGCGCACGCGAGCTTCGAGTCCGGGCAGCCGGTGCGTGTAGAGCAGGAAGTGCGACGGCCGCACGCCGTGGTGGCGCACGAGGCCGAGCAGCGTGGCCCCGTAGCGTCGCCAGTAGATACGCCGCAGCTCGTCGGCAATGTCGCGCTCGACGCCGAGGAACTCGACGATGTAGTCCGTCATGCCGGCGTTGATGCCCGGCATCGCCGCGTGCGTCGCGTCGTGCAGCGTGTTGTCGAGGTCGAACAGCCACACCCGGTTGCTCTGACGTGTCGGCTGGCCCACCCGTCCAGCGGCTGCCGCGGATGCGGCTTCGCCGGTCCGCTGGCGGCGCCCCCGGGGCCCGCACCGGGCCCCTGCGTGGCCCCTGGGGGAGGCGCCGAAGGCGCTACGGGGGGGAGCAGCGTTCAATGCGACCGGATCATCGTGCCGTACGCCCCGTCGGTCAGCACCTCGAGCAGCATCGCGTGCGGCACGCGGCCGTCGATGATGTGCACGGTGTTGACGCCGTTCTTCGCTGCGTCGAGCGCGCTGCCGATCTTGGGCAGCATGCCGCCGGAGATCGTGCCGTCGGCGAACAGCGCGTCGATCTCGCGCGCCGACAGGTTCGTCAGCAGCTGACCGTTCTTGTCGAGCACGCCGGGCGTGTTGGTCAGCATCATCAGCTTCTCGGCCTTCAGCACCTCGGCGAGCTTGCCGGCGACGACGTCGGCGTTGATGTTGTAGTTCTCGTTGTCCTTGCCGAAGCCCAGCGGCGAGATCACCGGGATGAACTGGTCGTCCTGCAGCGCCTTGACGACGCTCGGGTCGATGCTCTCGATCTCGCCGACCTGGCCGACGTCGTGCTCGATCGTCGGGTCCTTCAGATCGAGCATCTTCATCTTGCGCGCGCGGATGAGGCCGCCGTCGCGCCCGGTCAGGCCGACCGCCTTGCCGCCGGCGGCGTTGATCAGGCCGACGATGTCCTGCTGCACCTGCCCGGCGAGCACCCACTCGACGACTTCCATCGTCTCGGCGTCGGTCACGCGCATGCCCTGGATGAAGGTGCCCTTCTTGCCCACGCGCGCGAGCGCCTCGTCGATCTGCGGCCCGCCGCCGTGCACGACGACCGGGTTCAGGCCGACGAGCTTGAGCAGCACGACGTCCTCGGCGAAGTCCTGCTGCAGAGCCGGGTCGGTCATCGCGTTGCCGCCGTACTTGATGACGATCGTCCTGCCGTGGAACTTGCGGATGTACGGCAGCGCCTGCGACAGGATCTCGGCCTTGTCGCGCGGCGAGATGTGGTCGAGCTTGTGCTCGGCGACGGCGTGGGGGATGGTCATCGGAGCGGCCGCGAGGAACGCGGCGGTGGCGCAGATCGAGGCATTGTAGGAAACCCGCCCCTTGCGGCAGGCGTCAGCGCGAGACCGTGATCCGCCCGGTCATGCCGGCGTCGAAGTGGCCCGGGATCAGGCAGGCGAACTCGAAGGTTCCCGTGCGGTTGAAGGTCCAGACGATCTCGCCGCGTTGCCCCGGGTCGACGTGCGCCATGTACGGCTCGTCGTGTTCCATGGTCGGGTGCTTCTTCATCGCCTCGGCGTGCGAGCGCAGCTCGTCGGGCGTGCCGATGACGATCTCGTGCAGCACCTGGCCCGCATTGACCGCCACCAGCCGCACCGTCTCGCCGAGCCTCACATCGATGCGGTCGGGCGTGAAGCGCATGTCGTCGCTCATGCGGATCTCGATCGTGCGCCTGGCGTTCTTCGCGTCGCCGGCAATGCCCCAGGGCTTCTGCTCCTTGACGACCGCCTTCGCGGCGCCGTGGCCCTGGGGGCCGTGCGCCAGGGCGGGGGCAGGTGCCGCGAGTGCCATGCAGGCGGCGAGCGCCGCGACGGCGATCTCGACGGCGGGCAACGACGTGTTCGGGTGATGCATCGGGATGCTCCGAAGGGAGGGCGAGGTCGGCGCCCGGCGGTCAGTGCTGGCCGCCGCGCGGCTTGCGCACGTGGGCCAGCGGCGCGGTCGCCGGCGCGGCCG
>JALOSD010000233.1 GCA_025458585.1 Burkholderiaceae bacterium | reverse complement strand
CCGCTTCGCGATCGACGGCGGCGGGCTCGCGGCGGCGTCGCGCTGGGCGCGGCTGAAGCTCACGCCGGCGGCGCAGGACTACCTGTCGCCGCTCGCGCCCGGGTCGGTGCTGACGCCGTACGACACCCCGCGGGCGACGCGCGAGAACTTCGCGCTCGTCGTCGCCGACGTCGAGGCCGTCGACTGGCTCGAGTTGCACGCCGACGGCCATCGGCGTGCTGCCTTCGACGACCGCGGCGCGCGCTGGCTGCAGCCTTAACCCCCCCCCCGAAGCGCCTTCGGCGCCTCCTCCCAGCGGGCGCAGCCAGCGGACCGGCAACGCCGGATCCGCGGCGGCCGCTTGAAGCGTCGCGGCTCATCGGGCACAGATGCTGCGTGGGCGTTCGTCGGGCTTCTTCCCGGGCGACGTGGTCCGAAACGTGACGGATTGGCGCCCCATCGGTCCGCAGCCTTCAGCGCTGCGGCCCGAGGCCGATAGACGAACGATCGACCAGTCTCGAAGCATGACGCCCCACCGCGCCCCGCAATCCGGCACACCGCCGCCCACCCACGGGCAGCGGCGGGTCGGCGTCGGGCTAGCGGTGGCGGAACGTCGGCGCGCGCTTCGTCAGGAAGGCGTCCATGCCTTCCTTCTGGTCGGCGGTCGCGAACAGCGAGTGGAACATGCGCCGCTCGAACACCATGCCGTCGGCGAGCGGGCCCTCGAAGGCGCGGTTGACGCATTCCTTGGCCATCATCACGGCCGGCATGCCGAGGCCGCAGATCGTTGCCGCGGCGGCCAGCACCTCGTCGAGCAGCTTGTCGGCCGGCACGACGCGCGACACGAGGCCGGCGCGCTCGGCCTCGGCGGCGTCCATGAAGCGGCCGGTCAGCACGAGGTCCATCGCCTTGCTCTTGCCGACCGCGCGCGGCAGGCGCTGCGTGCCGCCGGCGCCGGGAATGATGCCGATCTTGATCTCGGGCTGGCCGAACTTGGCGTTGTCGGCGGCGATGATGAAGTCGCACATCATCGCGAGCTCGCAGCCGCCGCCGAGCGCGAAGCCGCTCACCGCGGCGATCACCGGCTTGCGCACGCGCGTGATCGTCTCCCAATTGCGGGTGATGAAGTTGCGCTTGTAGACGTCCATGAACTCGTACTTGGACATCGCGGCGATGTCGGCGCCGGCGGCGAACGCCTTCTCGCTGCCCGTGATCACGATGCAGCCGACGCTGTCGTCGGCGTCGTAGGCCGTCAGCGCGGCGCCGAGCTCGTCCATCAGCGCGTCGTTCAGCGCATTGAGCTGCTTCGGGCGGTGCAGCGTGATCAGCGCCGTCTTCAGCGGGCCTTCGCCGCGCAGCTCGGTCAGCAGGTTTTCGTAGGTCATCGTGCGCTCCGGAAGTCGTTCGGGGGGCGGTGGCCGGCACTATACGTGGCCGCTGCGCGACATCGCCCGGCGACGGGTCCCACCCCCCGCACGGGCTGAGCCGATGCCGATCGTCTACCGCAAGACCGCGCAGGGTGTCGCCGAGATCGAGACCCGCGCCCACCGCCTGCCGCCGCGGGTGCGCCAGATGCTGATCCTCGTCGACGGCCGGCGCAGCGACGCCGACCTCAGGCAGCTGATTGCCCCCGGCGCCGACGAGGCCCTGCACGCGCTCGCCGCCGGCGGCTTCGTCGAGCTCGTCGGCGCGACGGCCGCACCCGCCGGCGCGACGCCCGTTCGCGCGGCGCCGCCCGCCGGACCCACCGCGGCCACGCCGGCGTCGGTCCCGGCGACGGTGGCTTCGCCGGCGGCCGAGCCGGCGAGCGCCGCGTCCGGCTTCAGCGCGCAGGACCGGCGCGACGCGGTGCGCATGCTCACCGACCTCGTCGGCCCCGTCGGCGAGCCGCTGGCGCTGAAGATCGAGCAGGCGCGCGGCGACGACGAACTGCGCAAGCTGTTCGACCTGGCGTACCAGAGCATCCGCAACACGCGCGGCTCGTTCGCGGCCGCCGCGTTCGCCGACCGCTTCCGGTCGCGCGCCGCCTCCTGATCGAGCGCGGCACGAACGCCCCCCCGATGCGCCGAAGGCGCTTCGGGGGTGGGCCCCATCACGGCCCCTGCAGCGGGCGGCTCGACAGCGTCATGTCGACGTAGTTCTCGCCGTCCTGCCGGATCAGGATGCGCACCGGCAGGTACTGCAGCGTCGGCGCGAACCAGGCCTCGGCGCTCAGGTCCTGGCCGCGGCGCACGACGTTACGACTCGGCCGCACGTGCACCGCATCGAGGCTGCCGATCGGCGTATCGAGCCGCTGCTCGTCGAGCACTTCGTAGCGCCAGCGCTCGACGCGGCGCGGCAGCGCGAGCGGGAACTCGACCGCCTCGCCGGCGCGCAGCAGCTGCGGCTGCAGCGTGAACAGCCAGCTCATCTGCACGAACTGGCTCGACGGGTCCTGCAGCCCGTCGGGGCGCGGCACCTCGCGGCCGTCGGCGAGGCGCACGCCGTCGCGGTCGAAGAACAGCGTGAGGCGCCGCGTGGGCCGGCCGATCACCGACGTCTCCTCGTCGTAGCGGCGCGGGCGAAGGCCGTCGGCGGTCAGTTCGCCGTCGCTGACCATGCGCCGCGCGACCAGTGGCGCGAACGTGGGCCCGACGACGACCTCGAGGTGTACCTGGTAGCGCTCGCCTTCGCGCAGCCACTGCACCTGCGCGCTGCCCTCGACGGCGCCGCGGTACCAGCCGGTCAGGCGGTAGCTCAGGCGCGTCGACGGTGGCCACTCGAACGGAGGCGCGGCAGGGGCCGACGCGACCGCCTCGACCGCCTCGACCGCCTCGACCGCCTCGACCGCCTCGACCGCCTCGACCGCCTCGCCTCCCGTCTCGACCTCGGCGCCGGCGGGCGTCGCCGCCTCGACCGGCGCGGCCTCGGCGACGGCCAGCGCGGTGGCCTCGGCACCGAAGGCGCTGGCGTCGGGCACCGACGCGGCGTCGGCCACCTGCGGTGGCGCCGGCTCGGCGTCGGGCGCCGACGCGGCTGGCTGCGGCGCAGGGGGCGGCGCAGCAGCCGCCGCCCGGCGCTTCGGCCGCGGCGGCGGCGCGGGGGGCGTCGCCGGCGGCGCGCTCGGCAGCAGTTCGCGCACGAAGCTGACCTCGATCGGCGGTGGCCGTTTGCTGGCGCCGGCCGCACCGACCGCGGTCTCGAGGTGGTCGGCGAGCCGCGACGCGCCCCAGCCGTGCACGCGTGCGGCCGCTCAGCGCTGCAGCCATGCGCGGCGCAGCGCGGCCGCCGCCTGCGGCGCCTCGGTGTCCACCGCGAGCCGCCATGGCCGGCGCGGCTCGGCCGGCGGCGCCACCTCGGCACGACGCACGCGCTGGTCGCGTGCGAGCAGCAGCTCGAACGGCCGCCCGGTGGCGAGCCACTGCTGCGCGTCGTCGAGCCGGCGCACGCGCCAGCCGTCGACCGCGAGCAGCTCGTCGCCGGCGGCGACGCCGGCGCGCTCGGCGGCGCTGCCGCGCAGCACGCTCTTGACCTGCACGCCGCTGACCGGCCCCTCGGTGCGCACGCGCCAGCCGTCGACCGCGAGCAGCTCGTCGCCGGCGGCGACGCCGGCGCGCTCGGCGGCACCGCCGCGCAGCACGCTCTTGACCTGCACGCCACTGACTGGCCCTTCGCTGAGGCGCAGGCCGATCGCCGCCGCGAGCCCCGGCAGGGGGCGTCGCGCTGATGCCGAAGCCCTTCAGCAGCTCGGGCAGCGGCAGGTCGTCGGTGCCGTGCACCCAGCGCCGCAGCTCGTCGGCCACCACCGCGCCGGCGCGCTCTGCGACCGCGGCGAATACGTCGTCCTCGCCGATCGGCCCGCCGGCGCTTCGCGCCCACAGCGTTCGCATCACGCCGTCGAGGTCGCCGTGGCCGCTGCGGCGCAGCGTGAGGTCGAGCGCGAGCCCCACCAGCGCGCCCTTGGTGTAGTAGCTGACGGTAGCGTTGGGCGTGTTCTCGTCAGGCCGGTAGTACTTGACCCAGGCGTCGAAGCTCGCCTGCGCGACGCTTTGCACCTGGCGCCCGGGCGTGCCGAGCACGCCGTCGAGCGTCTTCGCGACGAGCTTGAGGTAGCGCGTCTCGTCGATCAGGCCGGCGCGCACGAGCATCAGGTCGTCGTAGTACGACGTGAAGCCCTCGAAGAACCAGAGCAGCGGTGTGTAGTTCTCGCGCGTGTA
>JALOSD010000232.1 GCA_025458585.1 Burkholderiaceae bacterium | reverse complement strand
CATCCAGCGCTCGCTGTCGCGTTCGTAGAGCTTCCTGCCGGCGCTGCACTCGGCCGTGTGCACCGTGAGCCCCTCGCCGCGGCCGAGGTAGCCGACGATCGCGTCGCCGGGGATCGGGCGGCAGCAGGTGGCGAGCTGCACCGACGCACCCTCGCTGCCGTCGATCGTCACCACGCCCTGCACCGGCGCGTTGTCGTCGACCGCGTAGCGGCCGAGCGTCAGCGTCACCGCGTCGGGTCGCGCGCCGCGCTCGGCCATCAACTGTGCGACACGCTTGGCGACGATCGTCGCGATCTTCCTGCCGAGCCCGATGTCGACCATCAGTTCGCCGCGATGGCGGTTGCCACTCCAGCGCGTGACCTGCTGCCACAGCGCGGCGGCGTCGGCGTCGGCCGGGTCGGCCGAGGGCATGTTCAGGCCTTCGGCGCGCAGCGCCTGCGCGAGCAGCTTCTCGCCGAGCGTGCGCGACTCCTCGGTCTCCATCGTCTTCAGGTGGTGGCGGATCTTGCTGCGCGCGCGTCCGGTGCGCACGAAGTTCAGCCAGCCTGGGTTCGGCTTCGCGTTCGGTGCCGTGACGATCTCGACGACGTCACCGCTGCGAAGCTCGGTGCGCAGCGCGACGGCTTCGCCGTTGACCCTTGCCGCCACGGTGTGATCGCCGACGTCGGAGTGGATTGCGTAGGCGAAGTCCACGGGCGTGGCGCCGCGCGGAAGCGCGAGGATCTTGCTCTTCGGCGTGAAGACGTAGACCGCGTCGGGGTAGAGGTCGACCTTGACGTGCTCGAGGAACTCGGTCGAGTCGCGCGTCTCGTCCTGGATGTCGAGCAGGCTCTGCAACCACAGCGTGCCCAGGCGCTGCGCCTCCTTCGGGTCGTGCACGTCCTTGGTCTTGTACATCCAGTGCGCGGCGATGCCGGCCTCGGCGACGGCGTGCATCGCCGTCGTGCGGACCTGGAACTCGATCGCCGTGCCGAGCGGGCTGACGATCGTCGTGTGCAGCGACTGGTAGCCGTTGGCCTTCGGGATCGCGACGTAGTCCTTGAAGCGCCCCGGCACCGGCTTGTAGAGCTGGTGCAGCACGCCGAGCGCTGTGTAGCACTCGAGCACGTCGCCGACGACGACGCGAAAGCCGAAGATGTCGCTGACCTGCGCGAAGCTGGTGTGCTTCTCGCGCATCTTGCGGTAGATCGAGTAGATCGTCTTCTCGCGCCCGGAGACCTCGACCTTCAGTCGCGCCTTCGCGAATGCACGCTCGACGTCCTTCTGCACGCGTTCGACGATGTCGCGCCGGTAGCCGCGCGAGCGCTGCACCGCCTTCGCGAGCGCCGCGTGGCGCCACGGGTGCAGGTGCTCGAACGACAGCTCCTGCAGCTCGCGGTAGGTCTGGTTCAGGCCCAGGCGGTGCGCGATCGGCGCGTAGATCTCGAGCGTCTCGCGCGCGATGCGCCCGCGCTTGGCCGGCGCCATCGCCGCCATCGTGCGCATGTTGTGCAGCCGGTCGGCGAGCTTGACGAGGATGACGCGCACGTCGCGTGCCATCGCCAGCAGCATCTTGCGGAACGACTCGGCCTGCGTCTCCTCGCGCGTGTTGAACTGCAGCTTGTCGAGCTTGGTCAGCCCGTCGACGAGGTCGGCGGTGGCGGCGCCGAAGCGCTCGATCAGCACGGGCTTCGTGATGCCGCAGTCCTCCATCGCGTCGTGCATCAGCGCGGCCATGATGGCTTGCGCGTCGAGCTTCCAGTCGGCGCACAGGCCGGCCACCGCGATCGGGTGCGTGATGTAGGGTTCGCCGCTGGCGCGGAACTGGCCGAGGTGCGCCTCGTCGGCGAACTTGAAGGCGTCGCGCACCTGCTTCAGTTCGGGCTTCGACAGGTACGCGAGCTTGTCGGCAAGAGCCGCGAACGAGGCGGCCTCGGGCGCCTTCTCCGCCAGCTTGCCGAGGCTCAGGCGCGGCAGCCCCTGCAGCGCCGAAGGCAGCAGTTCGGCAGCGAGTGAGCGGATCCCCATAGCCCCAATTTAGCAGGCCGTGGACCGCGGCGCCGGCCGGGCCGGCCGCAAGACGGGAAGGAAAGGGGCACCGTGGGCGCCCGTGACGGCAAAACGGGCGCCCACGGCGCCCGTCGTCGTCGGGTGGGGCGGCGTCAGACCGGCACGCGGCGCAGCATCTCGAGGCCGACGTCGCCCGCCGCGATCTCGCGCAGCGCCGTCACGCCCGGCTTGTTGCGTGCCTCGACCTTCGGCGCGTGGCCTTGGCTGAGCATGCGCGCGCGATAGGTCGCGGCGAGCACGAGCTGGAAGCGGTTCGGGATCTTGTGCAGGCAGTCTTCGACGGTGATGCGGGCCATGGGCTTGCGATCCGGTGGAACTCGTGGATTCAGATCAGGTCGAGGGCGGCGAACACCTGCGACTTGTTGCGCTTCTGTGCCGCGTACTTCAGGCGCTGCGAGTGCACGACCGTCTTGAGGTCGAAAAGCGCCGTCTCGAACAACCCGTTGATTATCACATAGTCGAAGTGTCGCGCCTGCGCGACCTCCTCGCGCGCGTTGGCCATGCGGGTCTCGATCACGTCCGGGCCGTCCTCGCCGCGGCGCAGCAGCCGCTGGCGCAGCTCGGCCCAGCTCGGCGGCAGGATGAAGATCAGCACCGCGTACGAGAACAGCTGCTTGATCTGCAGCGCGCCCTGCCAGTCGATTTCGAGGATCACGTCCTCGCCGGCGGCCAGCCGCTGCTGCAGTTCGACGCGCGACGTGCCGTACAGGTTGCCGTGCACCTGCGCCCACTCGAAGAACTCGCCGCGCCCGGCCATGCCGCGAAACGTCGCCTCGTCGACGAAGTGGTACTCACGCCCGTCCTGCTCCTGGCCGCGCGGCGCGCGCGTGGTGTGCGACACCGACACCGACAGGTGGGCGTCCAGTTCGAGCAGCGCCTTCACGAGGCTCGACTTGCCCGCACCGCTCGGCGCGGCGACGACGAACAGGTTGCCCGGGGTCTCGATCGGCGTGTCCATGGGGGTCACTCGATGTACTGCACCTGAACGTCGAGTACGGCGCCAAGTGCCTGTCGTGCCTTCACATCTTGTCCGTGCCCCCTTCGGAACCCCACAGAAGACCCCACACATGAGACGTGCAGTGTCGCGCTGCGGATGCTTGCGAGGGGCGTATGCAGCACGCTGACTATAGCGACTGCTGCCCAGGCGATGAGCCCAAAGCACCTTGGCTCTGCCATCCGGTCAACGTCGCCTCAAGACTGATCCCGGTAGGTCGCGATGTCCAGTCCGAGTGACGTCGACGACGGACACCGGTCTTTCAGCGATCGCGGGTGCGACCGACTGCTGCACCTCGGTCACCGGTCACTCGA
>JALOSD010000231.1 GCA_025458585.1 Burkholderiaceae bacterium | reverse complement strand
CCTGTTCCAGCGCCGGCCCGACTACCTGCTGAAGGTGCGCGGCATGAGCATGCGCGACGCCGGCATCCTCGACGGCGACCTGCTCGCGGTGCAGAAGGCCCAAGACGCGAAGAACGGCCAGATCGTCGTCGCACGCCTCGGCGACGACGTCACCGTCAAGCGCTTCCGCCGCACGAAGGCCGCGATCGAGCTGATCCCCGAGAACCCCGATTTCCAGACCATCGTCGTGCCCACCGCCGACGGCGGCGACGGCACGCCGTTCGCCATCGAGGGCATCGCGGTGGGGCTGCTGCGCAACAACATGCTCACCTGAGCACGGGCAACGCGCGCCGCACCGTGGTCAAGCATCCGAAGGCCGTGAGCGCGGCCGACTGCGAGACGCTCGAGCAGCTGCCCAACGTCGGCCCGCGTGTCGCGGCCGACCTGCGGCGGCTCGGCATCCGGCACCCGTACGAGTTGGCCGGGCGCGATCCGTTCGCGCTCTACCAGGAGCTCGGGCGACTCGCCGGCAAGCGGCAGGACCCCTGCGTGCTCGACACGTTCATGGCCGCCACCGACTTCATGCGCGGCGCGCCGCCGGCGCCCTGGTGGCACTACACGGCCGAACGCAAGCGGCGGTTCGGCGACGTGTAGCCGCCCGTCGGGCCGGGCTCGGGCCGGACGCGCTCAGTCGCGGTCGGCCAGAGCGAGCGCGAAGGCCTGCGCCTCGTCGAGCGCCTCGCCCTCGGCGCGCAGGCGCTGGCGCGCATCGGCACCGAAAGATGCCGGCACCGAAGCCTCCGCCCAGACGGTGAAACCGTTGTCGTCGAGCCCGGCGACACGCCGCAGGCGCTGCGCGTAACCCGACAGGCGCAGCGCCGCCTGCGCCCGGCCACGCGCGGCCGTCAGGCGCACGAGCGTGCCCCACAGGATGTCCTGATCCCCCTCGCGCCGCAGCAGCGCGCAGGCGCGCCGCGCCTGCTGCAGCGCTTCGTCGAGTTCGCCGAGGTCGAGCAGCGCGTTGGCCAGGTTGTAGACCATGTGGCCGGCCGCTTCGCCGTAGCCGAGGCGCTCGAGCTCGGCGATCGTCGAGCGCAGCTGCGGCACGGCACGCGCCGGTTCGTGGCCCCAGACGTCGCAGCTCGCGAGGTTGGCCAGCGCGATCTGTTCGCCCAGCGCACTGCCGGCGGCGCGCTGCAGCTGCGCCTGCCGTCGCGCCGCGGCGCGGGCCTCGTCGAAGCGCTCCGCGCGCAGCGCCACGATCCACTGCGCAAAGGCGAGCCCCGCACGCAGGTACGGCGGCCACTGCGGGTCTTCGATGCGCGCCGCCTCCTCCAGCGCGACGTCGGCAGCGGCCGCGTCGAGCCGCCGCCCGCCGATGCCGGCGCGCACGACGAGCGCCCGGTACAGCAGCTGGCGCTCGCCGAGGGCGCGCAGACGGTCGGCCGCTTCGCGCGCGGCGTCGAAGCAGTCGCTGCGCGTCGAGAAGACGCCGAGCTGCGCGTAGGTGAACCAGAACCGCGCCACGGTGAGCGCGGGCAGCGTGTCGTCGACCCATCCCCGCAGGCGCTGCGCGACGGCAAGCCCTTCGGCCTGCCCGGCCTGCACGAACCACAGGTCGACCGACTCGGCGAACAGCGCGACGGCGAGCGCACGATCACCGTTCTCGCCGGCGGACCAGTCGAGCGCCGCGCGCACGTTGTCGAGTTCGGCGGCGATCGCGGCACGGCGCCGGCGGTCGACGTACCAGCGCCAGGGCTCGCCGCTGACGCCGCGCAGCCAGTCGAGCACCGCCGCGGCGTGGCGCCGCAGCAGCGCCTCGGTCTCGCCGGCGGCCGCAAGGCGCTCGAGCGCGAACGCGCGCGTCGTCTCGAGCAGGCGGTAGCGCGGCTCGCCCGCTCCCTCGGCGACGACGAGCGACTTGTCGACGAGGCCGCCGAGCGCGTCGAGCACGGCCCAGTCGTCGCGCGCGTCGTCGCGGCACACCGCCTGCGCCATCGCCAGCGTGCAGCCGCCGGCGAACACGCCCAGGCGCCGGAACACCGCCTGCTCGTCGTCGCCGAGCAGCGCGTGGCTCCACTCGAGCGCGGCGTGCAGCGTCTGGTGGCGACGCAGCACGGTGCGCGAGCCGGCCGTGAGCAGCCGGAACCGGTCGCCGAGCCGCTGGCGCAGGCCCTCGACGCCGAGCAGCGGCAGTCGCGCGGCGGCCAGTTCGATCGCGAGCGCGATGCCGTCGAGCCGGCGGCAGATCTCGGCGACGGCGGCAGCGTTGCCGTCGTCGAGGCGGAAGTGCGGGTCGGCAGCTCGCGCGCGCTCGACGAAGAGAGTCACCGCGCTGCTGTGCGCGACGTCGTCGGCCGGGGCGTCGCCCGCCGGCGGCAGCCCCAGCGTGGCCAGCCGGTACACGTGCTCGGCACGCAGCTTCAGCGGCTCCTGCGACGTGACGACGACGTGGACGCCCGGCGCGCGTTCGAGCATGTGCTCGACGCACGCGCCGACGCCGTCGAGCAGGTGCTCGCAGTTGTCGAGCACGAGCAGCAGCTCGAGCCCGGTGAGCGCGGTGGCGAGCGCCTCGTCGGCCGGCCGGCCGCTGGCGAGCCCGACGCCGACGGCGCGCGCGATCGTCTCGGGCACGAGCGACGGCGACGACAGCGCGGCGAGCTCGATCCACCAGGCGCCATCGGCGAAGCGCGCTCGCAGCCGCTCGGCGAGCGCGAGCGCGACGCGCGTCTTGCCGATGCCGCCCGCGCCGACGATCGACACCTCGCGGTGCTGCCTCGCGAGCGCGGCGAGCTCGGCCAGCTCGGCGTCGCGGCCGATCAGCGCGTCGGCCGGCGCCGGCACGTTGCCCGGCAGCCGCGGCGCGGCGGCCGGAGGCAGGGTGGCAGCCGGCGGGACATCGGTGGGCCCCGCCTCGGTGCCGGTCGCGGCTGCCCCGGGCACGCCGAACGCCAGCGCCAGCCGGTAGCCGCGCCCAGGCACCGTCGCGATCGCGTTCGCGCCGAGCACCTTGCGCAGCGCGCTCACCTGCACCTGCAGGTTGTTCTCCTCGACGACGAGGCCGGGCCAGACAGCCTCGAGCAGTTCGTGCTTCGACACGACGCGGTCGGCGCGCTCGACGAGCGCGAGCAGCAGGTCGAACGCACGCGCGCCGAGCGCGACCGGCTCGCCGTCGACGAAGAGCTGCCGTTTCGCTGGCAACAGGCGGACGCGTCCGGCGCTCAGTTCGGCGGGCAGGCCCATGCAGCAGTCTCCGGCGTCGTGGCGGCCGTCGCGTCAGCCTGCCGCCGCGCTGCGGCACAGCGCGACCAGCGCCGCTTCGTCGAGCGCCGCTCCCTCGCGGCGCCAGCGCTCGCGCAGGTCGGCGTCAGGCGCCGCAGCCTCGATCAA
>JALOSD010000033.1 GCA_025458585.1 Burkholderiaceae bacterium | reverse complement strand
GGTCTACAAGCTGCACCACCTGTGCGACGCCGAGATCACGTTCGTGCTGACGGTGGGCGGCCACAACGCGGGCATCGTCTCCGAGCCCGGCCACCCCGGGCGCAGCCACCAGATCGCGACGCGCTTTCCCGACGGGCCGTGGGTCAGCTCGCGCCAGTGGGAGCAGCAGGCGCCACGCCACGAAGGCTCGTGGTGGCCGGCGTGGCAGGCGTGGCTCGCGCAGCGCTCGTCGCCGCCGGCGCGGCGCCGGCCGACGCCCAAGGCGATGGTGCTCGGCGAGGCGCCGGGCACCTACGTGCTGGTGCGGCACCGCAACTGAAGCGCGGCGCTACGACGGGTCAGCCCACCGCCGCGCGCGTCAGACGACGACCGGCTCCGGCTCGAGGCGGATGCCGAAGCGCCCGTAGACGCTCTCCTGGATCGCGCGTGCGAGCGTGACGACCTCGGCGCCGCTCGCGCCGCCGCGGTTGACGAGCACGAGCGCCTGCTTGTCGTACACGCCGGCGCGGCCGATCGACTTGCCCTTCCAGCCGCAGGCGTCGATCAGCCAGCCGGCGGCGAGCTTGCAGCGCCCGTCGGGCAGCACGTAGTGCACGACGTGCGGGTCGCGGCCGATGATGTCGCGGCACTGCTCGGCGGTGACGACCGGGTTCTTGAAGAAGCTGCCGGCGTTGCCGAGCGTGGCCGGGTCGGGCAGCTTGGCGCGGCGGATCGCGCACACCCAGTCGAAGATCGTGCGCGCGTCGGGCGCCTCGACGCCAGTCTCGTGGCGCTTGCGCTCGAGGTCGAGGTAGCCGAGCACCGGTTGCCACGGCCGCGGCAGCTTCAGGCGCACGCGCGTGATCAGGCTCTTGCCGGCGAGCCCGCCGAAGCCCGTGTGCTTGAACACGCTGTCGCGGTAGCCGAAGCGGCAGGCGGCGGCGTCGAGCGTGACGCTGCGGCCGGTGACGAGGTCCACCGCGTCGAGCGACTCGAAGCGCTCGGCGAGCTCGAGCCCGTAGGCGCCGATGTTCTGCACCGGCGCCGCGCCGACGGTGCCGGGGATCAGCGCCAGGTTCTCCAGCCCGGGCAGCCCCTGCTCGAGCGTCCACGCGACGAGGTCGTGCCAGCCCTCGCCGCCGCCGGCCTCGACGATCCACGCGTCGTCGCGCGTCTCGACGAGCCGCAGGCCGCGCACCTCGACCTTGAGCACGACCTGCGCCACGTCGCGCGTGAGCACGAGGTTGCTGCCGCCGCCGAGCACGAGCTTCGGCGCGCGGCCGAGCTCGGGGTCAGCGAGCAGCCGGCGCACGTCGGCGTCGCCCGTGATGCGCACGAGGGTGCGCGCCAGCGCAGGCAGCCCGAACGTGTTGTAGGCACGGAGGCTGACGTTGCGCTCGACGCGCAGGGGCTCGGCGGTGGAGGCCTGCATGGCAGAATTTTCGTCGATCGCCCTGCTGCCGGCCCGTCACGATGCCCAGTTTCGACACCGTCCTCGAACCCGACCTCGTCGAGGTGCGCAACGCCGTCGACCAGACGGCCAAGGAAATCGGCACGCGCTTCGACTTCAAGGGCACGAGCGCGAAGGTCGAGCTCGGCGAGAAGGGCAAGGAGGTCACGCTCGTCGGCGACGGCGACTTCCAGCTCGGCCAGATCAAGGACGTGCTGCTCGCCAAGCTCGCCAAGCGCGGTGTCGACGTGCGCTTCGTCGACGACAGCGCGAAGCCCGAGAAGATGGGCGGCGACAAGGTCCGGCAGTTGCTGCGCATCAAGGCCGGCATCGACACCGAGCACGCGAAGAAGATCCAGGCGCTGATCAAGGCCAGCAAGCTGAAGGTGCAGGCGTCGATCCAGGGCGACACCGTGCGCATCGCGGGCGCCAAGCGCGACGACTTGCAGGCGGCGATCGCGCTGCTGAAGAAGGACGTGGCGGACCTGCCGCTGTCGTTCACCAATCTCCGTGACTGACGCCGCGCGCCCCGTGCGGCGCGCGCGCCTGGCGGGCGTCGCGCTCGCGGCCTGCGCGCTCGCGGCCTGCGTGCTCGCGGCGGCTGCCGGCGCGCAGACGGTGGGCTTCAGCGGCAGCATCGGCGAACGTGCCGCGCTGCTCGTGATCGACGGTCAGCCGCGCACCGTTGCGGTCGGCGCGACGGTGCAGGGCGTCAGGCTGGTCGCGCTGCGCGGCGGCGAGGCCGAGATCGAGATCGACGGCCGGCGCGAGCGGCTGCGACTCGGCACGGCGGCCGTTGCGGCGGCCGTGGCGGCGGCCGGCACGGCAACGGCGTCGGCGCAGGAGATCGTGCTCACCGCCGGCCCGGGCGGGCACTTCACGACGCTGGGCAGCGTCAACGGCCGGCCGGTGTCGTTCATGGTCGACACCGGCGCGACGGTGATCGCGCTCGGCACGAGCCAGGCCGACGCCATCGGCCTGAACTGGCGCGCCGCTCCGACGATCGCGACGCAGACCGCCAACGGCCCGGTGGCCGCGCGCGCGGTGACGCTCGACCGCGTGCGCGTCGGCGAGGTCGAGGTCACGCAGGTGCCGGCGATCGTGCTGCCCGTGACGCTGCCGCACGCGCTGCTGGGCAACAGCTTCCTGCAGCGCTTCCAGCTCAAGCGCACGAACGACGTGATGCGGCTGGAGTTGCGAAGGTAGTGGCAGGCAGCGCGCCGCGGGCGCGCTCGAGGCGCGAGTTGGCCGAGTGGTTGTGGCTCCCGCCGACTTGCCTGCGGCAAGTCAGCGTCCGCCGCAATCATTCGGGCGCGCAAAGCGCGCCGCCCGCTGCGCGGGCGTTTACGCGCGCTCGATGCGCGCGTAAGCCGAATGATTGTGAATCGACTCGAAGTTCTCGACGTCGACGGCGTAGCGCCCGATGCGCGCGTCGGCGTTCAGGCGCAGCGCGACGTCGCGCACGAGATCCTCGACGAACTTCGGGTTCTCGTAGGCGCGCTCGGTGATCCACTTCTCGTCCGGGCGCTTGAGCAGCGGCCAGACTTCGCTGGAGGCGCTGTCCTCGGCGAAGCGCACGAGTTCGTGCCACTCGATCGGCGCCACCAGCTCGGCGCGGATCGTGACCTTCGAGCGCTGGTTGTGCGCGCCGTAGTCGGAGATCTCCTTCGAGCACGGGCACAGGCTCTTGACCGGCACCGCGACCTCGGCCCACAGCGCCGTCGCACCGCCGCGCGTCTCGGCGATCCAGCGCGCCTCGTAGTCGAGCAGGCTCGCGACGCCCGACACCGGCGCGCGCTTCTTCAGGAAGAAGCCGAAGCGCGCCTCGATGCGGCCCTCGCGCGCGTGCAGGCGGTCGAGCATCGCGGCGAGCTGCACGCGCAGCGTCTCGGCGTCGAGCGGCGCCTCGGCCGCGGCGACGTCGTTCAGCCACGCGACGAAGCGCGACATGTGCGTGCCCTTCTGCTCGGCGGGCAGCGCGACGTCGAGGTCCCACGCCGCCGTCGTCGCCTGCACGGCGCCGGCGACGCGCACGCGCAGCGGATAGCGCACGTCCTTGATGCCGACGCGCTGGATCGCGAGCCGGCGCTCGTCGCGCGCGCTCTGCGTGTCGGGGATGTGCAGCGTGTCGGTGGGGTGACTCATGGTCGGGGCGCGCGCCGTGGACGTTTCGACGATCGGCGCGGCGTCGGGAAAACCCGAAGCTTCGCACCAAAGGCGTGACCTTGCCGCGCCGGGTCCTTTCGCGTGAACAGCGGCCTCGGGCCGTTCAGCCACCGGCGGCGGCCACCGGCGCAAGCCGTGCCGGTCCGCGGCCGAAGCGCTTGACGATCGCCTGCTCGATGCCCGCGGCGTCGAGGCCGAGCATCGCGAGCAGCTTCTGCGGGTCGCCGTGCTCGACGAACTCGTCGGGCAGGCCGAGCGCGAGCACCGGGTGCGCGTGACCCGCGGCCTGCAGGGCCTCCATCACGGCGGCGCCGGCGCCGCCCGGCAGGCAGCCCTCCTCGACGGTGACGAACGCCTCGTGCGTGCGCGCGAGCTCGTCGATCAGCCCGGTGTCGAGCGGCTTGACGAAGCGCATGTCGGCCACCGTCGCGCCGAGCCGCGCCGCGGCCTCGAGCGCCGGGTGCAGCAGCGTGCCGAAGGCGAGGATCGCGACGCGCTCGCCTTCGCGCCGCACGACACCCTTGCCCCAGTCCCAGCTCTCGAGCGCGGGCTGCACGACCGCGCCGACGCCGGCACCGCGCGGGTAGCGCACCGCCACCGGATGGTCCTGCCGGTGCGCCGTCGTCAGCGCGCGGCGGCACTCGTCCTCGTCCGACGGCGCGAGCAGCGACAGGTTCGGGATGCAGCGGCAATAGGCGATGTCGTACGCGCCGGCGTGCGTCGCGCCGTCGGCGCCGACGATGCCGGCACGGTCGAGCGCGAACGTCACCGGCAGGTTCTGCAGCGCCACGTCGTGGATCAGCTGGTCGTAGCCGCGCTGCAGGAACGTCGAGTAGATCGCGACCACGGGCTTCAGCCCCTCGCACGCGAGCCCGCCGGCGAAGGTCACCGCGTGCTGCTCGGCGATGCCGACGTCGAAGCAGCGGCGCGGGAAGCGGCGCTGGAACTCGACCATGCCCGAGCCCTCGAGCATCGCCGGCGTGATGGCGACCAGCCGCTCGTCGGCGACGGCCATGTCGCACAGCCACTGGCCGAAGACCTGCGTGAACGTCGGCTTGGGCGGCGCCGCCGGCTTGACGAGCCCCTGCGCCGGGTCGAACTTGCCCGGGCCGTGGTAGGCGATCGGGTCGGCCTCGGCGAGCTTGTAGCCGTAGCCCTTCTTCGTGATCACGTGCAGGAACTGCGGGCCGGGCTTGTCGCGCAGGTTCTCGAGCGTGGGCAGCAGCGCGTCGAGGTCGTGGCCGTCGATCGGGCCGACGTAGTTGAAGCCGAACTCCTCGAAGATCGTGCCCGGCACGACCATGCCCTTGGCGTGCTCCTCGAAACGGCGCGCGAGCTCGAGCAGCGGCGGCGCGTTCTTCAGCACCTGCTTGGCGCCCTCGCGCGCGGCGCTGTAGAACTTGCCGCTGATCAGCCGGGCGAGGTACTTGTTGAGCGCACCCACCGGCGGGCTGATCGACATGTCGTTGTCGTTGAGCACGACCAGCAGGTTGGCCGGCGCGCCGGCGTGCGGCACGCCGGCGTTGTTCAGCGCCTCGAACGCCATGCCGGCGCTCATCGCGCCGTCGCCGATCACGGCCACCACCTTGCGCTGCTCGCCCTTGAGCTGCGCGGCGATCGCCATGCCGAGCGCGGCCGAGATCGACGTCGAGCTGTGCGCGGTGCCGAAGGTGTCGTACTCGCTCTCGTCGCGGCGCGGGAAGCCGCTGATGCCGCCGAGCTGGCGCAGCGTGCTCATGCGCTCGCGCCGGCCGGTGAGGATCTTGTGCGGGTAGGTCTGGTGGCCGACGTCCCACACGATGCGGTCGTGCGGCGTCTGGTAGACGGCGTGCAGCGCGATGGTGAGCTCGACGGTGCCGAGGTTGCTCGACAGGTGGCCGCCGGTCTTGCTGACGCTGTGCAGCAGGTAGCTGCGAAGCTCGTTGGCCAGCGTCGCGAGCTGGTCGCGCGACAGACGGCGCAGGTCGGCCGGGCTGTCGATCGTCTGGAGCAGCGGATAGGCGGTCATGGTGCAAGTATCGGTCGAAGGGCCGCCGGCGCGACGAGGATCGACGCCACGGCGTGCGGGCAGCGCGTCAATGCCGTCTCTCGACGATCAGGTCGGCCAGCTCGCGCAGCCGCCGCGTGGCCGGCAGCGCGCTGCGCGCGAGCGCGGCCAGCGCGTCGTCGTGCAGGGCACGGGCGTGCGCGCGCGCGGCGTCGAGCCCGAGGACCGAGACGTAGGTCGGCTTGTTCGCGTCCACGTCCTTGCCGGCGGTCTTGCCGAGCGTCGTCGACGGCTGCGTGACGTCGAGGATGTCGTCGACGACCTGGAACGCGAGCCCGATCGCCGCGCCGTAGGCGGCCAGCGCCTTCCACGCCGCCCCGTCGACGGTGCCGCAGGCGGCGCCCATCAGCACGCTCACCTCGAGCAGCGCGCCGGTCTTGCGCCGGTGCATGTCACGCAGCGCGGCCTCGTCGAGCGCGCGGCCGACGTTCGCGAGATCGATCGCCTGTCCGCCCGCCATCCCGCGGTGGCCGGCGGCGCGTGCCAGCAGCCGACACAGGTGCGCCTGCAGCGCCGGCGGCAGGGCGGGGTCGTCGTCAGGCGTCAGCACCTCGAACGCGAGCGCCTGCATCGCGTCGCCGGCGAGCATCGCCTGCGCCTCGCCGAAGCGCACGTGCACCGTCGGCTTGCCGCGGCGCAGCACGTCGTTGTCCATGCACGGCATGTCGTCGTGGATCAGCGAGTAGGCGTGGATCAGCTCGACGGCCACCGCGGCGCGCAGCGCGGCGGCCGGCTCGCCGGCCACCGCCTCGCAGGCCGCGAGCACGAGCAGCGGGCGCACGCGCTTGCCGCCGTCGAGCACGCCGTAGCGCATCGCCTCGCCCAGGCCGGCGGGCGCATCGGCGCCCACCCAGCGCTCGAGCGCCGACTCGACCTGCCCGAGCGCACGCTCCACCCAGGCACCGAAGGCTTCGCCGGCCACGGCTACGGCTGGCTCCATGGCTTGAGCTGGCCGTCCTCGAGCACGCGCACCTGCTCCTCGACCGCCTGCAACCGGCCGCGGCAGTAGTCGAGCAGCTCGGCGCCGCGGCGGTAGCTCTCGAGCAGGCGGTCGAGCGGCATCTGGCCGCCTTCCATCGCCTGCACGAGCCGCTCGAGCTCGGCCAGGGCCTGCTCGTAGCTCGGCGGGGGCGGCTCGGCGGGGGGCGGGGCGGGCGCGCGCGATCCCCTGGCGGCGCAGCATTCCGCAGCGTTTCACAAGGGTACTCGGGCCCCGTGGCCCGCGATACCCCCCCTGGCTACAATCCGCGACCCTTCGGCGAGCGCCACCGCCAGGGTGAGGGCCATCGCGCGGGCCGTCGAGGCTGCCGTCGCGGTGGACGGGTTGACATCGGTTTTTGGAGATCCTGGGGATCATGTCCGACCTGAGCATCGCGCGCGACGCGCTCGAACGCAGCCGCTCGCAGCTGTCCGTCTCGACCTACTTCGACGAGGAGCTGTTCCGCCGCGAACAGGCGCTGATCTTGCAGCCCGGCCCGCGCTACCTCGGCCACGAGTTGTCGGTGCCCGAGGTCGGCGACTACCACGCGCTGGCCCACGAGGGCGAGGGCCGTGCGCTCGTGCGCACGCCGCAGGGCGTCGAGCTGGTGTCGAACGTGTGCCGCCACCGCCAGGCCGTGATGCTGCGCGGACGCGGCAACACGAAGTCGAACATCGTCTGCCCGCTGCACCGCTGGACCTACGACCTCAAGGGCACGCTGGTCGGCGCGCCACATTTCGACCACGACCCCTGCCTGAACCTGAACAACTACGGGGTGCGGACCTGGAACGGGCTGGTGTTCGAGGACAACGGCCGCGACGTCGCCGCCGACCTCGCGCGCCTCGGCCCGCGCGCCGAACTCGACTTCGCCGGCTACGTGCTCGACAAGGTCGAGCTGCACGAGTGCGACTACAACTGGAAGACGTTCATCGAGGTCTACCTCGAGGACTACCACGTCGCGCCGTTCCACCCGGGGCTGGGCCAGTTCGTCACCTGCGGCGACCTGCGCTGGGAGTTCGGTGCGCACCACAGCGTGCAGACGGTGGGCGTGCACCAGGCGCTCGCCAAGCCGGGCTCGGACGTCTACCGCAAGTGGCACGACGCGGTGCTCGCGTACCGCAACGGCGAGCCGCCGGCGCACGGCGCGATCTGGCTCACGTACTACCCGACGCTGATGATCGAGTGGTACCCGCACGTGCTCGTCGTCTCGTCGCTGCATCCGAAAGGGCCGCAGAAGACGCTCAACGTCGTCGAGTTCTACTACCCCGAGGAGATCGCCGCCTTCGAGCGCGAGTTCGTCGAGGCCGAGCAGGCAGCGTACATGGAGACCTGCGCCGAGGACGACGAGATCGCGCTGCGCATGGACGCCGGGCGCAAGGCGCTGTACGAGCGCGGCGACGACGAGGTCGGCCCGTACCAGAGCCCGATGGAAGACGGCATGCAGCACTTCCACGAGTGGTACCGCGTGCAGATGGGGATGGACCGCCGGCGCGCCTGAGCCCCGTCCTGCGGCGCCGGCCGAGCATGGGGCACGACGGCCCCGTGTCTGACAATGGGGCATGACGGCTCCATGGCTGATGGTCGGCGCGTCGTTCCTTTTCGCGACGATGGGCGTGTGCGTGAAGTTCGCGTCGGCCCACTACCACCCCGGCGAGATCGTGTTCTACCGCGGTCTCGTCGGCGCGCTCATGCTCGGCGGGCTGGCGCGCTGGCGCGGCAGTTCGTTGCGCACGCCCGTGCCGGCGATGCACTTCTGGCGCAGCGCCGTCGGCGTCGCCTCGCTCGTGCTGTGGTTCTACGCCATCGGCGGGCTGCCGCTGGCCACGGCGATGACGCTGAACTACATGTCGTCGGTGTGGATGGCGCTGTTCCTGATCGGCGGCTCGGTGATGATGGGCTCGGCGCGCGTCGACGGGCGGCTCGTCGCCGCGGTGCTCGTCGGCTTCGTCGGTGTCGCGCTCGTGCTGCGGCCCACCATCGACGACCGCCAGCTCTGGTACGGGCTCGCCGGGCTGCTGTCGGGCATGCTCGCGGCGCTCGCGTACCTGCAGGTGACGGCGCTCGGCCGCGCCGGCGAGCCCGAGGCGCGCATCGTCTTCTACTTCTCGCTCGGCGGCATGGCGGCCGGTGCGGTGACGATGCTTTGGACCGGCGCGAGCGCACACGTCGCGTTCGCGCCGCTGTGGCTCGTCGCGGTCGGCGTACTCGCCACCGCCGCCCAGATGCTGATGACCCGCGCCTACGCGATCGGCCGCACGCTGTCGAACGCGAGCCTGCAGTACCTCGGCATCGCGTACGCGTTCGTCTACGGCGTGCTGCTGTTCGGCGACCCGGTGACGCTGTCGGCGCTCGCCGGCATGGCGCTGATCGTCGCTGCCGGCCTCGGCGCGACGCTGCTGCGCGCGCGCAGCGTGCCGCGCGACGCCCAGGGCGCCACGCCCGAGTCCTGACCCCCCGCCCGCCACGACGACGACCATGCGCACGCTGATCTCCGCTTCCGAGCTCGCCGACCTGATGCGCTCGCCGACGCCCCCGGTGCTGCTCGACTGCCGCTTCGACCTCGTCGACACGGGCGCCGGCGAGCGCGCCTACGGCGAGTCGCACCTGCCCGGCGCGCGCTACCTGCACCTCGACCGCGACCTGTCGGGGCCGAAGCAGGGCGCCGACGGGCGCTTGCGCGGCCGCCACCCGCTGCCGCAGCGCTCGGCATGGGCGGCCGCCGCCGGCCGTCTCGGCATCGCCCCGGGCGTGCCGGTCGTCGCCTACGACGCGCAGGGCGGCCCCTACGCGGCACGTGCGTGGTGGATGCTGCGCTGGCTCGGCCACGACGCGGTGGCCGTGCTCGACGGCGGCATCGCCGCCTGGCGTGCCGCCGGTGGGGCGGTCGAGACCGCCGTGCCCGCCCCGGCGCCGTTGCCGCCCTACCCGGCGCTCGAGCCGGCGATGCCGGTGATCGACACCGACGGCCTGCTCGCACGCCTCGGGCGCGTGTGCGTGCTCGACGCGCGCGCCGGCGAGCGTTTCCGCGGTGAGGTCGAGCCGCTCGACCGTGTGGCCGGCCACATCCCCGGCGCGCTGCACCGCTTCTTCCAGGACAACCTGCAGCCCGACGGCCGCTTCAAGAGCGCGGCGCAGCTGCGCGCCGAACTGGCGCCGCTCGTCGCCGGCTGCGCGCCGGGCGACGTCGTGCAGCAGTGCGGCTCGGGCGTGACGGCATGCCACAACCTGCTCGCGCTCGAGCACGCGGGCCTCGGCACGACGGTGCTCTACCCCGGCTCGTGGAGCGAATGGTCGGCCGACCCGGCGCGACCGATCGCCGTCGGCTGATCGTGCCGGCACGGGAGGGTCGGGCGACGCGCTCTTGACCTGTCTCAAGTCGCTCGCCGATCATGGTGCAACACTGCAGCCACGGCGTTTTGCCCGCATCGAGGAGCACAACATGTTCAAGCACATCCTGGTTCCCACCGACGGTTCCGACATCTCGGCCAAGGCCGTCGACTACGCGATCGCGCTCGCCAAGCTTTCGGGCGCGAAGGTCAGCGTGATGAGCGCCAAGGAGCCTTTCCCCTACAGCGCGATCTCGGAAATGCAGCCGACGCCGCCGCAGGAGTTCTTCGACGCGCAGGAGCGCATCGCGTCGGGGCGCGTGAAGACTGTCGTCGACGCGGCCAAGGCCGCCGGCGTCCCGTGCGATGCCGTCACGGTCGAAGCCGTGCACCCGTGGGAGGCCATCTGCGACCACGCGAAGGCGCAGAACTGCGACCTGATCGTGATGGCCTCGCACGGCCGCCGCGGCGTCGCCGCGCTGCTGCTCGGCAGCGAGACGCAGAAGGTCCTGACGCACACCTCGATCCCGGTGCTCGTCGTCAAGTAGGCGACGCCGGCCCGCCGGCGTTTCAGTGCCGGTGCAGCATCGCCGTCGCCCCGGCGACGACGAGCAGGCCGGCAGCGATCCACGCCACCTGCGCCAGCGTTTCGCGGATCGGCAGCCGGCGCTGCAGTTGCGGCAGCAGGTCGCCGACCGCGACGTAGACGAAGCTGCTCGACGCGACGACCAGCAGGTACGGGAACAGTTCCTCCCACGGCCCGACGACGAAGTAGCCGAGCACGCCGCCGCCCACCGCGGCCAGCCCCGACAGCGCGTTGTACAGCAGCGCCTTCGCGCGCGAGAAGCCGGCGTTGAGCAGCACGATGTAGTCGCCGACCTCCTGCGGGATCTCGTGCGCGATCACCGCCAGCGCGGTGACGATGCCGAGCTGCGTGTCGGCGAGGAAGGCGCCCGCGATGATGACGCCGTCGCAGAAGTTGTGGATGCTGTCGCCGACGAGCACGCTCCACCCGCCAGTGCCGGCCTGCTCGGCGTCGTAACCATGGTGGTGGTGGTGGTGCGGGTCGTCGCCCTCGTGGTGGTGGCCGTGGCGGTACAGCGCCGCCTTCTCGAGCAGGAAGAAGAACAGCAGCCCGCCGAGCAGCGTCGCGAACAGCGCGTGCGCGCCGGCCTCGCTCTCGAACGCCTCGGGCAGCACGTGCAGCAGCGCGGTGCCGAGCAGCACGCCCGCCGACAGGCTCACCAGGCTCTTGACGACGCGGCTGAGCAGGCTCACCGTCAGGCTGGCGGCGATCAGCACCGACAGCAGGCCACCGAGCAGCGTGGCAGCGACGATGTAGCCGAGCGTCATGCGAGTCCTTCGATGCAGTGCAAACGAACACCGCGCCCGGGCGGCGCCGTGTTCGGCGACGAGGGCACGGGCGGCGTCGCCCGGGGCCGCTCAACCGACGCCGTGCGACCTGAACCAGGCGACGCAGCGCGTCCAGCCGTCCTCGGCCGCTTGCTTGCGGTAGCTCGGCCGGTAGTCGGCGTGGAACGCGTGCGGGGCGTCGGGGTAGACGACGAACTGCGACTGCCGTGACGCCGCGCCGCCGCGCGCCAGCGCCGTCTTCATCTTATCGACCGTGTCAAGCGGGATGCCGGTGTCGGCGCCGCCGTACAGGCCGAGCACCGGCGCGTGCAGGCCCGCGGCGACGTCGAGCGGGTGCTTCGGCTGCAGCGCGTTCGTGTCGCCGACGAGCCGCCCGTACCAGGCGACGCCCGCCTTCAGCGCCGGGTTGTGCGCGGCGTACAGCCACGTGATGCGCCCGCCCCAGCAGAAGCCCGTGATGCCGAGCTTCGACGTGTCGGCGCCCTCGCCCCTGGCCCAGGCGACGGCCGCGTCGAGGTCGGCCATCACCTGCGCGTCGGGCACCTTGGCGATCACCTCCGACAGCAGGCGCGCCAGTTCGCCGTACGACATCGGGTCGCCCTGGCGCACGAACAGCTCGGGCGCGATCGCGAAGTAGCCGAGCTTCGCGAAGCGGCGCGCCGTGTCGGCGATGTACTCGTGCACGCCGAAGATCTCACTGACGACGAGCACCACCGGCGCGCCCGTCCTGCCCTCGGGGCGAGCGACGTAGGCCGGCATGCGGACGTCGCCGACCGGCACCATCACCTCGCCGACCGCGAGGCCTCGCGCGTCGGTCGTGATCGTCGTCTGGGCCAGCGTCGGCAGCACCGCGGCGGCGAAGCCGGTGCCCACGCCGGTGCGCACGAAGTCGCGGCGCGAGAACGCGCGGCCGGGGGTCAGACTGTCGAAGTCCTCTTTCAGCATGTCTCGGCTCCTTCGTGTCGGGGGCCAGGATTGTAGGGAGGCGTCGGCTGACGCGCCGGCGCCACGACCCCGGCGGCCGATGCCCGCACAATGCCGGGCATGGTCGCCGCCCCGACGCCCGCCACCGGCCTGCTCGCCGCCGTCGACATCGGCTCGAACAGCTTTCGCCTCGAGATCGGCCAGATCGCGCACGGGCGCTACCGCCGCATCGACTACCTGAAGGAGACGGTGCGCCTCGGCGGCGGGCTCGACGCGAACGGGCTGCTGACGGAAGCGGCGGCGCAGCGCGGCCTCGACTGCCTGGTGCGTTTCGCCAGCCGCCTGGCCGGCTTCAAGCCGACGCAGGTGCGCGCGGTGGCGACGCAGACGCTGCGCGAGGCGCGCAACCGCGACGCCTTCCTGCTGCGCGCGCAGTCGGTGCTCGGCTACCCGATCGAGGTCATCTCCGGGCGCGAGGAAGCGCGGCTGATCTACCACGGCGTGGCGCACCTGCAGCCGTCGGACGCAAAGCGGCTCGTCGTCGACATCGGCGGGCGCTCGACCGAGATGATCATCGGCCACGGCCGCGTGCCGCTGGCCGCCGAGTCGTTCCGCGTCGGCAGCGTCAGCCTGTCGCAGCGCTTCTTCGGCGACGGGCGGCTCACCGAGTCGGCGTTCCGCGCGGCGCAGGTGGCCGCCGGTGCCGAACTCGAGGAGGCGCTGGCCACCTTCAGCCGCGTGCACTGGCGCGACGCGCTCGGCTCGTCGGGCACCGTCAGTGCGGTGTCGCAGCTGCTCGTCGCGAGCGACGTCACCGACGGGCGCATCACGCCGGCGGGCCTGCGCTGGTGCATCGCGCGCTGCATCGACGCCGGCCACGTCGACCGCCTGAAGCTGCCCGCGCTGCGCGACGACCGCCGCGCGGTGCTCGCCGGCGGCGTGTCGATCCTCTACACGCTGGCGGCGCACTTCGGCATCGACGCGCTGCAGCCGGCCAAGGGCGCGCTGCGCCAGGGCGTGATCGTCGACCTGCACGAGCGCACGCTCGCGCACCAGCGCGCGCGCGGCCGCGACATGCGCGACGTCTCGGTGGTCGAGCTGCAGCGGCGGTTCCGCATCGACACCGCGCAGGCCGGGCGCGTGCGCGCGATCGCGCT
This sequence comes from Burkholderiaceae bacterium, assembly GCA_025458585.1. Lineage (GTDB taxonomy): Bacteria > Pseudomonadota > Gammaproteobacteria > Burkholderiales > Burkholderiaceae_C > Calidifontimicrobium. The sequence goes on along the minus strand of JALOSD010000033.1, from coordinate 4,867 downwards.
GGCGCTCTACGACGGCGTCGCCGCGGGTGTCGACCCCGACGACCGGCTCGAGCTCGGCTGGGCCTGCGACCTGCACGAGATCGGCATGATGGTCTCGCACCACGACCACCACCGCCACAGCGCCTACCTGCTCGCGCACGTCGACGCGCCAGGCTTCTCGCAGAGCCAGCAGCGTCGCGTCGGCGAGCTCGTGCTCGGGCAGCGCGGCGGGCTGCGCAAGATCGAGGCTTCGTTCGTGAGCGAGACCTTCAGCTGGCAGGTGCTGTGCCTGCGGCTGGCCGTGATCAAGTGCCACGCGCGCGGCGAGGTCGACGCCAACGCCTTGCGGCTGCGCCGCGACGGCTCGCGCGCGACGCTGGCGTTCACGCGCGACTGGGCGCACAGCCACCCGCGCACGCTGTACCTGCTCGAGGAAGAGGCCGCGGCGTGGAACCGCGGCGGGCCGCTGCAGATGGTGCTCGTCAGCGGGGCATGAGCGCCCCCGGGCTGGGCAGTGCCCGGCCCGCCCGGTGGGGGCCAAGCCGTCCTGGGGCGGCCCGGCCGCGACTTGTGAGCGCGAAACGCACCTGCTGCACCTCGACGCCGTCGTCGCGCCGCGTGTGGCGTTCGACGACGCGGCCGTCGAACGTGTAGGGGCGCCAGCGCGTCGCGGCCCCGGCCCCGGTCACGGCGAAGTACAGCGTCGCCGGCTCGCCGGCCAGCGCCTGCGCCGCCAGGTAGCCGACCACGGCGTGCTCGAACGAGTGGAAGCCGTTCTTCCACTGGTGCTGCTTGAGCGCGCCGGGCGGCGGCACGCCGTCGGCGCCGACGCTGCCCCAGACCTCGCCGCGCTCGCGGTCGACAAAGTGCTGCAGCCACCAGCGCGCACCGTGTCGCCACCGCGCCGGGTCGTCGCCCTCGGCGACCGCGAGCGTGGCCGCCGCCTGGTCGAGCTCGGCGTGGATCCACCACGAGTGGCTGCGCTGCACGCTGCCGTCGGCGTTCCAGCGCTCCCCCCAGCTGCCGAGGTCGTCGATCCAGGCACGGTCGAGCGTGCGCCGCATGCCGTCGCGCGCGAAAGCGGCGAGCTGGGCGTCGCCGTTCAGGCGTGCGCCGAGATAGAGCATCCAGTAGGCCTTGACGGTGTGGCCGAAGTCGTTGTGGCGCGCCCCGGCGGCGTCGCTGTCGGGCCGGCCGCGCGTACCGCGGAAGCGCCCGTGGCGGTCATCGTGAAAGCGGGCCACGAGCGCCGCCGACAGGTCGGCGATGTCGCGCTGCCAGCGCCGCTTCAGCGCGCCCTCGGGCAGCACCGGCGTGACGAGGATCAGGTACGCGTTGAGCTGATCGAGCGTGGCGACGAGTTCCTCGCGCCCCGCCTCGCCGCTGCCGTCGTCGAGCGCGACCCAGCGGATCAGCCCGCTGGCCGGATCCCGGTAGGTGCCGAAGACGTGGTCCTTGAGCCGCACGAGGTCGGCGAGCGCGCGCGCATCGCGCGTGACGTAGTACAGCGCCGCGAACGCGAGCCCGGCGTACGACAGGTCCTGCGCATTGCGCAGGCCGACGGGCGGCCCGCTGGTGCCGGCAGCGTGCCAGGTGGCCACGCTGCCGGTCGCCGCGTCGAGCGCGCGTGCGCGCATGTCCTCGACCCCGGCGCGGGCGAGCTCGAGCAGCGCGACGTTGCCCGTCAGGTGGAAGCCCATCGCGTAGGCGTAGACCTGGCGCGCCTGCATGCGCACGACCTCGCGGCCGAGCTCGTCGCGGATCCACGCCGGGGCCGCGGCAAGTTCGGGGCAAGGCGTTGCCGCCGCCCACGCGCGGCCGTCGTGGCAGCGGAAGGTCGGGAAGCGGCCGATGGGTTCACCGCGCGCCGCCGGATGCAACCACCACGGCAGCAGGTCGCGCCGCACGTGATCGAGCCACTGCGCCCCGGTCGGCGCGGCGGCCGGGGCGCTGGCGGCCGGGGCCGGGCGGTCGCTCGCCGCGGCGGCGCCGGCGACCAAGGCAGCGAACACGATCCACGCACCGGCGAGCGCGGTCGCCAGCGTCGAACGTCCCCTGCTCGTCCAGGCACCCACCGGCCGTCTCGTCTGCGGGTCGTGGTCGGTCGTGGTCCGCCCGCGCACCGACTCAGTGCGCCCGGTCCCAGTTCGCGCCGACGCCGACCTCGGCCAGCAGCGGCACCTTGAGCTGCGCGACGCCGGCCATCAGCCGCGGTACCGCCTCGCGCGCCCAGTCGAGCTCGGCGTCGGGCACTTCGAAGACCAGCTCGTCGTGCACCTGCATGATCATCCGCGTCGCCTTGCCTTCGCGGTCGATCGCGCCCTGCACGGCGATCATCGCGAGCTTGATCAGGTCGGCCGCCGTGCCCTGCATCGGCGCGTTGATCGCCTGCCGCTCGGCGGCCGCGCGGCGGGGGCCACTGCCGCCCTTGATCTCGGGCAGCCACACGCGCCGGCCGAACAGCGTCTCGACGTAGCCCTGCTCGGCGGCGCGCCGGCGCGTCTCGTCCATGTAGCGCTTGACGCCGGCGAAACGCTGGAAGTAACGGTCGATGTAGTCCTTCGCCGCCTTCGTCTCGATGCCCAGGTTGCTCGCGAGCCCGAACGCGCCCATGCCGTAGATGAGGCCGAAGTTGATCACCTTGGCGTAGCGGCGCTGTTCGGCGCTCACGGCGTCGACCGGCACGCCGAACACCTCGGCCGCGGTGGCGCGGTGCACGTCGAGCCCCTGCTCGAAGGCGCGCAACAGGCCGGGGTCGTCGCTGATGTGCGCCATGATGCGCAGCTCGATCTGCGAGTAGTCGGCGCTGACGATCGCGTGCCCCGGCGGGGCGACGAAGGCTTCGCGGATGCGCCGGCCCTCGGGCGTGCGGATCGGGATGTTCTGCAGGTTCGGCTCGTTGCTCGCGAGCCGCCCGGTCACCGCCACCGCCTGCGCGTAGCTCGTGTGCACGCGCCCGGTGGCCGGGTCGACCATGAGCGGCAGCTTGTCGGTGTAGGTGCCCTTGAGCTTGGCGAGGCTGCGGTGCTCGAGGATCTTGGCCGGCAGCGGGTAGTCGGCAGCGAGCTCGGTCAGCACGTCCTCGTCGGTGCTGGGCGCGCCGCTGGCCGTCTTCTTCTTGACCGGCAAGCCGAGCTTGCCGAACAGCACGTCGCCGATCTGCTTCGGGCTGCCGAGGTTGAACGGCTGGCCGGCGAGGTCGAACGCCTCGCGCTCGAGCGCCACCAGGCGCTCGGCGAGCTCGCGGCTCTGCCGCGCGAGCAGGCGGGTGTCGATCAGCACGCCGTGGCGCTCGATGCGCGCGAGGATCGCGCTCACCGGAAGCTCGATGTCCTGGTACACGTGCCGCAGGCCCGGCTCGGCCTCGAGGCGCGGCCACAGCACCTGGTGCACCTGCAGCGACATCTCGCTGTCCTCGCCCGAGTAGGTGGTGGCACGCTCGACATCGACCTGCGAGAAGGCAATCTGGTTCGCGCCCTTGCCGCACAGGTCCTCGTAGCTCAGGCCCTTGCGGTGCAGGTGCCGCTCGGCGAGCTTTTCCAGGCTGTGCCCCAGGTGCGCCTCGAGCACGTAGCTCTCGAGCAGCGTGTCGTGCGCGACGCCGGCGAGCGCGATGCCGTGGTTGGCGAACACGTGCGTGTCGTACTTCAGGTGCTGGCCGACCTTGGCCGCCTTCGGGTCCTCGAGCCAGGGCTTCAGGCGCGCGAGCACGTCGGCCAGCGGCAGCTGGGGCGGCGCATCGGCGTAGTCGTGGCGCAGCGGCACGTAGGCGGCCTCGCCCGGCGTCACGGCAAAGCTGATGCCGACGATGCGCGCACGCATCGGGTCGAGCGAGTCGGTCTCGGTGTCGAGCGCGACCAGGTCCGCGGCGGCGATGCGCCCGAGCCAGCGTTCGAGCTGCTCGCACGTCAGCACCGTCTCGTAGTGACGCGCGAGCGGTGTTGCCACCTCGCCGCTCGCCGCTGGCGCCGCCGCCGCGGGCACCCCGCCGAGCGCCTCCTCGAGCTCGCGCCTCCACGTGCGAAAGCCGTAGCGGCCGTAGAAGTCGAGCAGCCCCGCGCGGTCGACGTCGCGCAGCGCCAGCGCGTCGAGCGCCGGCCAGCCCGGCACCGCGCCCGACAGGTCGCACTCGGTGGCCACCGTCACCAGCCGCTTCGCCTGCGGCAGCCAGTCGAGCGCCTTCTTCAGGTTGTCGCCGGCGGCCCCCTTGATCGTGTCGGCCGCGGCGACCACGCCGTCGAGCGAGCCGTGCTCGGCGATCCACTTCGCCGCCGTCTTCGGCCCCACCTTCTCGACGCCGGGCACGTTGTCCACCGCGTCGCCGACCAGCGTCAGGTAGTCGACGATGCGCTCGGGCGGCACGCCGAACTTGGCGGCGACGGCGTCGACGTCGAGCGTCTCGTTCGTCATCGTGTTGACGAGCGTGACCTGCGGCGTCACGAGCTGCGCCAGGTCCTTGTCGCCGGTGGAGATCACGACGCGGTGCCCCGCCTGCGCGGCCACGCGCGCCAGCGTGCCGATCGTGTCGTCGGCCTCGATGCCGGGCACCTCGAGCACCGGCCAGCCGAGCAGGCGCACCGCCTCGTGGATGGGCTCGATCTGCTGCGCCAGCGGCTCGGGCATCGGCGCGCGCTGCGCCTTGTACTCGGGATACCAGTCGTCGCGGAACGTCGGGCCCTTGGCATCGAACACGCACGCGGCATGCGCCGCCGGGATCTGCTCGCGAAGGCGTTTCATCATCGCGATGAAGCCGTGGATCGCGCCGGTCGGAAAGCCGTCGGGGCTCGTCAGGTTCGGCATCGCGTGGTAGGCGCGATAGAGGTAGCTGGAACCGTCGACGAGCAGCAGGGTGTCGGAGCTCATGCCGCGATGGTACGGCGCCGTCCCC
>JALOSD010000230.1 GCA_025458585.1 Burkholderiaceae bacterium | reverse complement strand
TCCGGCAGGCCATGGCCGACGACCGGCCGACGCGCCCGGTGACGCCGCTGTCGATGTCGCTGCACCTGATGCGCGTGCCGGCGTCGCGGCTGGCCGACGTCTACGCCGAGATGAAGTCGCTCGCCGACGAGCCGCCCGGCACGCGCTTCGGCACCGCGCGCGACAGCGATCCCGCCCCCGGTCCGCTGCACCTGCGCGCCTGAGCCGGCGCGCCGGGCCTGCGGCTACCATCGCCGCATGTCCACCAAGGTCCTGTACGGTTTTCACGCCGTCGGCGTGCGGCTGAAGACCGCCCCCGACAGCGTGCTCGAGGTTCACGTCGACGCGACGCGGCGCGACGCGCGCATGCGCCAGTTCGCGCAGCGCGCGCTGGAAGCCGGCGCGAAGATCGTCGACAGCGACGACGCCCGGCTGACGAAGCTGGCGGGCAACCCGCGCCACCAGGGCGTGGCCGCGCGCGTGACGCCGCTGCCGCAGGTGCACTCGCTCGACGACCTGCTCGACGCCGTCCAGGGCCCGCCGCTCGTGCTCGCGCTCGACGGCGTCACCGACCCGCACAACCTCGGCGCCTGCCTGCGCGTCGCCGACGGTGCCGGCGTGCACGCCGTGATCGCGCCGAAGGACCACGCGGTGGGCCTGAACGCGACGGTGGCCAAGGTCGCGAGCGGCGCCGCCGAGACGGTCCCGTACCTGATGGTGACCAACCTCGCGCGCTCGCTGAACGAACTGAAGGAGCGCTCGATCCTCGTCGTCGGCCTCGCCGACGACGCGGCGCAGACGCTGCACGAGGCCGACCTGTCGGGCCCGCTCGCGTTCGTGCTCGGCGCCGAGGGCCCGGGCATGCGCCAGCTCACGCGCAGGACCTGCGACGTGCTCGTGCGCATCCCGATGAAGGGCGCGGTCGAGAGCCTGAACGTCTCGGTCGCGGCGGGCATCTGCCTGTACGAGGCGGTGCGCCAGCGAGGCTGACCAGGTGGCGGGCGACGCGCTCGACCCGGCCGCGCTCGCCGCCGTGCGCGCGCACGTCGCCGCGGCGCGCCGCGTGTGCGTTCTGACCGGCGCCGGCATGAGCGCCGAAAGCGGCATCCCGACGTTCCGCGACGCGCTGACAGGCTTGTGGGCGAAGTTCGACCCCGCCGAACTGGCCAGCGAGGAGGGGTTCCGCGCGCAGCCGCAGCGCGTGTGGGACTGGTACGCCGAGCGCCGCGTCGGCATGCGCGCGTCGCAGCCCAACGCCGGCCACGTCGCGCTCGCCGCCTTCGGCCGCCGCCGCCCCGGCGTGCTGAGCGTCGTGACGCAGAACGTCGACGACCTGCACCAGCGCGCCGGCTGGCCCGACACGATCCGCCTGCACGGCGACATCCTCGCCAACTGCTGGCTCGAGCCGTGCCCGCGCGGCCGGGCGTGCGACCCGGCGCACGCCGCCGCGGGCCGCCCGCCGCGCTGCACCGACTGCGGCAACCTCGTGCGCCCGGGCGTCGTCTGGTTCGGCGAGATGCTGCCCGAAGGCGCGATCGACGCCGCCGAGCGCGCCGCCCGCGCGTGCGACGTGATGCTCGTCGTCGGCACCTCGGGCGCGGTGTGGCCGGCCGCCGGCCTCGCGGCCACCGCGCGCCGCGCCGCCGCGCAGGTCGCGATCGTCAACCCGCACCCGAGCGAGATCGACGACGGCGCGCACTGGGTGCTGCGCGGCACCGCCGCCGGCGTGCTGCCGGCCTTGCTCGATACACTGGACTGAGCTTCGCAACGCCTGCCACGCCATGCCCGTCATCGACGTCCAGCACCCTCTCGTCAAGCACAAGATCGGCCTGCTGCGCGAGGCCGACATCAGCACCAAGAAGTTCCGCGAGATCACCGGCGAACTCGCCGCGCTGCTCGCCTACGAGGCCACCGCCGACTTCCCGCTCGAGCCGCGGCGTATCCAGTGCTGGAGCGGCGAACTCGAGGTGCAGCAGATCGCGGGGCGCAAGGTCACGGTGGTGCCGATCCTGCGCGCCGGCCTGGGCATGCTCGACGGCGTGCTGCAGATGGTGCCCAACGCGAAGATCAGCGTCGTGGGCCTGAGCCGCAACCACGACACGCTGCAGCCCGAGCACTACTTCGAGAAGTTCGTCGGCCACCTCGACGAGCGCACCGCGCTGATCGTCGACCCGATGCTGGCCACCGCCGGCTCGATGATCGCCACCGTCGACCTGCTGAAGGCACGCGGCTGCAAGGACGTGCGCGCGCTTGTGCTGGTCGCGGCGCCCGAAGGCATCGCCGCGCTCGAGCGTGCACACTCCGACGTGCGCTGCTGGACGGCGGCGGTCGACAGCCACCTCAACGAGGTCGGCTACATCATCCCGGGACTCGGCGACGCCGGCGACCGGATCTTCGGCACCAAGGACGTCTGAGGCCGTACGACGGCCGCCGAGCGCGCGTGGCCGCGCGCCGTTCGTCCGCGCCCCCCGATCGCACCGTGACCCTCGCCACGCCTCCCGCCGCATCGCCCGCCGCCGGTGCGGCGCCGCCCGCCGTCGCGCCCGCCGAGCGCCGGCGCGGCCTCGTCGCGCTGTTCGCGTCGACCTTCTTCGAGCTCACCGGCTTCTTCATGTTCGCGCCGCTGCTGCTGTTCACGCTGAAGGCGCAGGGGCTGTCGACGGCGCACGCGGGGCTGTTCAGCGCGCTGCTGTGGGCCGGCATCGCGTCGGCGACGCCTTTCGCGGCGCGCTGGGTGCGCTGGCTCGGGCGCCGGCGCGCGCTGATCGCCAGCGTCGCGGTGCCGCTCGTGACGCTGCTCGGCATCACGCTGACGAACTCGTGGGCGCTGTGGGCGCTGCTGTACTTCGTCGCCGGCACCGCGGCGGCGCTGCGCTGGATCGTCGCCGAGGCGACGGTGGCCGAGCTCGCGCCGCCGCACCGGCGCGGACGCGTCGTCGGCCTGTTCGAGACGATGGTGGGGCTCACGTTCGTGCTCGGTCCGGCGCTGCTGGCCCTCGTCGGCACCGAGGGCGACGCGGCCGAGCGCTCGCGCTGGGTGGCGGTGGCGCTGGTGGCGGTGGGCTTCGGCTTCAGCCTCGCGATCCCGCGGCTGGCGCCGTCGGCGCACGACGCCTCGACGCGGCTCGGCCTGCGCGGCGTCGTCGACGCGCTGCGCGCCGCGCCGGCGGTGATGCTCGCCGGCCTGGCGGGCGGCTTCTTCGAGAGCGGCCTGGCCGGTGTGCTGCCGCTGTACGGCCTCGCGATGGGCTTCGGCGCGACGCTCGCCGCGCTGCTCGTGTCGGCCAGTGGCCTGGGCGGCACGCTGATGATGCTGCCGCTCGGCGAGGCCAGCGACCGCCTGCCGCGGCGCGCGGTGGCCATCGGCTGCGCCGCGGCGACGCTGGCGGCCACG
>JALOSD010000032.1 GCA_025458585.1 Burkholderiaceae bacterium | reverse complement strand
GCTGCCGCGCTCAGCGGCGCACCGTCACGCGCTGGCCGTCGCCGATCGTCGTGCCCGGGTAGAGCAGCACCGTCTCGCCGTCGGCGAGACCGTCGTCGATCCAGGCGACGTCGGCGTTGCGGTCGCGCACCTGCACCGCGCGGGCGCGGGCGCGCCCGCCGTCGATCACGAACACGCGCCACTGCGCGCCGTCGCGCACCAGCGCGCCGCTGGGCACGAGCAGCGCGCCGTCGTGCGCATCGACGACGATGCGTGCGTCGACGCGAAAGCCGTCGCCCACCGGCGCGTCGCGCAGGGCGGCCGCGTCGACGTCGACGATCACGTTGACGCGCTGCTCCTCGATGCCCAGCGCCGAGATCTTCGTGAACGCGACCGGCTCGACCTTCGTCACCTGGCCCGCGAGCGGCGGCACGCCGGCACCGAGGCGCAGCGCCACCGGCGCACCCACCGCGATGCGCAGCGCGTCGCCGGACAGCACGTCGACGACGGCTTCGAGCGCCGTCGTGTCGCCGATCTCGAGCAGCGGCTGGCCGACCGCGACCGGTGCCTCGCTCTCCAGGTGCAGCTTCAGCACGCGGCCGTCGACGGGGCTCTTCAGGTCCCAGCGGCCTTCGACGCGCGTGCCGCTCGGCTCGGCGCGCTGCAGCGCCGCACGCGCCTCGGCGAGCGCGTAGTCGGCGGCGCGCTGCTCGGCGCGCCCGGCGTCGAGCGCGCGCTGCGCGCCCTGCAGCGCGAGCACCGCCTTCGAGCCTCGCCTGCGCGAGCGCCGTCTCGAGCCGTGCCACCTGCGCCGCCGCGGCCGCGCGCGCCGCCTCGGCGCTGCCGACGCGCTGTTGCAGCACGCTGCGCGTGCGCGTGTCGATCATCTGCGGCGCCACCGGCGCGAGCGTCGCGACGACCTGGCCCGCGCGCACGGCGTCGCCGACCTTCAGCGTCGGCCGCGCGAGCTCGGCGGCGGTCGGCGCCGCGATGACGAAACGATCCTTCAGGCGCAGGCGCCCGTCCTCCTCGATCGCCTGCTCGAAGCGCCCGCTCGTCACCTGGCCGGCGTCGACCGCGAGCGGGCGCGGCTGGAAGGCCCACCACGCCGCCGCAGCGACGACGACGGCGGCCACGCCCCAGCCGAGCCAGCGCTTCGCGCCGCCGCGGCCGTTCTTCTTCTTCGAGACGTCGTTCATTCGCGCACCTTCAGGACGGCCACGAGGTCGAGCCGGTCGACCTGGCGGCGCACGAGCAGCGCGCTCGCCGCCCCTGCGGCGAGCACGGTCAGCGCCGCGACGGCGTAGGTCGACGGCTCGATCACGACCGGGAAGTCGATGTTGTCGGAGGCCATCAGTTTCATCAGCAGCGTTGCCAGCGCCCAGCCGGCGGCGGCACCGATCGGCAGCGCGAGCAGCAGCTCGGCGCCGAGCTCGGCGAGCAGCAGCACCGACACCTCGGCGCGCGTCATGCCGAGCACGCGCAGGCTGGCCAGCTCCCACGCGCGCTCCGACAGCGCGATGCGCGCCGCGTTGTACGTGATGCCGACCGCCATCGCGACGGCGAACAGCGTCAGGATGGCGCTGAATACGCCCATGTTGCGCGACGTCGTCTCGTTGAACGAGGCCATCGAGCTCGCCTTGTCGAACACGGCGTTGATCGTCGGCGCCGCCTTCACGGCGGCCCAGAACTCGGGCATGCGGTTCGGGTCGACCTGCAGCGCCGCGTCGGCGACGCCGTCGCCGTCGCGCGCGAGCCGGTTCATCGTCGGCAGCGCCATGAACACCTGCTTGCCGAACATCGCGTGCACGACGTCGACCACCTGCACGTCGACGCGCGTGCGGTTCCACAGCCGGAACTCGAGCGTGACGGTGTCGCCGCGCTCGATGCCGAGCGCGCGCGCGAGCAAAGCGGTGACCATCACGCCATGCTCGGGCACCGGCAGCGGACCGCGCTGCTCGTCGATCACGCGCAGCAGCCGCGCGTCGGGCACGTAGCCGGCGGCGAGCGCGTCGTCGCTGCCGCCGCGCGCGTGCACGCGCACCGGCTCGTAGCGGTACGGCTCGGCGTCGAGCACCCCGGGCAGCCGCCGCAGGTCGCGCGCGACCGTCACCGGCACCGGCTGGTGGAAGTCGACGAGCACGTCGCCCTGCTGCACCTGGCGGAACTGCACGTCGACGATGTGCCCGATCGCGTCGAGCCAGAACGCGCCCGAGATCTGCAGCGCCACCGCGAGCGAGATGCCGGTGACGGTGAACGCCGCGCGCAGTGGCCGGCGCTCGAAGTTGCGGATCACCATCAGCGCGCCGGCGCTGACGCGGTGGCCGAAACCCAGGCGCTCGATCAGCGTCGGCTGGTACGCCGGAGGTGCCGGCGGCTGCATCGCCTGCGCCGGCTTCAGCCGCACGACGGCGTGGATCGCCGTCCAGGCGCCGAGCGTCGCCGCCGCCGCCGCGATCGCCGTCGACACGCCGACGAGCCAGGGTTCGGTCACGTAGTCGAGGCGCTCGAAGCGGAACACCTCGGCGTACAGGCCGAGCATCAGCTTGCCGATCCACACGCTCAGCGCCAACCCGGCGACGACGCCGAGCCCGGCGATGACGACGGCAAGCTGGATGTAGTGCCACGCGATCATGCCGTCGCCGTAGCCCAGCGCCTTCAGCGCCGCGATCTGCGGCCGCTGCGTCGCCACCTGGCGGCTGAGCACGACGTTGAGGATGAACATCGCCACCGCGAGGAAGATCGACGGCAGCACGGTGCCCATCACCTTCATCTGCGCGAGCTCGTCGGCGACGATCTTCGCCGACAGCTGCCGGTCGCGGCCGACCGCGCCGATGGCGCCGTAGGGTTCGAGCAGGCGGTCGACGGCGTCGATCACGCGCTGCACCGGCACACCGGCGTCGAGCCGCAGCGCGACCTGGTTGAACGCGCCCTGCATGTCGAACGCCTGCGTCATGCGCTCGGCGTCGATCCACCAGATGCCGAACACCTCGTCGTCGGGCGCGCCGCCGCGGGTCGCGAACACGTATTCCGGCGTCACCGCGGTGCCGGCGACGAGCACCGTCTGCCGGCTGCCGTTGAGGATGGCGTGCACGCGGTCGCCGGGCTTGAGCCCGCGCGCGGTCGCGAAGCGGTCGCTGACGAGCGCCTCGAGCTCGCGCCCGACCTCCGGCCAGCGGCCCTGCTTGAGCGTGAGCGCGTTCAACCCCTGACCGCCGGCGTGCACACGCGCGAGGTCGAGCCCAACGAAGCGGCCGGTGACCGGCGCGTCGATGTCGGGCACGTCGACCTGGGCGTCGAAGACGACGTCGAGCTTCACCTCGGCGACGCCGTCGATCGTGGCGAGCCGATCGCGCAGCACGACCGGCGCGCGCTTGACGTTGGCGAACACGTCGGCCAGCCGGTTGTCGCGGTAGAACGCGTCGCGCGAGGCCTTCAGCGACTCGTGCACCGAGAACATGCCGACGAAGCCGGCGACGCCGATCGCGACGACGACGGCGATCGTGACCATCTGGGCGCGCAGCCGCCGCAGGTCGCGCCAGAGCTTGATGTCGATCGCCTTCACGCGGGCCTTACCACTGCAGCGTCTCGGCCGCCGCCTTGTGCTCGTTGACGTGCACGTCGACGATGCGCCCGTCGGCCAGGCGCAGCACGCGGTCGGCGATCGTCGCGATCGGCGCGTTGTGCGTGATCACGATCGTCGTCGTGCCGAGCTCGCGGTTGACGCGCTCGATCGCCTGCAGCACGACGATGCCGGTGGCGCAGTCGAGCGCGCCGGTGGGCTCGTCGCACAGCAGCACGTCGGGGCGCTTGGCGATCGCGCGCGCGATCGCGACGCGCTGCTGCTCGCCGCCCGACAGCTGCGAGACGAAGTGGTTCAGCCGCTCGCCGAGGCCCACGAGGCGCAGCGCATCGGCCGGGTCCATCGGCTCGTCGGCGAGGTCGGTGACGAGCGCGACGTTCTCGCGCGCCGTCAGGCTCGGGATCAGGTTGTAGAACTGGAACACGAAGCCCACGTGCTCGCGCCGGTAGCGCGTGAGCTCGGCGTCGTCGGCGCGCGTCAGGTCGTGGTCGCGCCAGCGCGCGACGCCGTCGGTCGCGTTGTCGAGACCGCCGAGGATGTTCAGCAGCGTCGACTTGCCGCTGCCCGACGCGCCGAGCAGGACGACGAACTCGCTGCGGTAGATGTCGAGATCGACGCCGCGCAGCGCGTGCACGGCCGTCTCTCCCTCGCCGTAGACCTTGGTCAGGCCACGGGCGACGAAGATCGGTTCGACGGCGGGCGAGGGGGAGGGCATCGGGGTCGGAACGCGGTGGCGGCCGGCGCGTGCCGCGCCGCGTCCTCAGTCGGCATGTTGCAGTGCGGCGGCGCTGCGGGCTTGACGTCAGTCAAGACATGCGCCGATCGGCGCCTGCCGCAGGGCGGCAGGCGGCTTGACGCGGGCCGCCGCCGCCGTCACGCTCGCGGCTGGCGCGCGGCACCCGCCGTGCGCGAGGGCGGGTGCCGCCGGCCGCGCGGGAGCAGCATGAATGCACAGGCAGGATCGGCGTCGTTCGACTACCTCGGGCGGGCGGCGGCGTCGCGCGACGCCCAGGCCGCCCACCTCGCGCAGCAGACGCTCGCCGTCGTGCTCGCCGGCGGCCGTGGCTCGCGCCTGAAGCAGCTGACCGACTGGCGCGCGAAGCCGTCGGTGCCGTTCGCCGGCAAGCTCAAGATCATCGACTTCGCGCTGTCGAACTGCGTCAACTCGGGCGTTCGCCGCGTCGCGGTGCTGACGCAGTACCGCGCGCAGGGGCTGATCCGCCACATCGAGCGCGGCTGGAGCTTCCTCGCCAACCACCTCGGCGAGTTCGTCGACGTCGTGCCGGCGCAGCAGCAGCAGGGCGAGACGTGGTACCGCGGCACCGCCGACGCGGTGTTCCAGAACCTCGACCTCGTCGCCGAGGCGCGCGCGCGCTTCGTGCTCGTGCTCGCCGGCGACCACGTCTACAAGATGGACTACTCGGCGCTGCTCGCCGAACACGTCGCCTGCGGTGCCGAGGTCAGCGTCGCGTGCACCGAGGTGCCGCTCGAACAGGCGAGCGCGTTCGGCGTGATGAGCGTCGACGCCGACGGACGCGTCGGCGCGTTCGTCGAGAAGCCGGCCCGGCCCGAGCCGATGCCGCAGCACCCGACGCACGCGCTGGCGAGCATGGGCATCTATCTGTTCGATGCCGAACTGCTGGCCGACGAGCTCGCACGCGACGCCGCCGACGCGGCGTCGAGCCACGACTTCGGCCGCGACCTGATCCCGCGGCTGGTGCGCCGGGGGCAGGTGCGCGCGCACGACTTCGCGCGCAGCTGCGTCAACACGGTCGCCGGCGTGCCGTACTGGCGCGACGTCGGCACCATCGACGCCTACTACGAGGCCAACATGGACCTCACGCACGTCGTGCCCGAGCTGAACCTGTACGACGACGCCTGGCCGATCCTGAGCCTGCAGCGGCAGCTGCCGCCGGCCAAGTTCGTGTTCGACGGCGACGACCGCCGCGGCATGGCGGTCGATTCGCTGGTGGCCGGCGGCTGCATCGTCAGCGGCGCGGCGGTGCGCCGCTCGATCCTGTTCTCGAAGGTGCGCGTCGGCGACCGCAGCCTGATCGAGGAGTCGCTCGTGCTGCCCAACGTCGTCGTCGGCTGCGGCGTCGCGCTGCGCCGCTGCATCGTCGACAAGCACTGCCGCGTCCCCGACGGCCTGCGCGCCGGGCTCGACCCGGGCCACGACCGCGAGCGGTTCCACGTCACGCCGCAAGGTGTCACACTGATTACTCCCGAGATGCTCGGGCAGGTCCGCCACCCGCGAAACTGAGGAGTTCCCCGTTGATGAAGATCCTGCTGCCGGTCGACGGCACCCCGACCGCCCTCGAAGCCGTCCACCACGCGCTGCACCTGGTGCGCGCGGGGCTGCGCGCCGACTTCGTGCTCGCGAACGTGCAGGACACCCCGACGCTGTACGAGATCGTCACCGCGCACGACCCGGACGTGATCGAGCAGGTGCGCCACGACGCCGGCGCCGACCTGCTCGCCGGCGCCGCCCGGCTGCTCGACGCCGCCGGCGTGCCGTACGTGACCGAGGTCGCCACCGGCGACCCGGCGAACACGCTGATCGAGATCGTCGAGAAGCATGGCTGCGACGCCGTCGTCATCGGCGCCGAGCGCCACGGCGGGCTGCGCAGCGTGCTGATCGGCTCGGTGTCGCAGTCGCTGCTCGACGATTGCCCGGTCCCGGTGACCGTCGTGCACCGCCGCGACGCCGACGAGCAGGAGCCGGTGCCCGGCGACGGCGCCGAGCCGACCGCCGATGGCGGCGGCGATGGCGACGGCGGCTGAATCGCGCGCGACGGCGCCGCTGTACGACCCCTGGCGCCAGGCGCAGATCGGCGCCGACGTCGTCGCGATGACGCACGCGTCGCCGGCGCGGCTGGCGGCGTGCCAGCGCGAGCGCCTGCGCAAGCTGCTCTCAGCGGCGCGCGCCGGCTCGGTGTTCTACCGCCAGCGGCTGCGCGGGCTCGACGACGACGCCGAACTCGCATCGCTGCCGCCGGTGACGAAGGCCGAGCTGATGTGCCACTTCGACGGCTGGGTGGCCGACCCGGCGCTGTCGCTGCCGGCACTGCAGGCCTTCGTCGCCGACGCGTCGCATATCGGCGAGGCGTTCGCGGGCCGCGTCCAGGTGTGGGAGAGCTCGGGCACGAGCGGACGGCCCGGCGTGTTCGTGCACGACGTGCAGGCGATGACGGTGTACGACGCGCTCGAGGCGCTGCGCCGCGCGCCGCCGCGGCCGCTGCAGCGCTGGCTCGACCCGCTCGGCCTCGGCGAGCGCTACGCCTTCGTCGGCGCGACCGGCGGGCACTTCGCGAGCATGGTGTCGGTGCAGCGGCTGCGCCTGCTCAACCCCTGGCTCGCCGGCCGGCTGCGCAGCTTCTCGATCCTGCAGCCGCGCGACGACCTCGTCGCCGAGCTCGAGGCGTGGGCGCCGACGGTGCTCGCCACCTACCCGACGGCGGCGGCGATGCTCGCCGACGAGAGCGAGCAGGGGCGTCTTCGCATCCGCCCGCTCGAGGTGTGGACCGGCGGCGAGACGCTCGGCGCGGCCACGCGCGCGCGGCTGCAGCAGGTCTGGGGCTGCGCGGTGCGCAACAGCTACGGCGCCTCGGAGTTCCTCAGCATCGCCTGGGAATGCGAGGCCGGCCACCTGCACGTCAACGCCGACTGGGTGTTGCTCGAGCCGGTCGACGAGCACCACCGGCCGCTGCCGCCGGGCGTGGCGTCGTGCACGACGCTGCTGACGAACCTCGCGAACACGGTGCAGCCGCTGATCCGCTACGAGCTCGGCGACCAGGTCACGCTGCTCGACGGCGCCTGCCCGTGCGGCGCGACGCTGCCGCGCATCGACGTCCGCGGCCGCCTCGACGATCCGCTCGTCCTGCGCGGCGACGACGGCCAGACGGTGACGCTGCCGCCGCTCGCGCTGACGACGGTGCTCGAGGACGAGGCGCACGTGTTCGACTTCCAGTTGCGCCAGCGCGACGCGCGCACGCTCGTGCTGCGCGTCGGCGGGCCGGCGGGCGAGGCGCACGACAAGCTCGCGCGCTGCCACGCCGCGCTGCGCGCCTACGCACGCGGCCAGGGCGTGACGCACCTGCGGCTCGTTGACGAGCCGGGCCGTGCGGTGCCGCTCGGGCGCAGCGGCAAGGCGCAGCGCATCGTCGCCCGCGCGTCACCCGTCCGTCGTGGCGCCTGAGGGCCGCCGCGGCGCGGGTGCCGGCGGCGTCAGCCGTGCAGCCCGAGGGCGTCGGGCCCGGCACCCGGCGGCGCGCCGAGTGGCAGGGCGCGCATCTGTGCCCGCGTCAGCGCGTCGATCAGGCGGTCGATCGACTCGAGGAACGCGGCGCGGCTCGGGTGCGGCTCGACGCTGAACATCGCCGCGGCGAGGTCGGCGATCTCGGGTTCGCCGGCGTGGCGGGCCCAGCGCCGGACGTCGCAGAACGCGACCAGCGCAAGGCGCCCGAGGTCGCCCTGGCGGCGGGCGTGCTGCAGGTCGGCGAGCAGGTCGTCGAGGTCGAGGCGCAGCTTTGCCGGCATGTCCATGTTGCGGTGCAGCATGAGGTGGCTTGCTGACGCGAAGCTGACACTGGCCTCGGCGGCGCGCGTCAGTCCCCACCGTCGCGCAGCCAGCGCGCGGCCCAGTCGAGCGCGGCGTCGAGGTGCGCGCGCGCGGCGGCGCCGAGCGGCTCGCCGAGTTCGAACGATTCGGCGCGGATCGCGAGCAGCGTCGTCGGCGGGGGGGCGGTGTGCTGCAGGTCGACGAAGGCCTGCAGCAGCGCGGCCGGGCTCATCGCGTGGCTGCCGAAGCTCGTCGCGTCGCGCGCCGGCTGCAGCTCGCGGGCCTCGAACGGCGGCGCGGCGTCGACGCTCGCATCGACGAGCAGCACGCGCACGCGCCCGACGAGGTCGAGCGCGTGCTCGACCTGGAGCTGGAAGTCGGTCAGGCACTCGACGCCGTCCGACGTGCCGAGCCGCGCCTGCAGCCGCTCGACGAACAGCGGCCCGAGGGCGTCGTCGCCGCGGCTCGGGTTGCCCCAGCCGAGGACGAGCAGCGGCGCCGGTGCGCTCAAGCGCCGCGCTGCAGCGTGCCGTCGGGGTGCTTGAGCACGCGGTCGACGACGGCGCCGTCGGCGTCGACGACGGCCACGTCGAGCGGCATCGCGCCGAGCGCGTGCGTCGCGCACGACAGGCACGGGTCGTAGGCGCGGATCGCGACCTCGACCTGGTTCAGCAGCCCCTCGCTGACCTCGCGGCCGTCGAAGGCCTCGCGCGCGACCGCGCGCACGGCCTCGTTCATCGCGGTGTTGTTGTGCGTGGTCGAGACGATCAGGTTGCAGCGCGTGACGAGGTCGTCGGGCCCGACCTCGTAGTGGTGGATCAGCGTGCCGCGCGGTGCCTCGATGACGCCGATGCCGGTCCTCGTCGCGTCGCGCTTGCCGTGGTCTCCGGTCATCAGCTCGCCGCGCCGCAGGTCGGGGTCGTCGAGCAGGCGGGCAATGACCTCCATCGAGTGCAGCAGCTCGATCATGCGCGCCCAGTGGTACGCCAGCGCGCCGTGGACCGGGCGGCCATGGCCGTGGGCGACGAAGTCGCGCCGCGCGGCCTCCGCCAGCGGGGTGTCGACGTGGTCGCAGTTCTGCACCCGCGCCAGCGGCCCGACGCGGTACCAGCCGGCGTCGGGGCCGAGCTGCTTCAGGTACGGGAACTTCATGTAGCTCCACGGCTTGACCTGCTCCTCGATCAGGTCGAGGTACTGCTGGTCGCTGGCGCCGTCGACGACGACGCGGCCATCGGCGTCGCGCACGCGCAGCACGCCGTCGTAGAGCTCCATGGCGCCGTCGGGGCGCACGAGCGACATCATCGACGCCGGCGCCTCGCCGAAGCGGTCGTACAGCGCCGGGTCGCCTTCGTGCAGCTGGCGCGCAACGGCCACCGCGTGGCGCGCGTGGTCGAGCATCGTCGCGACGTCGGCGGCGAGCATCGCGTGGTCGGCGTCGCTCAGGTGGCGGTTGACGCCGCCGGGCACCGAACCGGTGCCGTGCACGCGCTTGCCGGCGGTGGCGCGGATGACCTCCTGGCCGTACTTGCGCAGCAGCACGCCTTC
Organism: Burkholderiaceae bacterium; assembly: GCA_025458585.1. Classification (GTDB taxonomy): domain Bacteria; phylum Pseudomonadota; class Gammaproteobacteria; order Burkholderiales; family Burkholderiaceae_C; genus Calidifontimicrobium. The sequence continues at coordinate 2,572 of JALOSD010000032.1, read as the reverse complement.
GCGCGCGATCGTCGGGTGCGCCTCGGCGACGCCGACGATGTTGCGCCGCTGCACGTCGGACTCGAAGCCGAACAGCAGGTCGGGCGACGACAGGTGGTAGAAGTGCAGCGCGTGCGACTGCATGACCTGCCCGTAGTGCATCAGCCGCCGCAGCTTGGTCGCCGACGGCGTCGTCGGCACGGCGTCGACGACGTGGTCGAGCGCCTTGCTCGCTGCCAGGTGGTGCGACACCGGGCAGATGCCGCACAGGCGCTGCACCATCACCGGCACTTCCCAGTACGGCCGGCCCTCGATGAACTTCTCGAAGCCGCGGAACTCGACGATGTGCAGCCGCGCCTGCTGCACCTTGTTGTGCTCGTCGAGCAGCAGCGTGACCTTGCCGTGCCCCTCGACGCGCGAGACGGGGTCGATCGCGACGCGGCGCAGCTTGCCCGGTTCGGCGGCGGTTTCGAGGGCGAACGTCATGCGCGGCTCCGGAGGTGAACGCTCATCGTAGCGCCGCCAGCAGCGCGCGGGTCGATGCCCGTCGGATCCCGACGACTTTCGCCCGCGGCGCCGGCTCACACGTTGAGCAGCAGGAAGCGCCGCTCCCACGGGCTGATGACGTCGAAGTACTCGCGGTACTCGGCTTCCTTGATCGCCGCGTAGGTTTCGATGAAGTGGGCGCCGAACAGCTCGGCCAGCGGTTCGCAGCGCAGCAGGAGCTCGATCGCGTCGTCGAGGTGGCGCGGCAGCTGGCGCGCGTGGTCGTAGGCGCTGCCGGTGAGCGCTTCGCTGGGCTGCAGCCGCTGCTGCATGCCGATCCAGCCGCAGGCCAGCGTGGCCGCAGTGACGAGGTACGGGTTGGTGTCGACCCCGGCCAGCCGGTTCTCGACGCGCCGCGCCTCCGGCCCCGAGCGCGGCACGCGAAGGCCGCAGGTGCGGTTGTCGTAGCCCCAGCTCAGGTTGATCGGTGCCGACGTGAAGCGCGACAGACGACGGTACGAGTTGACGTACGGCGCGAAGAACGGCGTCGCCGGCGGCAGGTAGGCCTGCAGCCCGCCGATGAAGTGGAAGAACGCCTCCGACGGCTCGCCGTCGGCGCGGCTGAAGATGTTGGCGCCGGTCGCCGCGTCGATCACGCTCTGGTGCAGGTGCATCGCGCTGCCGGGCTGGCCCTGCATCGGCTTGGCCATGAAGGTGGCGTACATCTGGTGGCGGATCGCCACCTCGCGCACGGTGCGCTTGAACAGGAACACCTGGTCCGCGAGCGCGAGCGGGTCGCCGTGGTCGAGGTTGATCTCCATCTGCGCCGTGCCCATCTCGTGGATCAGCGTGTCGAGCTGGATGCCCTCGGCCTCGCACCAGTCGTAGAGCACGTCGAAGATCTCGCCGTACTCGCTGACGGAGTCGATCGAGAAGCTCTGCATGCCGGCCTCGGTGCGCTGCGTGCGGCCCACCGGGGGCTTGAGCGGAATGTCCTCGTCGGGCTCGATCTGCACGAGGTAGAACTCCATCTCGGGCGCGACGACCGGCTTCCAGCCGCGCTGCTCGTACAGCCCGAGCACGCGGCGCAGCACGTTGCGCGGCGACAGGTCCACCGGCGTGCCGTCGAAGCGCACGCAGTCGTGGATGATCTGCGCGGTGGGCTCCTTCGCCCAAGGCACCGGCCTCAGCGTCGACGCGTCGGGCAGCAGGCGCATGTCCGGGTCGGCGACGGCCGTGAAGTCCTTCTCGGGGTAGTCGCCGGTGACGGTCATCGTCAGCACCGCCTCGGGCAGGCGCAGGCCGGCGACAGGGTCGTAGCGGTGGCGCGGCACGATCTTGCCGCGCGCCTGCCCGGACATGTCGGGCGTCAGGCACTCGATCTCGGTGATGCGGCGCTCGTCGAGCCACTGGCGGACGGCATCGGGGTCGGTCATGGGCACGGGTGGTGGTGGCGACGAAAGCGATTGTGCGCCGCTGGCGCCACGGCGCGCCGCCGACGGTGCGGCTGTCACACGGCTGTCACGCGGCGTGACGATCGTGCCGCGTTGCCTTCACGACCACCGCGACGATGAATCCCGACGACCACGTGCCCGACCCCCGCGCGCTGCGCGAACGCATCGAGCAGGAACTGCTCGACGGCTACGACGAAGAGCTCGAGATGGCCTTCGAGGACCGCGAGGTCGACCCGGCGACCGGCCAGCCGGTGATCGACCGCAGCGAGGCCACGCGCACCGCGCGCCAGACGTACTTCCGCGAGCTGTTCCGGCTGCAGGGCGAGCTCGTCAAGCTGCAGGACTGGGTCGCGCAGACGAAGCACAAGATGGTGATCCTGTTCGAAGGCCGCGACGCGGCCGGCAAGGGCGGCGTGATCAAGCGCATCTCGCAGCGGCTCAACCCGCGCGTGGCGCGCGTCGTCGCGCTGCCCGCACCGAGCGACCGCGAGCGCACGCAGTGGTACTTCCAGCGCTACGTGCCGCACCTGCCCGCCGGCGGCGAGCTCGTGCTGTTCGACCGCAGCTGGTACAACCGCGCCGGCGTCGAGCGCGTGATGGGCTTCTGCACCGAGGACGAGGTCGAGGAGTTCTTCCGCTCGGTGCCCGAGTTC
>JALOSD010000229.1 GCA_025458585.1 Burkholderiaceae bacterium | reverse complement strand
GGGGCCACGACCTGCCGCCGGCGCTGATGCCGCGGCTGGCCGACGGCATCGCGCACAACGCGGCGCGCGCGCACGGCTGACGCGCCGCGGGCGTCGCCGACCGCGGCGGTCGCGGCGAGGGCGATCAGTACGAGATCGAGTTGGTCGTCTCGAGATTCAGCGTGCTGTCGTAGCTGTAGCCCGACAGCGTGACGCCCGTGACCGTGAACATGAACGTACCGCTCTTGGCCCTGGTGTTCGCCGACGTGAACGTCGCGACGCCGTTGCTGGCGGTGACGACGCTGGCGGTGCCCGTCGTCAGGCCGCTCCAGCGGCCGGCGACCGTCGCGCCCGCCACGACGTTCCCGTTGCTATCCGTCACCTTCACCGCCGCGGTGGCGCGGGCCTGCGTCTTGGTGCGCGTCAGCCCCATCGCGATGTCGGCCACGCCCATTGGCACGATGACAACGGGCGCCTGCGCGGTGATCGTCACGCTGCGCTGCGTCGTCAGGCCCGCGTTGTCGGTCACCGTCAGCACCGCGGTGTAGGTGCCGGCGCCCTGGTACGTGTGCGCCGCTGTCGCGCCGCTGCCGGTGTTGCCGTCGCCGAAGCTCCAGGCGTAGCCGACGACCGTGCCGTCGGGGTCCGACGAGCCGTCGCTGGAGAAGCTCACCGTCAGCGGCACGGTGCCGCTCGGCGGGGTGGCCGTGATTGCTGCGACCGGCGGCTGGCCCGCCGTCGACGACGGCACCGTGCCGGTCAGCGCGTACTGGCCGAGGCTGCCGTAGTTCGTGTAGCCGGTGGTCAGGGGGTCGCCCTTGCCGACGCCGCGCACGCTCAGGTAGTACGTGCCGGCCGACGGCAGCGTCGTGCTCAGCGTGGCGTTCAGCGCCTCGAGCGGGTTGACGCTGGCGAGCAGCTGGCCGGCGGCGTTGTGCAGGTCGAGCTGCGCGTCGAGGTTGGCCGAGCGCGCGGCCGGCGCGACACCGAAGCTGGCGGCGCCGGCGCCGGCGGTGAAGGCGAAGACGTCGACGTCGGTCGGGCGCTCGATCACGCCGGTGGCGGCGAGCGTCGTCACGCCGTTGGCCGTGGTGCCGGCGAGCAGCGTCGCGCTCGCCGTCGTGCTGCCGTGGTCGTCGGCGCGGTGCGCGAGGCCGTTCTGGCCCATCACCGCGTAATCGTCCTGCGACTGGTTCGCTCCAGCGTACTCGCCCTTGCTCCACTGGACGAGGTTGCGGGAGTAGCCCACGCCCATGATCGGCGCCCAGCTCGTCGCGCCGCTGCCGTGGCCCTGGTAGTAGCCGGTGCTCGACGTGCCGTCGTGCAGCAGGCCGACGTTGTGGCCGACCTCGTGCGAGATCGCCTCGGCAATGTTCTTCTCGCTGCTGCCGAGCTGGTTGTAGAACACGAGCGCCGGCTTGTAGAAGTCGGAGTCGTCGAAGATCCCGACGTAGGCGACGCCGCCGCAGCTGCAGCTGTAGACGCCGTTGCTGTTCGTGATCAGTGCGGTCGTGCCGAACACGGCATCGGTCGAGCCGCTGCGCGTGAGCTTGTCACCCGACGGTTGCTCGGTCGTGACGTTGACGTCGAACGCCGCGAAGTCCTCGGCCACGCGCTGCCAGATGTACTGGATGCGCTGCAGCTCGGTCTGCGAGAACGTGCCGGGCACGCCGTCGAGGTCGAACGGGGCGGCGATGATCGTGTTGCCGTTGCTGTTCCACGCCGTGTTGGTCAGCGTCGCGCCGCGGAAGTTGAGGTAGACCGTGCGCTGCGCGCCCGGCCGGCTGTGCAGCAGGAACGTCTGGTCGAGCGGTGCCAGCGTGCCGCTCAGCGCATCGGAGGCTCCGCCCGAGGGCGTGGTGGCGGGCAGCGGCGCGTCGAGCTCTTCCTCGACGAACAGGCGCCCGCGCTGGTCGATCTTGAGCCGGCTCGTCGGGCGACTTGCCGTACCACGCCGCCACCTCGGGCAGCCGGCTGCCGAGCAGGTCGATCGCGCGCTGGCCCGACGACTTGCGCTCGGGCAGGCTGATCTGCGGAAAGGGCGGCTTGACCGCCGGCGTGTTGCCGGCCGGCGTGCTCGCCGGCTGCGCCAGCGCGAGCGTGCTCGTGGCCGCTGCAATGAGCAGCCCGATGCGTAGCAGTGACTTCATTCGCGTTCCCTCGTCATCACGGCTCGACAGGTGGCCGCGGCGCGACTGTAGGAACGGTCGATCGAACACAGGCGTAATGATTGGTCAGAACCGTTGCTGCCCAAGTAACAGCGGCGGCACCCGTGACGGGGTTGGCAGGCGCGCCGGGGTGCGGTGGCGCCCGGTCAGGCCCGGCCGGCCGCGTCGCCGATGGCACACTGCGCGCCTTTCGCGGTTACCACCCCCCCCACCCTTGACGACACCCGACGAGATCCTTCGCCAGCTCGCCGACGAGCTGAAGGTGCGCCCGGCGCAGGTCGCCGCCGCGGTCGACCTGCTCGACGGCGGCGCCACCGTGCCGTTCATCGCCCGCTACCGCAAGGAGGCCACCGGCGGCCTCGACGACGTGCACCTGCGCGAACTCGAAGCGCGCCTCGCGTACCTGCGCGAGCTCGAGGACCGCCGTGCCACCGTGCTGAAGAGCATCGACGAGCAGGGCAAGCTCACGCCCGAGCTGCGCTCCGCCATCGAGGCCGCGGCGACGAAGCACGACCTCGAAGACCTGTACCTGCCGTACAAGCCGAAGCGCCGCACGAAGGGCACGATCGCGCGCGAGGCTGGCCTCGAGCCGCTGGCCGAGCGCCTGTTCGCCGACCCGACGCTCGACCCGCTCGCCGAGGCCGCGGCGTTCCTGAACCCCGATGCCGGCTTTGCCGACGCGCACGCGGTGCTCGACGGCGTGCGCGACCTGCTGTCGGAGCGCTGGGCCGAGGACGCGGCACTCGTCGGCTCGCTGCGCGAGTGGCTGTGGGCCAAGGGCCGGCTGCAGTCGAAGCTCGCCGCAGGCAAGGACGAACTGCACCCTGACGTCGCCAAGTTCCGCGACTACTTCGACTACGCCGAGCCGATCGCGAAAGTCCCGTCGCACCGCGCGCTGGCCGTGTTCCGCGGCCGCGCACTCGAGATCCTCGACGCGAAGCTGGTGACCGAGGAGGAGGTCGTGCCGGGCAAGACCTCGCTCGCCGAGGGCCTCATCGCGCGCCACCTCGGCTGGAGCCACGGCGGCCGGCCGACCGACGAGTTGATCCGCAAGGCCGTCGCCTGGACGTGGAAGGTCAAGCTCGCGCTCAGCCTCGAGCGCGACCTGTTCGCCCGCTTGCGCGAAGCCGCCGAGGCGGTGGCGATCAGGGTCTTTGCGGAGAACGTGCGCGACCTGCTGCTCGCCGCGCCGGCCGGCCCGCGCGTCGTGATAGGGCTCGACCCCGGCATCCGAACCGGCGTCAAGGTTGCCGTCGTGTCCGACACCGGCAAGGTGCTCGCCACGTCCACCGTCTACCCCCACGAGCCGAAGCGCGACTGGGACGGCGCGCTGCACGCGCTGGGCCGCCTGGTGGCCGCGCACGGCGTGAACCTGATCGCGATCGGCAACGGCACCGCGAGCCGCGAGACCGACAAGCTCGCCGCCGACCTCGTCAAGCGCGTGCAGCAGCTGGCGCCCGGCACGCGGCTCGACAAGGTCGTCGTCAGCGAGGCCGGGGCGTCGGTCTACTCGGCCAGCGAGGTCGCCAGCCGCGAGCTGCCCGAGCTCGACGTCAGCCTGCGTGGCGCGGTCAGCATCGCGCGGCGCGTGCAGGACCCGCTCGCCGAGCTCGTGAAGATCGAGCCGAAGAGCATCGGCGTGGGGCAGTACCAGCACGACGTGAACCAGAGCGACCTGGCGCGCATGCTCGACGCCGTCGTCGAGGACTGCGTGAACAAGGTCGGCGTGGACCTGAACACGGCTTCGGTGCCGCTGCTCGCCCGCGTGTCGGGGCTGAGTCCGTCGGTGGCGGCGGCGATCGTGCGCTGGCGCGACGCGCAGGGCGCCTTCCGCAGCCGCCGGCAACTGCTCGAGGTGACCGGCCTCGGGCCGAAGACGTTCGAGCAGGCGGCCGGCTTCCTGCGCATCCGCGGTGGCGACAACCCGCTCGACACGACGGGCGTGCACCCCGAGAGCTACCCGGTCGTCGACCGGCTGCTCGCCGCCACCGGCCGCCCGATCGGCGAGCTGATGGGCCGCGACGACGTGCTTAAGGCGCTGAGGCCCGAGGCCTTCGCCGACGAGCGGTTCGGCGCGATCACGGTCAGGGACATCCTCGCCGAGCTCGAGAAGCCGGGGCGTGATCCGCGGCCGCACTTCCAGGTCGCGCGCTTCAAAGACGGTGTCGAGGCCATCGAGGACCTGCAGCCGGGCATGGTGCTCGAGGGCACCGTGAGCAACGTCGCGCAGTTCGGCGCCTTCGTCGACCTCGGCGTGCACCAGGACGGCCTCGTGCACGTGAGCCAGATGGCGAAGACCTTCGTGCGCGACGCGCGCGAGGTCGTGCGCGCCGGCGACATCGTGAAGGTCAAGGTGCTCGCGGTCGACCTCGCGCGCCGGCGCATCGCGCTGACGATGAGGCTCGACGAGCAGGCGCCCGCCACGCCGGCGGTGCACGTCGAGCGCGGCGGGCCCCGGCCCGAGCGCATACGCGCTGCCGCCGGGGCGCCGGCGCAGGGTGCGATGGCGGCCGCGTTCTCGCGCCTGCACACGAAGCGCTGAACCGGGCCCGGCCCGCCGCCGCGGCGGCCACCGCCCTCGGCGGTCGAGGTGCGGCAGCGCGGTCGAGCGCGGTCAGGCCGGCCGCTGGCTGCGCGCGACGAACTCGATGGCGCGCTGGCGCACAGCGTCGTCGATCGTCGGCGCCGGGCCGGTGCGCAGCGTGGGCGCCGGGGTGACGCGAGGCACGGCGGGGCGGGTCACGCGGATGCTGGCCAGCCGCGTCGTCTCGCGGCGGATCATCTGCATGTGCTCGAGCTGGCTCGCGATCTGGGCCGACAGCCCGGGCGACGCCGCGGGCCGCGGCGTCGCCGCGAAGACGACGGCGCCGATCGCCACCGCGGCCAGGGCGGGACGCGCGCGCCGTCGGGCGTCGCGAGGACCGGCGCGGCAGGCGAGGCCGGCGGCAACGGCTGCAGGCGCGCGAAGTCGGCGTGCTCACTGGCGCGCTGCAGCGCACGCGGCGGTCGCGTCTCGTCGGGAATCGCGAGCACCGAACGGCGGCGCAGCGCGGCGCCGAACGTGACGTGGCTGCTCCAGACGGCGAGCGGCACCGCGAGCAACCACGCCAGCAGCAGCGGCGCCAGGTGCGCCGCCGTCAGCGCCGTCTGCTCGGCCGTCCACACGAGGGCCGCGGCGGCGCCGAGCGCGGGCAGGCCGACGCGACGGAAGACGTCGCGCCACGCGAGCGCACGCGCGTCGCGCGGCGGCGACTTCCAGTCGAGCTTCAGGCCGGTGAGGGCGCTCAGCACGAAGGCGGTGTGCGCGAGCATGCGCACCGGGGCCTGCAGCATCGACAGGCCGAGCTCCAGCAGCGCGCCGGCGAGCAGACGCGGCGTGCCGCCGAACTCGCGCTGCCGGCGCCCGAGCAGGACGGCGGCGACGCCGAGTGCACGCGGCAGCAGCAGCAGTGCCAGCGTCAACGCCCAGACGATGCCGAGCCCGGTGCTCGTCTCAGCCGCAACGGCCGCGCCGCCGATCCACGGCAGCAGCCCGAGCACGATGAAGGCCAGCCACAGCGGCGCGACGGCGTACGACAGCGCGCCGACAGCGAACATCGTGCGGTGCACCGGCTGCCAGCCCGGCTCGGCGATCAGGCGCGCGTTCTGCAGGTTGCCCTGGCACCAGCGGCGGTCGCGCTGCAGCTCGTCGAGCAGGTTGGCCGGCGGCTGTTCCCAGCTGCCGTCGAGGGTCGGTGCGAGCCACACCTCGTAGCCGGCGCGGCGCATCATCGCCGCCTCGACGAAGTCGTGCGACAGGATCTCGCCGGCCAGCCCGCCGCGGCCCGGGATCGGCGCCAGGCCGCAGTGCCGCATGAAGGGCTCGACGCGGATGATCGCGTTGTGGCCCCAGTAGTGCGACTCGCCGAGCTGCCAGTACGCCATGCCGAGCGCGAACAGGCGCCCGGTGACGCGGCTGGCGAACTGCTGCGCGCGCGCGTGCAGCGTGTCGTGGCCGACGGACTGCGGCAGCGTCTGCACGATGCCGGCGCGCGGGTTCGCCTCCATCAGCCGCACGAGCTCGACCAGCGTCGCACCGTGCATCGTGCTGTCAGCGTCGAGCACGACCATGTAGCGGTAGTCGCGGCCCCAGCGGCGGCAGAAGTCGGCCACGTTGCCCGCCTTGCGCTTGGTGCGCCGGTGCCGCCAGCGGTAGAAGACGCGCCCGCCGGCGCCGACCGGGCCGTCGCCCAGCGTCTCGCGCAGCTGCGCCCACGCGCGCAGCTCGGCCGCGCGCAGCGCTGGGTCGGAGGTGTCGGACAGGACGTAGACGTCGAACAGGCGCAGCGCGCCGGTGGCGGCGAGGGACTCGCAGGTGGCGCGCAGGCCGCCGAAGACGGTCGCGATGTCCTCGTTGCAGATCGGCATCACGATCGCGGTGCGCGCACGGGCGTCGATCGGTGCCCGGGCGTCGCCCGCGCGCGGGGCGTGGCGGTCGCCGCGCAGCATCACCCATGCGCCCATCGCCGCGGTGACGAAGCCGACGCCGACCCAGGCGAAGAGCAGCGTGAACAGCACCACCTGCAGGCCGTGAGCGAGCAGCGCCCGCTCGCCGCCGTCGGCCAGCGCGGGCCCGGCTGGCGGCAGCATCGCGAGTGCGAGCGACGTCAGCAGGCCGACGATCACGACCAGCGCGGCGCGGCGGCGGCGGGCCGCGGCCTGCCAGGGCCGATCGGCGCCTTCGCGCGCAGCGCCGTTCGGCGCTTGCACAAGCGCGTGGCGCAGGGCGCGCACGAAGCCGAGCCACGGTCGCGCCGGCATCGAGCCGCGGTGCAGCGGCGGTGAGGTCGCGTGGCTCGCGGCCGCGGGGGCGGCGGGCAGGGAAGGGGTTGTCATGACGGCGGGATGGCGTAGGACCAGGTTTCGGAGAGCACGCGCTCGCCCGCGCGCAGGAAAGCGCGCAGTTCGACCGGATGACGGGGATCTCGGCGGAAGAACTCGATCGACACCCGCCAGCCACCAGCCACGGGGTTCGGGTAGGCGTGGGCGCGCAGGCGCTCGGCATTGCCGGCGGCGACGACGACGGCCTCGACCTCGGTGCCGGGCGGCAGGCTGCGCAGCGCGTCGCCGTCGAAGTCGAGGTGCAGCTGCGTGCGCCCACGCTCGATCGCGCCTTCACGGTAGCCGATGCCGGCGCGCGTCTGCACGACGTGCGCGCCAGGCGGGCGGGTGAGGCGGTCACCCTGCCAGCGCAGCCGCCACGCGATGTCGAAGGGCTCGCCCGGCGCCGGCGGGCGCGCCGGGACCCAGAAGGCGCCGACGTTGTCGTGCGTCTCGTCGGGCGTGTGGAACTGCAGCAGTTCGACGCGACCGGCGTTCCAGGCGTCTAGCGGGCGCCCGTCGAGCCCCGGCAGCGGCTCGACCCAAGCCGACGGCCGCCGCTCGTAGCGCGCCTCCAGATCCTCGTAGCGCGCGAACGTGCGGTCGCGCTGCATCAGGCCGAAGCCGCGCGGGCGCTGCAGAGCGAACGAGGTGACGAACACGCCCTTCGGGTTGACGAGCGGGCGCCAGATCCACTCGCCGTCGGCGGCGGCGATCTGCAGGCCGTCGCTGTCGTGGACCTCGGGGCGGTAGTCGTCGGCGGTGGGCTGGTTCTCGCCGTGCAGGAACATGCTCGTCAGCGGGGCCACGCCGAGCGTCGTCACCGCCTCGCGCATGAACAGGCGCGCGTGCACGTCGACGACGGTGTCGGTGCCCGGGCGCACGACGAAGCGGTACGCGCCGGCGACGCGCGGGCCGTCGAGCAGGGCGTAGAACGTGAGCTCGGTAGCGCCGGGCGCAGGGCGTTCGATCCAGAACGTATCGAAGGCTGGGAACTCCTCGCGCGCGCCGCCCGTCGTGTCCACCGCGATACCGCGCGCCGACAGGCCGTATTGCTGGGCGGCGCCGACGGCGCGGAAGTAGCTCGCGCCGAGCAGTGCGATGACCTCGTCCTTCACCTGCGGCGAATTCAGCGGGAAGTGGACGCGAAAGCCCGCAATCTCGGCGCTGGCGCCGGCGCCGGCCGGCAGCGCGTTGCCGCCGTAGTCGAACGCCGCGCGCGGGATCGTCAGCGGGCGCACCGCGCCGTCGACGATCTCGTGCAACTGCAGCACCCGCTGGTGGCCGCGCCCGACATGGAAGAACTGCAGCTCGAACGGCAGCGCCGCGTCGCGCCACAGCGCCCGGTCGGGGCGGTAGCGGATGCTGCGGTAATCGTCGTAGCTCAGGCCGGCGAGCCAGCGGCCGGTGGCG
>JALOSD010000228.1 GCA_025458585.1 Burkholderiaceae bacterium | reverse complement strand
GCGGTAGCTGAGCACGACGTCGCCGTGGCCGAGGTAGTCGACGATGTCGGGGTTGTCGTCGTCGTCACCGTCCTCGCCGAGACGCACCCACGGCCGCACGAGCAGCAGCCAGTCGTCGCGTTCGATGCCGAACTGGGCGTAGACCCGGTTCCAGCTGCGCGACAGGGCGGTCGAGCGCCCGTTGGACTGGTGCAGCAGGCCGACGTTGGCCACGCGCCAGCGCCACCCCCCGAGCGCGACGTCCGGGTTCCAGCCGAGGATCAGCTCGGGAGCGTAGTTCGTCTCGCGAAACGGCCGCGACAGCTCGTCGTTGTAGACCTGCCAGTGACTCTGCTGCGTGTAGCCGAACCACAGGTCGGGGGCCCACGGTGCGTCGAAGTCGACGAGCCGGAACTTGAAGCTCAGCTGGTACTTGGCCTCGAGATCGTCGAGCCCGAGGTCCACCGGGCCCGCGGGACGCGTCGGCGACGCCGGGCGCTGGTTGACGGCATTGCTGTAGCGCCCGACCAGCAGATAGGTCGGTTCGTGTGGCCGCACGAGGATGCGCGCGCCGCGGTCGATCGCCCACCGCTCGCCGAGGGGCCCGTTGTCGACGGCGGCCGGCGCAGGCGGCGCAGGCGGCGCAGGCGGCACCGCGGGCGCGGCCGCAGCCGCCTGCCCGCCACCGGCCGGCGTCGCAGCGGCCGCCGGCCTGCTCTGCGGGCGCAGGATGCGGTCGTAGCATGCAAGCCGGTCGTCGCCGGACTCGATCGCGGCGCAGTCGACGAGCTCGGGCGGCAGCGGCATCGACGCGTGCGCGGCGGCCACCAGCAAGGCGGCGGCGAGCGGGAGCAGGCGCGCCACCGCGGCGTGAATCATCTTGGTCATCGATCGAGGCTCCAGGGGCGGGAGCGAGCCACGCCGTCGGCGGCGTCAGCCCCCGCGCGGTCAGATGCGGTACCGCACGATCGTAGGCGTGATCGGGCAGCAATGTGACGGCGAGCGCCCGTTTTGGGCCGGGCGCTCGAGCGCCGGACGAGGAGATCGCCGTGTCAGCCGGGCGCGTTCACCTCGGCGTGACCCTCACCCACTGCACCTCGAACCAGTTGTCGGCTCGGTGCACGACGTCGACGTTCGTGCGCGCGGCCCACGGGATCACCTGCCGGTGCAGCGGGATCACGTGCACCTGCTCCTTGAACTCGCGCAGCGCCGCCTTGACCAGCTCCTCGCGCTTCGCCGGATCGGCCTCGACGCTCGACGCGGCGGCGAGCTGGTCGAACTTGTCGTTGCGCGAGCGGCCGTAGTTGTAGAAGCCCACGCCCTTCTCGCCCGGGTTGCGCAACACCGGGGTCAGCGTCGTCTCGGCGTCGGTCACCGCGCCGCCCCAGCCGAGCATGTACAGGCTGGTGTCGAACTTCTCTAGCTTGGGGAAGTAGGTCGCACGCGGCATCGCGTTGACGCGTACGCGCACGCCGATCTGCGCCCACATGCCGGCGAGCGCGATGCAGATCTCCTCGTCGTTGACGTAGCGGTTGTTCGGGCAGTCGAGCGTGACGTCGAAGCCGTTCGGGTAGCCGGCCTCGGCCATGAGCCGGCGCGCGAGCGCAACGTCGTACGGGAAGCGCTTCTCGATCTCGGCGTCGTTGTAGGCGCCGAGCGGCGACGGCGTCAGGCCGCCGGTGGGGTAGCTCTGGCCGTTCATCAGCCGCGTCTTCATCGTCTCGATGTCGACCGCGTGGTACAGCGCGCGGCGCACGCGCACGTCTTTGAAGGGGTTCCTGTCCTTCACGCTGCCATGCAGCAGCTCGTCGCGGTGCTGGTCCATGCCGATGAACACGATGCGGTTCTCGGGGCCGTCGATCACCTTGACGCCGGGCGTGTTGCGCAGGCGGGGGATGTCGCGCGGCGCGGGGTCGAGCACGAAGTCGATCTCGCCCGAGACCAGCGCCGCGAGCCGCGTCGCGTCGTTGGCGATCGGCGTGAACACGATCTCCTGCACGTTGCCCTCGTGGCGGTCCCACCAGTTGGCGCTGCGCCGGTACGTCGTGCGGATGCCGGGCTGGCGGCTCGCGAGCATGTACGGGCCGGTGCCGTTGGCGTTGAGCGACGCGAAGCTCTCCTCCTTGTTCTTGAAGTCGAGCGGGCGCGTCACGTTGTGCTTCTCGGACCACGACTTGCTCATGATCCACAGCGCGTCGAGGTGCTGCAGGAAGATCGGGTTGACGCGCTCCATGCGGAACTCGACCGTCAGGTCGTCGATCTTCACGGCCTTGCCGACGGCGCTGGCGTAGTTCGCGATCTGCGACGTCGGCGCCTGGCCGCGTTCGATCGAGTAGACGACGTCGTCGGCGGTGAACGCGCTGCCGTCGTGGAACTTCACGTTCGGCCGCAGCTTGAAGCGCCACACGAGCGGGCTGACCTGCTGCCACTCGGTGGCCAGACCGGGCACGATGTTGAGCTGCCGGTCGCGCCGGGTCAGGCGCTCGTAGACCTGGCCGTTCATCATGTTCGTCATCGACTCGTTCTGCGAGTGCGGATCCATCGTCTGCGGATCGCCCTGGCTGGCCCAGCGCAGCGTCTGGGCCTGCGCGCTGCCGGACCACAGCGCGCCGCACAGGGCGCCGACGACGACGAGGGACGAGAAGAACGAACGGACCATCGCGAGCACTCCAGGAAGATGCCGGGACGCGCGCAGTGTAGGCACGGCACCTGCGATGCCGTGCGGGGCAAACCCGCACGGCATCGACTTGGCAGGACGGGCGAACGACGCCGTCGCGCAAGACGCGCGAAGCGCGGCTCAGGTCGCTTCGTAGCCCTCGTCGGCCAGCGCAGCGCGGAACGGCTCGGCCGGCTGCGTCGACTCGATGCGCACGCGATGCGTAGGCAGGTCAACGCTGACCCGCGCACCGGCGTCGACGCGGTGGATCGTCTCGGTGACCGTCTTGACGCAATGGCCGCAGGTCATCGTCGGCAGGGTCAGCTCGATCATCGCGTCCTCCGGCGGTCGAGGTCGCGCGCTCAGCGGAAGCGCGACTGGGGCACCGTGCGCAGGTCGCCCGGCAGCGAGGCGAGATAGTTGGCCATCGCCTTCAGCTCGGCGTTGCTGAACTGCTGCACGATGCCGCCCATGATCGGGTTCGCGCGGCCGATGTTCGCGTTGCCCTGGGTGCGATACGAGCGCAGCGCCACGTAGAGGTAGTCCGCGTGCTGGCCGGCGATCTTCGGGTAGGTGCCGTCGATCGGCTTGTTGAAGTTCGCGCCGTGGCACGACACGCCGGGGGTCTCGGGCACCTCGGGGTTGCCGGCGCCGTGGTCGGCGTAGTAGGCGGCGATGTCGGCGATGTCCTGGTCGTTCAGCGACGCGGCGAGCCCGCGCATCGTCGGGTGGCGGCGCTCGCCCTTCTTGTAGGCCTGGAGCGATGCGGCGATGTACTTCTCGCTCTGGCCCGAGATCATCGGCACCTTGTGGATCTCGGGAAAGCTCGCCTGGTACGACGGAATGCCGTGGCAGCCGATGCACATCGCGACCTTGTTCGCGCCGGCCTGGGCATTGCCGCCGGCCTGCTGCGCGAACGTTGCGGATACCGTGCCGGCCAGGGCCAGCGCCATCAACAGGGAACGCTTCATCGTCAGGGGTGTGCGGGTTGGCGGATGCGCGCTACCGCATCGAGCGGCAGCCGACTGCTAGAGCGGGCGCGATTATAGGGGCCGCATATACTGACTCGACCCTCCCAGCGCCCCCGACGACGACCATGAAGTTCACCGGCTCCGAGCAGTACGTCGCCACGCCCGACCTGATGCTGGCGGTCAACGCGGCGATCACGCTCAAGCGCCCGCTGCTCGTCAAGGGCGAGCCCGGCACCGGCAAGACGATGCTCGCCGAGGAGGTCGCCACCGCGCTCGGCATGCCGCTGCTGCAGTGGCACATCAAGAGCACGACCAAGGCGCAGCAGGGGCTGTACGAGTACGACGCCGTGAGCCGCCTGCGCGACAGCCAGCTCGGCGACGAGAAGGTGCGCGACATCCACAACTACATCGTGCGCGGCGTGCTGTGGCAGGCCTTCACCGCCGAGCAGCCGGTGGCGCTGCTGATCGACGAGATCGACAAGGCCGACATCGAGTTCCCCAACGACCTGCTGCGCGAGCTCGACCGCATGGAGTTCTACGTCTACGAGACGCGCGAACTCGTGCGGGCCAGGCACCGGCCGCTGGTGTTCATCACGTCGAACAACGAGAAGGAGCTGCCCGACGCGTTCCTGCGCCGCTGCTTCTTCCACTACATCAAGTTCCCCGACGCCGAGACGATGCAGCGCATCGTCGAGGTGCACTTCCCGGGCTTGAAGCGCGAGCTGCTCGCCGCCGCGATGAAGAACTTCTACGACGTGCGCAACCTGCCCGGGCTGAAGAAGAAGCCCAGCACCTCCGAGCTGCTCGACTGGCTCAAGCTGCTGGTGGCCGAGGACATCCCGCCCGAGGCGCTGCACAGCGCCGACGAGAAGGTCGCCGTGCCGCCGCTGGTCGGTGCGCTGTTGAAGAACGAGCAGGACGTGACGCTGTTCGAGAAGCTCGTCTTCATGCAGCGCCACCACCGCTGAACCCGCCGGGGCCACGCCCGTGAGCTGGCCACCCGAGGTCGAGCTGCGCGGCCGCCACGCGTCCCTCGTGCCGCTGCGCCGCGAGCATGCCGACGCGTTGACCGAGGCGGTGCGCGACGGCGAGCTGTGGCAGGTCTGGTACACGAGCATTCCGTCGCCCGAGCGCATGGCGGCGGAGATCGAGCGCCGCCTCGGGCTGCAGGCGACGGGCAGCATGCTGCCCTTCACCGTGCTCGACGCGCAAGGAATGCCGATGCTGCTGCGCCACGCGTTCGAGGCGCTCGACTGCATCGCCGTCGAGTTCCGCACCCATCGCTTAAACGTGCAGAGCCGGCGCGCGATCGAGCGTCTTGGCGCACAGCTCGACGGCATCCTGCGCAGCCACCAGCGCGCCGCCGACGGCACGCTGCGCGATACCGCCGTCTACAGCATCACCGCCGCCGAGTGGCCCACCGTGCGCTCGCACTTGCGCTGGCAGCTCGAGCGGCCGCGCTGACGGCGCGCCGGCATCGCCGATGAACCCCGACGACATCCGCCTCGACGACATCCGCCTCGACGACGACCCAGACGCCGCGACGCTCGAGGCGATCGACCGCGGGCTCGACGAGGCGAATGCCCGCGCCGCGCCGACCCTGGCCGACGTGCGGACGCTGGCCGTCGCGGCG
>JALOSD010000227.1 GCA_025458585.1 Burkholderiaceae bacterium | reverse complement strand
CGAGGACGCGATCGAGGTCGACGTCGACTGCATCGCCGACGGCGCCGACGTGATGATCGGCGGCATCATGGAGCACGTCGAGGCTGCGGGCATCCACAGTGGCGACTCGGCGTGCTCGCTGCCGGCGTACTCGCTGTCACCCGCCTTGCAGGACGAGTTGCGCCGCCAGACGGTGCTGATGGCGAAGGCGCTGAACGTGGTCATCCAGGGCACCGAGACGAACGGGGGCGACGAGGCCACGGTCTACGTGCTCGAGGTCAACCCGCGCGCCTCGCGCACGGTGCCCTTCGTCAGCAAGGCCACCGGCGAGCCGCTGGCCAAGATCGCGGCGCGCTGCATGGCCGGGCGCGGCCTGAGGGCGCAGGGCGTGCGCGGTGAGGTCGTGCCGCCGTACTTCAGCATCAAGGAAGCGGTGTTCCCGTTCAACAAGTTCCCCGGCGTCGACCCGATCCTCGGCCCCGAGATGCGCTCGACCGGCGAGGTGATGGGCGTGGGCAACACCTTCGCCGAGGCGATGCTCAAGAGCCAGCTCGGCGCCGGCTCGCGGCTGCCCGAGTCGGGCACGGTCGTGATCACGGTGAAGAACGGCGACAAGGCGCGTGCCGTCAAGGTGGCCTCCGACCTGCACGACCTCGGCTTCTCGATCGTCGCGACGAAGGGCACCGCCGCGGCGATCGCCGACGCCGGCGTGCCGGTGAAGGTCGTCAACAAGGTCAAGGACGGGCGCCCGCACATCGCCGACATGGTCAAGGCCGGCGAGATCCAGCTCGTGTTCACGACCGTCGACGAGACGCGCACGGCGATCGCCGACTCGCGCTACATCCGCACCGCGGCGCTGGCCAACCGCGTCACGTACTACACGACGATGGCCGGCTGCGAGGCCGTCACCGAGGCGCTCAAGCACGACGCCGGCCTCACCGTGGTCTCGCTGCAGGAGCTGCACGCGGAACTGCACTAAACTCAGCGATTCGAACGCCGCCATCGGCGTCCCGGCAGGGACCCTGGCGGCGCTTGCTTTTGGCCCCTACCTCGCGACGACATGAGCACGATTCCCCTGACCCGGCGCGGCGCCGAGAAGCTCAAGGCCGAGCTGCAGCGCCTGAAGACTGTCGACCGCCATGCGGTGATCCAGGCGATCGCCGAGGCGCGTGCGCAGGGGGATCTGTCGGAGAACGCCGAGTACGACGCGGCGAAGGACAAGCAAGGCTTCATCGAGGGCCGCATCAAGGAGCTCGAAGGCAAGCTCGCCGCGGCGCAGGTCATCGACCCGGCATCGCTCGACGCCGGCGGACGCGTCGTCTTCGGCGCCACGGTCGACCTCGAGGACGAGTCCACCGGCGCCGCCGTCACCTACCAGATCGTCGGCGACGACGAGGCCGACCTCAAGCAGGGGCTGATCTCGATCAGCAGCCCGATCGCGCGCGCGCTGATCGGCAAGTCGAGTGGCGACGTCGCCGACGTGCAGGCGCCGGGCGGCGTGAAGACCTACGAGATCATCGGCGTCCGCTACGTCTGACGCGACGCTGGCCGGCGATCGACGCATGACGCGCTTGCGCGCGCTGATCGCGGGCCTGTGGGCCGGCCTGCTGCTCGCCGTCGCGCTGATCGCGACGCCGGCACCGTTCGCCACGCTGCCGACGGCCGACGCCGGGCGCGTCGTCGCGCGCGTGCTCGCGACCGAGGCGGCGGTGAGCCTGGCGGTGGCCATCGTGCTCATCCTGCTCGAGCGTCGCCGCGCGCGCGAGGGCCGTCCGGCGATGAGCGCCGAGTTGCTGCTCGTGCTCGGCGCGCTGTTTTGCACCGTGCTCGGCTACTACGGGCTGCAGCCGATGCTGGCGGCGGCGCGCGCGGGGCAGGGGGCGTGGTCGTTCGGCGCGCTGCACGCGGCGTCGACCGTGCTGTTCGGCGTCAAGGCGCTGCTCGTGCTGGCGCTCGCGTGGCGCGCCACGGCGCAGCGCTGAGCGACATCAGACGCCGGTCTTCTTGACGCTCGTAGCGCGCTTGCGCGCCTTCTTCACCAGGCCGCCGGCGGTCACGCGCTGGTTGCCGAGCACGCGCACTGTCTTCACCTGCGGGCGGTGGTTGCCCGTCTTGCTGAACTTGACGATCTTGACCAGCTTCGGCGCCGGTGCGCTGCCCTCGCGATCGGCCTTCGTCTTCGGTGCTGGCGGGCGCCAGAGCACGAGCAGCTTGCCGATGTGCTGGACGGGCGCGGCGTTCAGCCGGTCGGCCAGCGCGTCGAGCAGCGCGCTGCGCGCGTCGCGGTCGTCGCCGAGCACGCGCACCTTGATCAGCCCGTGGGCGGCGAGCGCGGCGTCGGCCTCCTTCAGCACGGCGTCGGTCAGGCCGTCGGCGCCGACCATCACGACCGGGTCGAGGTGATGCGCGTCGCTGCGGTACTGCTTGCGCTGCGCGGGGGTGAGGGTCAGGGCGGGCATCGGCCTATTATCGACGCGCGATGAAGATCAAGACGAAGAGCAAGAAGGTCGACAAGGCGTGGCTGGCCGGTCACGTCCAGGATCCGTACGTCAAGCGCGCACAGCAGGAGGGGTACCGCTCGCGCGCCGCCTACAAGCTCGAGCAGATCGACGAGGCGCTCGGCCTCGTGCGGCCGGGCCAGGTCGTCGTCGACCTGGGCAGCGCACCCGGGGCCTGGAGCCAGGTCCTGCGCCGCCGCTTCGCGCCGAAGACGGCCGGCGTCGGCGGCGCCGCCCCGGGCGAGTTGCGCGGCACGATCGTGGCCCTGCTCGGCGGGCGCCCGGTCGACCTCGTCGTCTCCGACATGGCGCCGAACCTGTCGGGCATCGAGAGCGCCGACGCGGCGCGCATCGCCCACCTCGTCGAGCTCGCGCTCGACTTCGCGCTGCGCCACCTGAAGCCCGAGGGTGCGCTGGTGTGCAAGGTGTTCCACGGCAGCGGCTACAGCCAGCTCGTCGAGGCGTTCAAAGGCGATCAAGCCCAAGGCCTCGCGTGACCGCTCGGCCGAAACCTTTCTGGTCGGCCGCGGTCCGAAACGGGCGCGCCCGCCGTCGCCCGCCGCCTGAGGCGGCGCCGGACGGCGCTGCGAAGCCGCGGCGGGGGCGCCGCAACCGGATTCCGGTCCATTTCTTCGCGTGTGCCCTTGACTCGGGCGCCGCCGCGGGCATATGGGGTGGACTAGAATCGACCGCAATTGTCAAGAGGGGCGGGTCCGCATGGGCGGCCCAACCGTCAAGGAGTCGTAGTGAACAATCAATGGATGTCCAAGGTCGCCGTCTGGATGGTGATCGCGCTCGTGCTGTTCACCGTCTTCAAGCAGTTCGACCGCGGCGTGACCCAGGGCACGACGATCGGCTACTCCGACTTCCTGGAGGAGGTCCGTGCGCGCCGGATCAAGCAAGTGACGCTGCAGGAGGGCAACGGCACGACGGACATCATCGCGATCACGAACGACGACAAGCGCATCCGCACCACCGCGACCTTCCTCGACCGCGGTCTCGTCGGCGACCTGATCGCCGCCGACGTGCGCTTCGACGTGCGCCCGCGCGAGGAGCCGTCGCTGCTGATGAGCATCCTGCTCAGCTGGGGCCCGATGCTGCTGCTAATCGGCGTGTGGATCTACTTCATGCGCCAGATGCAGGGCGGCGGCAAGGGCGGGGCTTTCAGCTTCGGCAAGAGCAAGGCGCGCATGCTCGACGAGGCCAACAACACGACGACGTTCCAGGACGTCGCCGGGGCGAGGCCAAGGTGCCGTTCTTCAGCATCTCGGGCTCCGACTTCGTCGAGATGTTCGTCGGCGTCGGCGCGGCGCGCGTGCGCGACATGTTCGAGCAGGCGAAGAAGAGCGCGCCTTGCATCATCTTCATCGACGAGATCGACGCGGTGGGCCGCCACCGCGGTGCCGGCTTGGGCGGCGGCAAGATGCTCGTCGAGATGGACGGCTTCGAGACCAACCTCGGCGTGATCGTGATGGCGGCGACCAACCGGCCCGACATCCTCGACCCGGCGCTGCTGCGCCCGGGCCGCTTCGACCGCCAGGTCTACGTCACGCTGCCCGACGTGCGCGGGCGCGAGCAGATTCTCAACGTGCACATGCGCAAGGTGCCGGTCGGGCAGGACGTCAAGCCCGACATCCTCGCGCGCGGCACGCCCGGCTTCTCGGGCGCCGACCTCGCCAACCTGGTCAACGAGGCGGCGCTGTTCGCCGCGCGGCGCAACGGCCGCGTCGTCGAGATGGTCGACTTCGAGAAGGCCAAGGACAAGATCCTGATGGGCCCCGAGCGCAAGAGCATGGTCATGCCCGAGGAAGAGCGGCGCAACACCGCCTACCACGAGGCCGGCCACGCGCTGGTGGCGCGCATGCTGCCCAAGACGGACCCGGTGCACAAGGTCACCGTGATCCCGCGCGGCCGTGCGCTGGGCGTCACGATGCAGCTGCCCGAGGGTGACCGCTACAGCATGGACAAGGAGCGCATGCTGTCGACGATTTCGGTGCTCTTCGGCGGGCGCATCGCCGAAGAGGTGTTCATGAACCAGATGACCACCGGCGCCAGCAACGACTTCGAGCGCGCGACGCAGCTTGCGCGCGACATGGTGATGCGCTACGGCATGAGCGACGAGCTCGGGCCGATGGTGTATGCGGAGAACGAGGGTGAGGTCTTCCTCGGGCGCAGCATCACGAAGCAGGTCAACATGTCCGAGGCGACGATGCAGAAGGTCGACCGCGAGGTCCGCCGCATCATCGACGAGCAGTACGCGGCCGCGCGCAAGCTGATCGAGGACAACCAGGACAAGATGCACGCGATGGCGCAGGCGCTGCTCGAGTGGGAGACGATCGACAGCGAGCAGATCGAGGACATCATGGCCGGCAAGCCGCCGCGGCCGCCGAAGGACTGGTCGCCGTCGTCGTCGCGCAGCGGCGGCGGCGGCGCGCCGCCGGTCAACCCGGACAGCGCTCCGGCGGCGGCCTGATCGGCGTTACCCAGTCGCTGCCGACGGCGAAGGGAGGCCCCACGGCCTCCCTTCGCGCTTGTGGACCTGCCGTCTGCCCATGTCCATCTGGACGACCGCCCGCTTCGACGTCGACCTGTCGCGCCCGCGCGTGATGGGCATCGTCAACGTCACGCCCGACTCGTTCTCCGACGGCGGGCGTTACCGCGACGCGAGCGCGGCGATGGCGCACTGCGACGCGCTCGTCGCCGAGGGCGCCGACCTGCTCGACATCGGCGGCGAGTCGACGCGCCCCGGCGCTGCGGCGCCCGACGTCGACGAGGAGCTGGTGCGCGTGCTGCCGGTGGTGCGCCACGCGGTGACGCTCGGCGTGCCGGTGTCGGTCGACACGAGCGCACCCGAGGTGATGCGCGCCGTGCTCGATGCCGGCGCCGACGTCGTCAACGACGTGCGCGCGCTGACGCGCCCGGGCGCGCTCGACGCCGTGGCGGCGCATCCGCGCGCCGGCGTGTGCCTGATGCACATGCGTGGCGAGCCGGGCTCCATGCAGCGGCAGACCACGTACGACGACGTCGTCGCCGAGGTCGCGGCGTTCCTCGGCAAGCGCGCCGGCGAGGTGCGCGCACGCGGCGTCGACGCCGGGCGCATCGTCGTCGACCCGGGCGTCGGCTTCGCGAAGACGGTCGAGCACAACCTCGAGCTGCTGCGCCGGCAGCACGAGCTGCTCACCATCGTCGGCTACCCGCTGCTCGTCGGCTGGTCGCGCAAGTCGACGCTCGGCGCGCTGACCGGACGGCCGGTGGGCGACCGGCTGGCGGCGAGCGTCGCCGCCGCCGTGCTCGCCGTCGATCGCGGCGCCGCGATCGTGCGTGTGCACGATGTCGCGCCGACTGTCGATGCGTTGACGGTCTGGCGCGCCGCGACCGTGGCCGGTGCCTCGCTGCCCGCCGACGCGGGCACAATCGGCTGACACCCCACTGCCGGGCGGCCGGCGCCGCTCGCGGGCCTTGCCGTGGCAGCGGCCCGTCGGCACGCCGCCCCGACGATCATGAGCAGAACCTACTTCGGCACCGACGGCATCCGCGGCACCGTCGGCCGTGCGCCGATCACGCCCGACTTCATGCTTTCGCTCGGCCATGCCGTCGGTCGCGTGCTGCGCCGCAGCGTCGAGCGGCCGACCGTGCTGATCGGCAAGGACACGCGCATTTCGGGCTACATGATCGAGTCGGCGCTCGAGGCGGGCTTCGCGGCTGCCGGCGTCGACGTGCTGCTCAGCGGCCCGCTGCCGACCCCCGGCGTCGCGTACCTGACGCGCGCGCTGCGTCTCGACCTGGGCGTCGTCATCAGCGCGAGCCACAACCCGTACCCCGACAACGGCGTGAAGTTCTTCTCGTCGCGCGGCGAGAAGCTGCCCGACGACTGGGAGCAGGCGGTCGAGGCGGCGCTCGCCGAGCCGCCGCAGTGGGTCGACTCGGCCGGGCTCGGCCGCGCGCGGCGGCTGGACGACGCGCGCGGGCGCTACATCGAGTTCTGCAAGAGCACGGTGCCGCACAGCCTGTCGCTGCGCGGCATGAAGCTCGTCGTCGACGCCGCGCACGGGGCCGCGTACCACGTCGCGCCCGACGTGTTCCACGAGCTCGGCGCGCAGGTCGAGACGATCGGCTGCAGCCCCGACGGCACGAACATCAACGACGGCGTCGGCGCGACCGCGCCGCAGGCGCTCGTGCGCGCGGTGGCCGAGCACGGCGCCGACTACGGCATCGCGCTCGACGGCGACGCCGACCGGCTGCAGATCGTCGACCGGCGCGGGCGCCTGTACAACGGTGACGAGCTGCTGTACGTGATTGCGGCCGACCGTCTCGCCAAGGGGCAGGCGGTGCCGGGCGTCGTCGGCACGCTGATGACGAACCTGGCAGTCGAGCTCGCGCTGCGCGAGCGCGGCATCCCGCTCGTGCGCGCGAAGGTCGGCGACCGCTATGTGCTGGAAGAACTCGTCGCGCACGGCTGGCAGCTCGGCGGCGAAGGCTCGGGCCACCTGATTGCGCTCGACCGCCACACCACCGGCGACGGCATCGTCAGCGCGCTGCAGGTGCTGCAGGCGGTGCGCCGAAACGGTCACGACCTCGCCGGCCTGCTCGAGGGCGTCGAGCTGTACCCGCAGACGCTGCTCAACGTGCGCCTGGCCGACGGCGTCGACTGGCGGCGCAGCGCGGCGCTCGCGGCCGAGCAGAAGGCCGTCGAGCGCGAGCTCGGCGACCGCGGCCGCGTGCTGATCCGCGCCTCGGGCACCGAGCCCGTGCTGCGCGTGATGGTCGAGGCGCGCGACGCGGCGCAGGCCCGGCGCTGCGCGCAGCGGCTCGCCGACGCGGC
>JALOSD010000031.1 GCA_025458585.1 Burkholderiaceae bacterium | reverse complement strand
CGACGACGCGCAGCGAGAAGTCGACCGCGCGCACGTCCTTCGTCAGGTGGCCGATCGAGATGCGGTCGACGCCGGTGGCGGCGATGTCGCGCAGCGTCGCCATCGTGACGCCGCCCGAGACCTCGAGCAGCGCGCGCCCGGCGGTCACCGCCACCGCCTCGCGCATGCGCTCGAAGTCGAAGTTGTCGAGCAGTACGCTCGTGGCGCCGGTGGCGAGCGCCTCGCGCAGCTGGTCAATCGTCTCGACCTCGATCTGGATCTCGACGCCGGCGTTCAGCGCAAACGCATTGCGCAGCGCCGCGGTGACGCCGCCGGCCGCGGCGATGTGGTTTTCCTTGATCAGGATGCCGTGCCACAGCGCGAGACGCTGGTTCGCGCCGCCGCCGACGCGCACCGCGTACTTCTGCGCCTGCCTCAGGCCGGGGATCGTCTTTCGGGTGTCGAGCACGGCGCAGCCGCGCGGGTTCGGGCTCGCGCCCTCGATCGCGCGCACGTGCTCGCGCGTCACGGTGGCGGTGCCCGACAGCAGCTGCAGGAAGTTCAACGCCGGCCGCTCGGCGCTCAGCAGCGCGCGCGCGTCGGCGTCGATCGTGCACACCGTGCTGCCCGGCGCCGTGTCGGCGCCCTCGGCGACGAGCCACTCGACGCGCGCGTGCGGGTCGAGCGCCGTCATGCAGCCGTCGAACCAGGCCTGCCCGCACAGCACCGCGGCCTCGCGCACGACGACGCGCGCGCGGGCACGCCGGCCGGCGGGCACGAGTTGCGCGGTCCAGTCACCGGTGCCGACGTCCTCGGCGAGCGCGTCGCGGATGTTGCGCGTGCGCGCCTCGTCGAGCGTCTCGTTGTGGTCGACCATGGCTTCAGTGGTCCATGCTGGGCGAACGACACCCACGACCGATCAGGCGCAAGGGTTCAAGCGGCCGCCGCGGATGCGGCTTTGCCGGTCCGCTGGCGGCGCCCCCTCGAGGAGGAGCGCCGAAGGCGCTTCGGGGGTGGTTCACTTCACGCGGCGCCGAGGTGCGGCACGAAGCCGTGGCGCACCTTCGGCTGCGCGATCGCCTGCGGGTGCCGGGCGACGAAGTCGAGCATGCGCTCGATGCAGCCGAGCGCCTGGCTGCGCGTCGGCTCGGGCACCACGATCTCGCCGCTGCCGGTCTCGAGGCAGGCGACGACGCCGTCGACCGCGTTCATCGCCATCCACGGGCAGTGTGCGCAGCTCTTGCAGGTGGCGCTGCGGCCCGCGGTGGGCGCCTCGATCAGCGTCTTGCCCGGCGCGAGCTGCTGCATGCGGTGGAACATGCCGTTGTCGGTGGCGACGATGTACTCCTTCGCGCTGCCCTCGACGACGGCCTTCAGCAGCTGCGACGTCGAGCCGACGACGTGCGCCTGCGCGACGACGCTGTCCGGCGACTCGGGGTGCACGAGCACCATCGCGTCGGGGTGCTCCTTGCGCAGCAGTTCGAGCTCGATGCCCTTGAACTCCTCGTGCACGATGCACGCGCCGTTCCACATCAGTATGTCGGCGCCGGTCTCGTGTTGCACGTAGCGGCCCAGGTGGCGGTCGGGCGCCCACAGGATCTTCTCGCCGCGTTGCTTCAGGTGCTCGACGATCGCCAGCGCGCACGAGCTCGTCACCATCCAGTCGGCGCGCGCCTTCACCGCCGCGCTCGTGTTCGCATAGACAACGACGGTGCGGTCGGGGTGCGCGTCGCAGAACGCCGAGAAGTCGTCGATCGGGCAGCCGAGGTCGAGCGAGCACGTGGCTTCGAGGTCGGGCATCAGCACGCGCTTGCCGGGGCTCAGGATCTTCGCCGTCTCGCCCATGAAGCGCACGCCGGCCACCACCAGCGTCGACGCCGCGTGGTCGCGGCCGAAGCGCGCCATCTCGAGCGAGTCGGCGACGATGCCGCCAGTCTCGAGCGCGAGGTCTTGCACGTCGCCGTCGACGTAGTAGTGCGCCACCAGCACCGCGTCGTGTGCCTTCAGCAGCGCGCCGGCGCGCGCCTTCGCGCCGGCGCGCTCGACCGGCGTCAGCGCCGGCGGCACCTTGGCCCACGCGTGCGCGGTGCCGGTGCGGCCCTGGGCGTCGGGCTTGGTGAAGTCGTAGAGCACGCTTTCGGTCATCGTCGGGCTTTCCTGTCGCCGCGCGCGGCGGCGGTGCCTTCGATGGTAAGCCAGTGCGCCGCGACCGCGCGCGCGTGCGTACCATTGGCGGCATGGGCGCTCCCTCGCTCGCGGCCGCGCTGCCGCCGAACCCCGTGCCGCTGCGCGACGACGCGCGCACGATCGGTCTCGTCGGGCTGGCGCACGGCACCTCGCACTTCTTCCACCTGCTGCTGCCGCCGCTGTTCCCGGCGTTCGTGCGCGACTTCGGTGTGAGCTACGCCGAACTCGGCCTGCTGGTGACGGTGTTCTTCGTGATCTCGGGCGTCGGGCAGGCGCTCGCCGGCTTCGTCGTCGACCGCATCGGCGCGCGCCCGGTGCTGTTCGCGGCGCTCGGCTGCTTCGCGCTTGCCGCGCTCGCCGGCGCCGCGGCGCAGGGCATGCCGGGGCTGGTGCTCACGGCGGCGCTCGCCGGGCTCGGCAACGCGCCGTTCCACCCGGCCGATTTCACGATCCTGAACAAGCGCGTGTCGCAGCCGCGCCTCGGGCACGCGTTCTCGGTGCACGGCATCACTGGCAGCCTCGGCTGGGCGGCGGCGCCGGTGTTCATCGTCGGACTGTCGGGCGCGACCGGCTCGTGGCGGCTCGCGCTGGCAGGCGCCGCCGTGTGGGCGCTCGTCGTGCTCGCGCTGCTCGTGTGGCAGCGGCGCGCGATCGATGACCGCCAGGGGCGCTGGGCGCACGAGGCGTCGCCGGGCGCGAAGCACGTCGCGGTCGAGCACCCGCTCGCGTTCCTGCGCCTGCCGTCGGTGTGGCTGTGCTTCTCGTTCTTCTTCTGGAGCACCGCCGCGCTGGCGGCGATCCAGGGCTTCGCCGGGCCGGCGCTGGGCAAGCTCTACGGCCTGCCGCTGTCGCTGACGGCGTTCGTGGTCACCGCGTACATGCTGTGCAGCGCCGCGGGCATGGTGGTCGGCGGCTTCGTTGCCGCGCGCGTCGAACGGCTCGAGACGGCGATCGCGACGGCGATGCTCGCCGCGGCTGCGCTGCTGCTGCTGGTCGCGAGCGGCTGGCTGCCGGGCATCGTCGCCGCCGCCGCAGCGGCGCTGTCGGGCTTCGGCACCGGCCTGGCGGGCCCGTCGCGCGACATGCTGATCAAGCGCGCCGCGCCGCCCGGCGCCACCGGGCGCGTCTACGGCACCGTCTACTCGGGGCTCGACGCCGGCTTCGCGCTCGCCGCGCCGGTGTTCGGCGCACTGCTCGACCGCGGCGAGCCGGCGGCGGTGTTCGTCGGCGCGGCACTCGCGCTCGCGTTCGGTGTCGCGTCGGCGGGGCTCGTCGGCTTGCACACGGGGCGCCGCCGGCCCGTCGCGGCCTGAGCGGGCGATCCCCGGCGGGCGGCCGGCTACAGTGGCGGCATGAGCACCGCCGATGCTGCCCCCGCTTCCCCTTCGCGGCCCCGCCTCGCCGGCCACGCGCTCGTCGAGGCCCTGATCGCGCAGGGCGTCGACACCGCGTTCGGCGTCCCGGGCGAGAGCTACCTCGCGGTGCTCGACGGCTTGCACGAGCACCGCGATCGCATCCGCTTCGTCGCCTGCCGCCACGAAGGCGGGGCGTCGTTCATGGCCGAGGCGCAGGGCAAGCTGGGCGGCCGCCCGGGGATCTGCTTCGTCACCCG
Organism: Burkholderiaceae bacterium; assembly: GCA_025458585.1. GTDB lineage: Bacteria > Pseudomonadota > Gammaproteobacteria > Burkholderiales > Burkholderiaceae_C > Calidifontimicrobium. Next base: position 7,822 of record JALOSD010000031.1, on the reverse strand, counting down.
CGGCCCCGGTGCGACGAACGCGGCGATCGGCGTGCACACGGCGTTCCAGGACTCAACGCCGATGATCGTCTTCGTCGGCCAGGTCGCCTCGGACCAGCGCGACCGCGAGGCGTTCCAGGAGATCGACTACCGACAGATGTTCGGCCCCGGCACGCTCGGGCTCGCGAAGTGGGTGGCCGAGGTGCAGCACGCCGACCGCCTGCCCGAGTACGTCGCGCGCGCGTTCCACGTCGCGCTGCAGGGGCGGCCCGGCCCGGTCGTGCTCGCGCTGCCCGAGGACATGCTGACGACGCCCACCGCCGCGCCCGTGCTGCCGCGCGTCGAGCCCGCGCTCGCGTGGCCGGCGCCCGGCGCGCTGCGCGCGCTGCGCGAGCGGCTGGTCGCGGCCGAGCGCCCGTTCGTGATCGCGGGCGGCAGCGGCTGGACGGCCGAGAGCGCCGCCGCGCTGCAGCGCTTCGCCGAGAACTGGGAGCTGCCGGTGGGCTGCGGCTTCCGCTTCCAGGACACGTTCGACAACCGCCACCCGCTGTACGCCGGCGACGTCGGCATCGGCATCGCGCCCGCGCTCGCGCAGCGCCTGCGCGACGCCGACCTCGTGCTCGCCGTCGGCGTGCGCCTCGGCGAGATGACGACCGGCGGCTACACGCTGCTCGAGGCGCCGCGGCCGCGGCAGACGCTGGTGCACTGGCACGCCGGCGCCGACGAACTCGGCCGCGTCTACGCCGCCGACCTGCTGCTGCAGGGCTCGCTCGCCGGTGCCGGCAAGGCGCTCGAGGCGCTGGCCGCCCCGCCCGCGGTGCGCTGGCGCGCGTGGACCGAGGCGGCCGCTGCCGACGCGGTGCGCAACCGCGAACACGAACCCCTCGAGCCGATGGACCTGGCCGCGGTCGTGAAGACGATCGAACGCCTCGCGCCGGCCGACACCGTCTACGCCAACGGCGCCGGCAACTTCAGCGGCTGGCTGCACCGTTTCCTGCGCTATCCGGGGCTGCAGCACCACGGCCGCACGCAGCTCGCGCCGACCTCGGGCGCGATGGGCTATGGCGTGCCGGCCGCCGTCGCCGCGAGCCTGCTGCAGCCGCAGCGCACCGTCGTCAACGTCGCCGGCGACGGCGACTTCCTGATGACGGGGCAGGAGCTCGCGACCGCCGTCGCGTACGGCGCGACGAGGCTCGTCAGCATCGTCGTCGACAACGGCAGCTACGGCACGATCCGCATGCACCAGGAGCGCGAGTACCCCGGCCGCGTCAGCGGCAGCGAGCTCGTCAACCCCGACTTCGCCGCACTTGCGCGCGCCTACGGCTGGCGTGCCGCGACGCTCGAGCGCAGCGCCGAGTTCGAGCCGGCGTTCGCCGACGCACTCGCGAGCGGCCGCCCGACGCTGCTGCACCTGAAGCTGCCGACCGACGTCATCACGTCGCGCACGACGCTGGGCGCGATCCGCCGCGCGGCGCAGGCGCGCACCGAGCGGCACTGACGAGCGTCGCCGCTCGCGCGATGCCCCGCGGCGTGCAAGGCCGCGCGGGGGTGACGAAGATCGAGCAATGCTCGAGTCTGACACCGCCTTCGTCGCGCTGAAGCTGCTGTTCGCGCTGTCGCCGTTCCTCGGCCTCGGCGCGATCGAGGCCTGGCTCTACTGGCGCGACCGCCGCTCGCGCGCGCCGGAACCAGGGCCGGCGAGCAGCAGCACGACGCCGGCGAGCACGACGGCGGCCGCCGCCCACTCGCCGGCGCCGACGACCTCGCCGTCGAGCGAAACGCCGAGCGCGAGCGCGATCACCGGGTTGACGTAGGTGTAGCTCGACGCCAGCGTCGCCGTGCTGCGCTCGAGCAGCACCATGTACGCGGTGAAGCCGAGCAGCGTGCTCGCGACGACGAGGTACAGCCAGCTCACCGCCGAGCGCGCGTCGGGCGGCCACGCCGGGCGCTCGCCGAGCGCCCACGACAGCGCGAGCAGCAGCACGCCGCCGGCGAGCATCTGGCTCGCGTACCCCGCGGCACCGGGTGCGAGCCCGGCGCCTCGCCCGCCGAGCCGCTGCGGCAGCCCCTGACGCGCCCACACGGTGCCGAGCGACCACGTCAGGCACGCGACGGTGATCGCCGCGAGGCCGGGCCACGACGCGCCGAAGCCCTGGCCGCGCGCGAGCAGCACGACGCCGACGAGCCCGAGCACGACGCCCGCCGCCTCGCGCCGCCGCGGGCGCAGCCCGTACGCCCATTCGCCGAGCGCGACGAGCGCCGGCACGACGGCGATGAACGCGACGACGAGCCCCGACGCCACCGAGGTCTGCGCGAGCGCGGTGAAGCCGTAGCCGCCGCCGATCATCAGCGTGCCGAGCACGAACGCGGCGCGCCACTGCGCGCGGTCGGGCCAGCGCGCGCCGCGCCACGCCGCCCACGCGCCGAGCACGAGCGCCGCGGCGACGAAGCGCGTGCCCATCTGGAAGAAGGGCGGCAGGCTCACGAGCGCCCACTTGATCGCGAGGTACGACGTGCCCCAGATGAACCACGTCGCGCCGAGGCAGGCCGCGATCAGCGGCGCCGCGGCGCCGGCGGGGCCGGCACCGTGCGGGCTCGTCGCGGTCATGACGGCATCGTAGCGGGGCGGCGTGCATACTCGGCGCCTGGTGCCACTGCCACGCCCGGACCCCATGGCTGCCGACTCGCTCGTGACCTGCGACCTGTGCGACGCCCACAAGAACGACACCAGCGGCGCGCTGCGCGTGCTGCCGCCGGTGTTCCGCGACTTCGGCGGTGTCGGCGCGTTCGCCGGGCCGGTGTCGACGGTGCGCTGCTTCGAGGACAACTCGCTCGTCAAAGCTGCGCTCGACGAGCCGGGCGCGGGGCGCGTGCTCGTCGTCGCCGGCGGTGCGTCGCTGCGGCGCGCGCTCGTCGGCGGCAACCTCGCGTCGGCGGCGGCGCGCAACGGCTGGGCGGGCGTCGTCGTCGACGGTTGCGTGCGCGACGTCGCCGAGCTCGCGGGGTGCACGGTGGGTATCCGCGCCCTCGCGCCGGTGCCGCTGGCCACCGACAAGCGAGGCGAGGGCCAGCGCGACGTGCCGGTGCAGGTGCAGGGCGTGTGGATCCGGCCCGGCGAGCGGCTCGTCGCCGACGCCGACGGCATCGTCGTGCTGCCGGCCACCTGAACGTCGCGATGGCCGCCGACTGGACCGTCGTGCCCTCGACGCCCGAGGAGATCGAGGCGGCGGCGCGCCACTGCCGCAAGCTCGTGACGCAGCGCGCGCTGCTCGCTGCCGGCGTCGCCGTCGTGCCGATCCCGGGGCTCGACTGGGTGACCGATGTCGGTGTGCTCGTCAAGGTGATCCCGCGCATCAACCAGGCCTTCGGGCTGACGCCCGAGCAGATCGAGCGCCTCGCGCCCGACCGCCGGATCGTCGTCTACAAGGCGATCACGGCCGCCGGCGGCCTGTTGATCGGGCGCCTGATCACGCGCGAGATCGTGCTGCAGGTGCTGCGCGTGGTCGGCGTGCGGCTGACGGTGCAGCAGGCCAGCAAGTTCGTGCCGCTGGCGGGCCAGGCGGTGTCGGCGGCGCTGACCTTCTCGGCGCTGAAGTACGTGTGCGAGCAGCACATCCGCCAGTGCATGGCGGTCGCGCGCCAGTTGCAGCTGCCGGCGCCGGCGCAGACGGTCGAGCGCGAAGCCTGAGCGCGCCGGCCGGGGGTGCGTCGCTACAATGCCCTACATCGGGGTGTAGCGCAGCCTGGTAGCGCAACTGCTTTGGGAGCAGTGGGTCGGATGTTCGAATCATCTCACCCCGACCATCGGCGCACGGCAGTGGGGGGTGCGCGAGTCCCTTCACCACGCACCACAAGATGAACGACGTCGCGCAGGAGTTGAGCGAGCTCGAGGGGCTGTTCGAGAAGGTTTCGGGGTATTTCTCGCTGCTCAGCGAGCCGATGCGTCTCAAGATCCTGCACGTGCTGTGCAACACCGAGATGAGCGTCGGCGACATCGTCGACACGCTCGGCGCGACGCAGGCCAACGTGTCGCGCCACCTGAACCTGATGCACCGCGCCGGCGTGCTGACGCGGCGCAAGGAAGGCAACCTCGTCTACTACGCGGTCGGCGACGCGGAGGCGGTGCAGATCTGCCGCACGGTGTCGGTGAACATGGCGAGCGCGCCCGAGCCGCCGACGCGGCGCAGCAGCGTGAAGCGCTTCATGGGCAAGTCGACCTGACCCTGTCCTGACATCCCCGCCCCGGGTTTACCCGGGGCATTCTTTCTCCAGCTATATGCGTTAATACTCATGTACGGAAATAATGAGGCTATCCGATGAGCGGTTCACCTTCCTTCCCCGGTCGCCTGCGCAAGGCGCCGGAGAACTTCGTCAGCCGCGAGCTGAAGCTTGCCGTCGACAAGCACGGCCTCGACGGCGAGCGCCGTGGCTTCCTGCGCAAGACCTTCGCCGCCGCCGCGACGTCGGTGGCGGCCGCCGGCGCGGCGCTCGCGCAGCCCAAGGGCGAGGACGCGATCCTCAAGCTGCCGGAGCACACGACCGGCCTCGGCCAGCCGGTGGCCGCGCGCGGCTACGGCGTGCCGTCGAAGTACGAGGCGGGCCTGCAGCGCCGCGAGAGCCCGGGCCTGACGCGCGTCAGCCAGGCGAGCGTGTCGTTCGCGCCGCTGCAGGGCCTGTTCGGCATCATCACGCCGAGCGGCCTGCACTTCGAGCGCCACCACCAGGGATGGTGGGACATCGACCCGACGAAGCACAGGCTGATGATCAACGGCCTGGTGAAGTCGCCGCTCGTGTTCACGGTCGACGAGATCATGCGCCTGACGCCCGTCTCGCGCATCCACTTCATCGAGTGCGGCGCGAACACGGCGATGGAGTGGGGCAACGTCGCGGTGCCCACGGTGCAGTACACGCACGGCATGCTCAGCTGCAGCGAGTTCACCGGCGTGCCGCTGCGCGACCTACTCGAGATGGCCGGCGCCGACTACAAGAAGGGCCGCTACATCCTCGCCGAGGGCGCGGACGGCTCGTCGATGACGCGCACGATCCCGATGGAGCTCGTCGAGTCGGGCGAGGTGCTGGTCGCCTACGGCCAGAACGGCGAGATGTTGCGCCCCGAGAACGGCTACCCGCTGCGCCTCGTCGTGCCCGGCGTGCAGGGCGTGAGCTGGGTCAAGTACCTGCGCCGCATCGAGGTCGGCGACCAGAAGTACGCCGCCAAGGACGAGGTCAGCCACTACGTCGACCTGATGCCCGACGGCCTGCACCGCCAGTACAGCGGCATCCAGGAGTGCAAGTCGGTCATCACGACGCCCTCGGGCGGGCAGATCCTGCTCGACAAGGGCTTTCACAACATCACCGGCCTGGCGTGGTCGGGCCGCGGCAGGGTCAAGCGCGTCGACGTCTCGGTCGACGGCGGGCGCAACTGGCGCACCGCACGCATCGACGCCCCGGTGCACAGCAAGGCGCTGACGCGTTTCAACATCGACTGGGTGTGGGACGGCAAGCCAGCGATCCTGCAGTCGCGCGCGGTCGACGACACCGACTACGTTCAGCCGACCTACAAGCAGCTGCGCGCGGTGCGAGGCACGCGGTCGATCTACCACAACAACGCGATCCAGTCGTGGCTGGTGTCCGAGTCGGGCGAGGTGAGCAATGTCCAGGTTTCGTAAGGTCGTCCTGATCGGGATGCTTGCCGCGGCGTGCGGCACGGTGTGGGCGCAGAAGCTGCCGCCCGGGCTCGGACGCGTGGCCACGCCCGACGAGGTCAAGGCGTGGGACATCGACGTGCGCCCCGACTTCAAGGGTCTGCCGCCCGGCTCGGGTTCGGTCGACAAGGGCCTGGAGGTGTGGGAAGCCAAGTGCGCGTCGTGCCATGGCGTGTTCGGCGAGTCGAACGAGGTGTTCCAGCCGATCGTCGGCGGCACGACGGCCGCCGACATCAAGGCCGGACGCGTCAAGGGCCTCGTCGCGGGCGAGGGGCGCACCACGCTGATGAAGGTCGCCACGCTGTCGACGCTGTGGGACTACATCAACCGCGCGATGCCGTGGAACGCGCCGAAGAGCCTGACCACCGAGGAGGTCTACGCCGTCACCGCGTACATCCTGCACCTGGGCGACATCCTGCCCGGCGACTTCGTGCTGTCGGACCAGAACATCCGCGAGGTGCAGAACCGCATGCCGAACCGCTACGGCATGACGACGAACCACGGCATGTGGCTGCCCACCGGCAAGCCCGACGTGCGCAACACGGCGTGCATGAAGAACTGCGCCGTCGACGAGGCCAAGGTGGCGTCGTACCTGCCCGAGTTCGCGCGCGACGCGCACGGCAACCTGCTGCAGCAGAACCGCCCCGTAGGCCCGGTGCGCGGCGTCGACACGACGCAGCCGCCCGGCACAAGGCCGACGTCGTCGTCGGCGGCGGCGGCCGTCGTGGCCGCGGCGCCCGCCGCCACGGCCGGCGGCTCGGTGCTCGAGCTCGCGACGGCGCAGGCCTGCACGGCATGCCACGGCGTCAACAACAAGATCGTGGGGCCCGGCTTCACCGAGATCGCAGCCAAGTACAAGGGCCGCGCCGACGCCGAGGCCTACCTGGCGGAGAAGATCCGCGCCGGCGGCAGCGGCGTGTGGGGCGCGGTGCCGATGCCCCCGCAGGCACAGCTGAAGGACGACGACGTCAAGGCCCTGGCGCGCTGGATCGCCGCCGGTGCCAAGTGACCGGTCGGTGAAGTCGGATACCGGCGCCCGGTCGTGCGCGCAGGTGCAAAATCAAATGGGGATGTAATGTCTGCGATGCGCGTCGATCGTGCCGGGCGTCGGCTGCAGACGGCGGCAAACGGCGCGCAGTCGAGCTGGATGTGGTGGGGTCCATCCCTAATGGTCTTCGGGGCCGGCAGCGGGGGACAATACGGTGCCGGGTTCGGCGCCACAGGTCTTGGCGGGCGCCCCGTCCAAGTGACGAGCCTTCAACAGTAGGAGATCGAGATGAGCATGAATCGACGCGAGGCGCTGAAAGCCACCGGTGGCTACGGCGTGCTGGGTCTGTTCGTCGCCGCCGGCGTGATCACGCCGGAGGAAGCACGCGCGCAGCAGGCCGAATGGAACAAGGCCGCGTTCGAGGCCAAGGACGTCGCAGGCGTCGCCAAGGGCTTCGGCGGCGACGCCGCCGCGGCGTCGGACAAGATCACGGTCACCGGCCCCGACATCGCCGAGAACGGCGCTGTCGTGCCGGTCGGCGCGACGACGACGCTGGCCAACGTGCAGATGATTGCGCTGCTGGTCGAGAAGAACCCCAACGCGCTCGCCGCGGCGTTCATGCTGACGCCCGAGGCCGAGCCGTTCGTGACAACGCGCGTCAAGATGGGCCAGAGCTCCGACGTCTTCGCGCTCGTCAAGGCCGACGGCAAGTTCCACGTCGCCAAGAAGGAAATCAAGGTCACGCTCGGCGGCTGCGGCGGCTGATCATCGTCACGATTCAAGGAGATTCACATGGCAAGCCCGATGCGCATTCGTGCCACCGAGAGCGGTGGCGTGGTCGACGTCAAGGTGCTGATGAGCCACATCATGGAAACCGGCCAGCGCAAGGACGCTTCCGGCAACACGATCCCGGCGCACTTCATCTCGAACGTGACGGTCAAGCATGGTGACAAGACCGTGATGACGGCCCAGTGGGGCCCTGCAGTGTCGAAGGACCCGTTCATGAACATGAAGTTCAAGAACGGCAAGAAGGGCGACAAGGTCACCGTGACCTGGGTCGACAACAAGGGCGACACGCGCACCGACGAGACGACCGTCGCCTGACGGTCGTCGCGGTCCCTCCGGGGGCTCGCGTGGACGAAGCCCCGGG
>JALOSD010000226.1 GCA_025458585.1 Burkholderiaceae bacterium | reverse complement strand
GATGCGCACCGTGCCCGCACGCCAGTCCGGGCAGGTCGAGCTGCAGCTCGAGGTGCCGCCGCGCGGCGCGCCCTGAACGCGGCGCCGCGTCAGGCGGCGAGCAGCGACGTGAACAGCGGATCGGCGCGGTGCCGCGGCCGGTACGCGCTCACCTTTTCCCGGATCGCCGCGATGTGCTCGGGCGTCGTGCCGCAGCAGCCGCCGGCGATGTTGAGGAAGCCGCTCCTGGCGAAGTCCTCCATCAGCGCCGCGGTCACCTCGGGCGTCTCGTCGAAGCCGGTCTCGCTCATCGGGTTCGGCAGGCCTGCGTTGGGGTAGCAGCTGACGAAGGTGTCGGCGGCGACCTTGCCGAGCTCCTCGATGTACGGGCGCATCAGCGCCGCGCCGAGCGCGCAGTTCAGGCCCACCGCGAGCGGCCGCGCGTGGCGCACCGAGTGCCAGAACGCGCCCACCGTCTGCCCCGACAGGATGCGCCCCGACGCGTCGGTCACGGTGCCCGAGACGATCACCGGCAGCCGCTCGCCGGTCTCGTCCATCAGCTCGTCGAGGGCGAAGATGGCCGCCTTCGCGTTCAGCGTGTCGAAGATCGTCTCGACCAGGAACAGGTCGACGCCGCCTTCGAGCAGCCCCTCGGCCTGCTCGCGGTAGGCCGCGCGCAGCTCGTCGAACGCCACGTTGCGCGCCCCGGGGTCGTTGACGTCGGGGCTGATGCTCGCCGTCTTCGGCGTCGGCCCGAGCGCGCCGGCGACGAAGCGCGGCCACTGCGGCGTCGCGACCGCGTCGACGGCGGCGCGCGCCAGCCGCGCGGCGGCGACGTTCATCTCGCGCGCGATCGACGCCAGGGCGTAGTCGGCCTGCGCGATCGACGTCGCGCCGAACGTGTTCGTCTCGACGATGTCGGCACCGGCGGCCAGGTACGCGTCGTGGATCGCGCGCACGACGTCGGGGCGCGTCAGCACGAGCAGGTCGTTGTTGCCCTTGAGGTCGCGCACATGGTCGGCGAAACGCTCGCCGCGGAAGTCGGCCTCGGACAGCCGGTGACGCTGGATCATCGTGCCCATCGCGCCGTCGATGATCACGATGCGCTCGGCGAGCAGCGCCGGCAGCGCCGCGCCGCGGGTGTAGGCGATGAGCTTCATTGGTAGATGTTGGCCCTATTCGGCCCGAAGGTCTCTCATAGAGCCAACACCCCCGTTCAAACCGTGCATGCGGATTTCCCGCACACGGCTTACCAGTGGTCGGTCGACTCGCAGCATTACGCGGCCCTCCGGTTGCCAGGAGGTTTGCCCGGGTAGCGGATCGTCCCGCGTAGGCGATGCAGTCCAAGGCTTTCGAAGTAGTGGCGGTCCCAGCGCTGGGTCTGTCCCCTCCGCAAGCTCCGCCCCGCACGCTTGACGCGCAGGCTTCGCAGCCGCCGCACGACGTAGGCGTCCACGTCGATGAAGCAATTGGCCGCGTTGCCTGTTTGGAAGTACTGTCCCCAGCCACGCAGCACCGGGTTGAGCTCAGCGATCACGCTTCGCACATCCTGATGACAGCGCGAGCGCGGGGTCAGCGCCCGCACACGCTCTCGCACACGGTTCATCGCCTTGCGGCTCGGCCAGCGCTGCAGGTAGTACCGCCTGAGACCCTTTTGCTGCCACAGCCGCCCGCTCATACGCTTGTGCAGATGGCAACCCAGGAAGTCGAAGCCCTCCCGGCCGTCCGTCAGCACCACGCGTCGCGTCTTCTGTGGGTGCAGCTTCAGTCCCAGCCTGGTCATGACATGCTCGATGCGACGCTGGCTTTCCTCGCAGCCCTGCGCCGTGCGGCACATCACCACGAAGTCGTCCGCATACCGCACCAACTCGCCCAGGTGTTGGCCGTGCTTGGCCCATACCCGGTCCAGCACATGCAGGTAGATGTTCGACAGCAGCGGCGAGATCACACCACCCTGCGGCGTTCCCGCCACCGGATGGCTCACCACCCCGTCTTCCATCACCCCAGCCTGCAACCACTGTCTAACCAGCTTGAGCATCCGCCGGTCGCTGACCCGCTGACCCACCAGGGTGAGCAGCTTGTCGTGCTCGATGCTGCCGAAGTAGTTCTCGATGTCGGCGTCCAGCACGTGGTTGGCGCCTTGGTTGCCCAGAAGCCTCAACCGCTCCAGCGCCTGTTGCGCACTGCGCCGGGGTCTGAACCCGTACGAGGTCGGTGCGAAGTCCGCCTCATAGATGGGCTCGAGCACCAGCTTGACCGCCATCTGCACCACCCGGTCTTGCACCGTCGGGATGCCCAGGGGCCGCTTCGCCCCGTCAGCCTTTGGAATGTAGGCGCGCCGCACGACCTGCGCACCGTACTCGCCTGCGCGCAGCACTTCACCCAGCTCTTGCAAGAAGCGCCGGACGCCGTACTGCTCAACTGCGCCGATCGTCACCCGATCAACGCCCGCTGCGCCCTTGTTGCGGCGCACTCGCTTCCACGCCTCGTGCAGGACGTCACCCCTGCACATCTGGCCGTACAACGGCCGTACAACGCATGGAAACGCCTTCCCGGTGCCCGCTTGGCTGCGGCCCAGAGCTGCCTTTGCAGTTGTCGCACTTTGTCGCTCGACACAAGGTCGATGGGGTCGTTAGGTCCGGTCTCGCCGGCCATTCCCTCGCCTTGCGCCCCGTCCAGTACTACGATCCCCTCGGACTCCCGCTGCGCACGATTCGACTTCGCCTTGGGCTTATACGAACTCGCTCGCCCCGACTCGGGCCGCGCAGACGGGCCTCTCACGTTCCGCCCCAGTCCTTGCACGCGTGCTGCGCCCCATACCCCGCCGCAGCCACCCGCGCGCTTCGGATCTCGCTCGGGTGATGTTGCCTTCGCCGTGAGATGAGCGGCTCGGCCCGCGGGTTGTAAATCTGTCGAGGCTGCAGGCTTCACTTCATGTTGCGGCCCGCGTGCTTGCTCCCCGTTACACGGCTTACGCCGCTTGGCAGGCTTCCGACGCCCCGCTCGGGCACAGAGGTCTCCCTCCACTGCCTGGGGCCTGCTACCCGGCGCTCCGACGCCTACCGGGACGGGACTCTCACCCGTTGGACTGGCGCAGCATGCAGCAGCACCACTGACCCCTGGCGGGTTCAGCCTTGCCTTTGCTTCGTGACGCACCATCGTTGGCATTGTAGGAACGCGCCCGCCGCCCTCACGGCGGCCGGGCCGCGGCGTGTTCAGGCCACGCTGGCCGGCGTGCCGGGCTCGTAGAGCGATGGCCGGAACGCGACCGACGGCCGCGAGCTGCCGTCGTCCATCGCCCACAGCGTCAGCGCGCGCGCCGACATCGGCCGCGCGAACAGATAGCCCTGCAGCTGGTCGCAGCCCATCTGCACGAGCAGGTCACGCTGGCGCTCGGTCTCGACGCCCTCGGCGACCACCTTCAGGCCGAGCACCTGCGCCATGCGCACGACGGCCTCGACGATCGCTCGCGCGTCGGCGCTCGTCTCGACGTCCTTGACGAAGCTGCGGTCGATCTTCAGCTCCTCGGCCGGCAGCTGGCGCAGGTACGACAGGCTCGAGTAGCCGGTGCCGAAGTCGTCGATCGACAGGTGGATGCCGGCCCGGCCGAGACGCTCGAACGCGAGGTGCGTCGCGCGCGTGTCCTCCATCGCGACCGACTCGGTGATCTCGCAGGTCAGCTGCGACGGCTCGACGCGGTGGCGATTCAGCGCCGACAGCAGCTGCTCGGCGAGGTCGTCACGGCGCATCTGGTGCGCCGACAGGTTGATCGCCACCCGCATGCGAAGCCCGAGGTCGCGCCACACGCGCGCCTGGCGGCACGCGTCCTCGATCACCCAGGCACCCAGCGCGTGCACGAGGCCGAAGCGCTCGGCGATCGGCACGAACACCGCCGGGCTGATGAGCCCGCGCTTCGGGTGGTGCCAGCGCAGCAGCGCCTCGGCGGCGGTGATCTGGCCGCTGCGGGCATCGATCTTCGGCTGGTAGAGCAGCTCGAGGCGCTTGTCGGCGACGGCGCGGCGCAGCTCGGCGACGAGTTCCAGCTGGTCGCGTACGTCGGCTTCCATCGACGGCTCGAAGAAGGCGTAGCTCGCGCCGCCGGAGCGCTTGGCGGCGAACATCGCGGCGTCGGCGCGCGCGAGCATCGTCGGCCGCGAGCCGTGCTCGGGGTACAGCGCGATGCCGATCGAGCACGACACCTGAAGCTCGTGCGCGCCGGCCGCGATCGGCTGCGCGAGCGACGCCAGCGTGCGCCGGGCGAGCGCGGCGGCGGCGTCGCGGCCCTCGGGCAGCAGCAGCAGAAACTCGTCGCCGCCGACGCGCGCGGCGCGCACGCCCTCGGCGGCGAGCGCCTGCAGGCGCTGGCCGACCTCGCGCAGCACGATGTCGCCGTGGCCGTGGCCGAACGAGTCGTTGACCGGCTTGAAGGCGTCGAGGTCGACGAACAGCACGGCGACCGAACTCCCGCCGCGGTCGCAGCGCACGACGACGTCGTCGAGCCAGCCGTCGAAGCAGGCACGGTTCGCCAGGCCCGTCAGCGGGTCCTTGAACGCGAGTTGGTGGAGCTCGTCGTTGGCCTCCTGCAGCGAGCGCGTCAGCCGCGCCGTCTCGTGCGCGCGCCGGCGCGCGCGCACCTGGACGACCAGCAGCACGGCGAGCAGCGCGACGACAAGCACGGCGGCAAGCGCGCCCGCCGTGCTCGCGTCGAGGGTGAGCCTGGCGGGCAAGTCGAGCATTCCCGGCGTTTCGGCGCCGGCCACGCCGCACTTGAGCCGCCGCCGGCCCGCATTCCGTGACCGACGTCACCGCCGACGCGCGCCACCCCCGATCCGGGGGCCCGTTCAGTGCAGCACGACGGGGTGCTGCGCGAGCTCGGTGTAGCGGCCGATGTAGTCGTCGATCTCTTCGGGCGTCGGCTGGCGCCGGATCAGCGCCTCAACGCCCTCGCGAAAGCTCTGCGCCAGCGCGCCTTCGAGGAAGATCTCGCGACGCGCCGCCTTGTCGACGATCTCGTAACCGCCGCGCGTCAGGGCCGCCTCGGCCCCAGCCTCGACGCCCTCGCCGGCCGCGGGAACGTCGAACTGCACGACGACGAAGCTGTCCGAGTTGTAGAGCATGTGCATGGCGATCCTTCCTGACGATGCAGATGGGAGCGCCGACGCAAGATTCAAGCCCGGCGCAGCGCCGGCCGCGCTCAGGGCGTCGTCGACTCGAGCGCGAGTGCGAGCGTATCGCTGGCGCGGCCGTTGCCGTCGATCGTGCTCAGCACGACGCGCACCGGCAGGTGGTGGCGCCGGGGGTCGAGCCAGACCTCGCCGCGCGTGTCGTTGGCACGCTTGGCCTCGCGACGGAACGCCAGCGCCTCGACGCTGCCGGCGGGGGTCTGGACCGTCTGCGGGCCGAGGGCGACGAACTGCCACAGGCCGACGTCGCGCGTGCCGGCGACGGGCAGCGTCAGCGGCGTGCCCGGCGCCGCGTAGCGCTCGGGCGCCGCCGCGACGACCGCCGCGAGCTGCACGAGCCAGCTCACACGGTCCTGCACGCCTGCCGGCAGCGGGTGCTCGGCGGTCGATGCCGAGTACGTGACCTTGCCGGCGCCGCGCTGGAAGTTCGTCGACTGCGCGCTGCGCCCACGGGTCTGCGACACGAAACGCTCGGGGGCGACGCCGGCGCGGTCGATAGCGCCCACGCTGACCCACTCGAGCAGGTTGACGCCGGCGACGCTGCCGACGAGGGCCAGCCGGTAACGCGCGCCGTCCAGTTCCCAGCCCAGCGTGCCGGTGCCCGACAGGATGCCGCGCTGCATCCGGAACGTCCACTGGAACGACGGCGGCAGCGTCGTCGGGTAGATCGGCGGCGCCTCGCCGGGCGGGCGCGCCGCCGCGGCTAACGGCGGGCGCGCCTGCGCGACGTGCGTCTCGGGCGCCTGCGGCTCGTGCAGGTCGGCGCCCGGCGCAGGCGGCGCGGCGTCCGGCGTCGCACCGGCGTGCGCCGCGGGGCCCGCGGGTGCCGGCGTGTCGGGCGCGGCGTCGGGCCCGGCGTCGAGGGAAGCCTCGGCCGGCGCCGGCGGCGGACGTGAC
>JALOSD010000225.1 GCA_025458585.1 Burkholderiaceae bacterium | reverse complement strand
AGCGAGTTGCGCGGGCTGAGGTCGAGGATGTAGTACTTCATGATCCACGCCGGCACGATCAGCAGCGGCTCGGCGTGGACCTGCTTCGTCGTCGGCGTGTACTGGATCAGCTCGATCAGCTCGTTGCGCAGCACGACCTTGCCCGGGGTCACGGCCAGCGTCTTGCCGACCTCGAACGCCTCGCCGCCGGGTGGCGCGCCGCCGTCGACCGTGCGCTTCACGTCCTCGACCCAGTTGTGCAGCCCGCGCACCAGGTTCTGGCCGCCCTCGGCCTTCGTCAGCGCGAGCAGCTCGGGGTTCGACGCCAGGTAGTTCGCCGGCGAGCTCGCGTCGAGCAGCATGCGCAGCGCGAACTCGAGCAGCTGTGCGTGGTAGCCGGTGACCCCGCCGACGTCGCGCACCGTGTCCTTCATCAGCGCGGCGGCGTTCTGGTACGCCCGCGCGTAGACGTTGAACGGGAACTGCGTCCACTCGGCGGCCTTGAAGCGCGCGTCGGGCTCGCCGTCGAAGCTCTCCGCCGGCGGCACCGGCTGCCCGGCGAGCGCGCGCATCGCGAAGGTCCAGGTGTCGAGCGCGCGGCCGAGCGCCTCCTGCTGCAGCGCGCTCTGCTTGGTCGGCGACAGCGCCAGGTGCATCGCCCAGTCGGCCCACGCGGTGGTGAACGCGGTGGGTGCGAGGCCGGCGGTCATCTGCGCCATCTGGGCGCGGAACTCGCGGTCGAAGTCCTGCGCGCTGAGGTCGGGCTTGCGGGTCTTGGCCATGACGGGGCTCCGGTCGACAGGCGGGGGTCAGGCCGGCGCGTGCCAGCCGGCGTCGACCCACAGCTCGCCGCTGACGGCCGAGTTGGCGAGCATGAAGCAGATCGCGTCGGCGATCTCCTCGGGGCGGATCAGGCGGCCGAGCTGCGTGTAGGGCAGGATGTTCTTCGCCACGTAGTCCTCGCCCATCGAGCGCACCATCGGCGTGTCGGTGAAGCCGGGGTGGATCACGCTGCAACGCACGCCGTGGAACATCGCCTCCTTCATGATCGTCGCGGCGGCGCCCTCGAGGCCCGCCTTCGTGCTCGCGTACGAGATCTGGCCGCGGTTGCCCTGCGACGAGATCGAGCCGATGAACACGACCGAGCCGCGGATGCCCTCGTCGGGCGTCCAGCGCTTGAGGCCGCGCGCGGCGCGGTCCTCGGCGATGCGGCCGATCATCTCGAGCGCCCAGTACACGGGCGCGATCAGGTTCACGTCGACGACGAGCTTGAACTGCTCGAGGGGGTAGATGCGCGCCTTGCCGGTGTTCTTGTCGACGCGCACCGCGAGGTCGTCGCGCGTGATGCCGGCCGCCGGCACGCACAGCGACACGAGGCCGTGGCGCGCGCTGATCGTGTCGTAGACCGAGGCGCGGAACGCCGGGTCGGTCGTGTCGCCGCGAAACGGCAGCGCGACCTCGCGCCCGGCCTCCGCGTTGAGCGAGGCGGCGACCTCGTCGACCGCGTCATTCATGTCCACCAGCGCCACCGCGGCCACGCCGCGCCGCGCCATCGCCGCCGCCACCGCACGGCCGATGCCGCTGGCACCGCCCGTGATCACCGCCACCTTGTTCGTGAGATCCATCCAGCCTCCGGGGTTCGCCACCTGACGTCGCGGCGAGTGTAGGGGCGCGTCCTGCCGGCTCGCTGACACCGAACGCGCCGGCGGCCGGCGGCCGGCGCCCGGCCGCGCCGTCACTCGCGCACCGAGCCCGACGCCGCGAACTGCGGCCGCACGTCGCCCGAGCCTGCGTACGCCGGCTGCACCTGCTTCGGGTCGGTCGGCTCGACGCGGCGCGTCTCGTGCGCGAACACCGGCGGCGAGGCGGGCGCCGCGGGCGCGAGGCGCGCGAGGTCGTCCGGCCGGCCGAAGTGGCGCACGATGTCGTCGAGGCTGCAGCGGCCGATGCGGTAGCACGACGGCAGGTCGTACTGGTAAGCGCCGCGGCCCCACCCGCTGCTCCACCCCCAGTGCGGCGAATCGACGATGACCGGCCCGGCCGGTGCCCATGGTCCCCACGGCCCCCACGCGGCGCCGGCCCACCAGACGACCTGCGCCACGACGACGTGCGGCGCGGCGAGCACGACGACGCCGGCGAGCAGCTTGCGCAAGGAGCTCATCACGCCGCGAGCGTAACCGAACGGGGTGCGTGCGACGGCGTCGAATCAACGCGTCGAACGCCGCGCACGCGTGTGATACTGTATATTTATACAGTCCTTGTCCGGGAGACGATCATGCCCAGCTACTTCCGCAGCTGCTACCGCCCCAAGCCCGACCTCGTCCCGCGATGGGCCCGGCGACTATGGGCCTGGCTCTGATCCGCAGGCGAGGTCGGCGAGCCGTTCGCCCTGCCCGTCGGCCTGCGGCCTGAACGTCGGGTCGACGAGCACGGACACCGGTTGCCGCCAGGCGTGCGTGCCCGAAGGAATGTGCCACCAAGAGGCCCGCCGGACGGCGGCCGACCGCCCTGACCCGCGGCGCCGGTCAGTCGAACATGTCAGGCTCGGTGCGCACGAGGTCGCTCCAGATCGTCTGGAAGTGCAGCCAGCCGATGTACTCGCTGCCCACGTGCTCGCGGCTGTAGCGCGAACGCTCGGGCGACACGAGCCGCGGCGGCACGCCGGTGGCCTCGACCAGCAGCTGCTGCTGGCAGCAGCGCTCGAGCGCGATGAACCAGAACGCGGCGGCCTCGATGCTGTGGCGGCTGGCCGTGAACAGGCCGTGGTTCTGGTGGATTGCAGCCTTCACGCCGGTGAACCAGTCGGCCACCTTCGGCCCCGCGTCCTCCTCGACCGCGACCTGGCCGGCCTCGTCGGTGATCACGGCGTGGTCCTCGAAGAACGCGGCGGCGTCCTGCGAGATCGGCGCCAGCGGCTTGCCCAGCGCGGCGAACGCGGTGCCGTAGACGGTGTGCGCGTGGCACATCGCGACGATGTCGGGGTGCGCCTCGTGCACGGCGGCGTGCAGCACGAAGCCGGCGCGGTTGACGGCGTGGTCGCCCTCGACCACGTGGCCCTGGTGGTCGACGAGGATCAGGTTCGACACGCGCACCTGGCGGAAGTGCACCGCCATCGGGTTGGTCCAGTACAGGTGCGCGCGCTCGGGGTCGCGGATCGTCAGGTGGCCCGCGAAGCCGTAGTCGAAGCCCTGCCGCGCGAACGCCCGGCAGGCGCCGACCAGACGTTCCTTCAGGTACTGGCGCTCGCGCGCCACGTCGTCGAAGCGCGGGCGGCCCGGAAACATCAGCCCCACCTGGTCGGGCTGGTAGATCGAGACCTTGGGCTCGGTGAGGGGGTCGAAGCGGTACTCCTTGCGGGCACTCGCGGTGAGCTTGTCGAGGATGGCGGACATGGCGGGCTTTCGGCAGTGGACGCGAAGGTGCGCATCGTCGCGCGCCGCG
>JALOSD010000224.1 GCA_025458585.1 Burkholderiaceae bacterium | reverse complement strand
GTGTTCCCGACGCGCTCGCACACGGTGGCGGCGCAGGGCGGCATCGGCGCCTCGCTCGGCAACATGAGCGAGGACAACTGGCACTACCACTTCTACGACACGGTCAAGGGCAGCGACTGGCTGGGCGACCAGGACGCGATCGAGTTCATGTGCCGCGAGGCGCCGAAGGTCGTCTACGAGCTCGAGCACTTCGGCATGCCGTTCGACCGCAACCCCGACGGCACGATCTACCAGCGCCCGTTCGGCGGCCACACCGCCAACTACGGCGAGAAGCCCGTGCAGCGCGCCTGCGCCGCCGCCGACCGCACCGGCCACGCGATGCTGCACACGCTGTACCAGCAGAACGTGAAGGCGCGCACGACGTTCTTCGTGGAGTGGATGGCGCTCGACCTGATCCGCGACGCTGACGGCGACGTGCTGGGCGTGACCGCGCTCGGTCTACGTCCTCGAGGCGAAGACGACGCTGCTGGCCACCGGTGGCGCCGGGCGCATCTACGCCGCGAGCACGAACGCCTTCATCAACACCGGCGACGGGCTTGGCATGGCGGCGCGCGCCGGCATCCCGCTCGAGGACATGGAATTCTGGCAGTTCCACCCCACCGGCGTCGCCGGCGCCGGCGTGCTGCTGACCGAGGGCTGCCGCGGAGAAGGCGCGATCCTGCGCAACGCCAACGGCGAGCGCTTCATGGAGCGCTACGCGCCGACGCTGAAGGACCTCGCGCCGCGCGACTTCGTCAGCCGCTGCATGGACCAGGAGATCAAGGAAGGGCGCGGCTGCGGTCCGAACAAGGACTACATCCACCTCGACATGACGCACCTGGGCGCCGAGACGATCATGAAGCGCCTGCCCAGCGTGTTCGAGATCGGCCACAACTTCGCCAACGTCGACATCACGAAGGAGCCGATCCCCGTGGTGCCGACCATCCACTACCAGATGGGCGGCATCCCGACCAACGTGCACGGCCAGGTCGTGGTGCCGAAGGGCGCGACCCCGAACGTCGTCGTCAACGGGCTCTACGCGGTCGGCGAGTGCTCGTGCGTCAGCGTGCACGGCGCGAACCGTCTGGGCACCAACTCGCTGCTCGACCTGCTGGTGTTCGGCCGCGCCGCCGGCAATCACATCGTCGACAGCTTCAGGCGCGCCGACCAGGCGCACAAGCCCTTGCCCAAGGACGCCGCCGACGCGTCGCTGGCGCGGCTGGCTCGGTTCGACGCCAGCACCAGCGGCGAGTACGCGCAGGACGTCGCCAACGACATCCGCGCCACGATGCAGCAGCACGCCGGCGTGTTCCGCACGCGGGCGAGCATGGACCAGGGCGTGGTCAAGGTGGCCGCGCTGCGCGAGCGCGTCGAGGCGATCGCGCTGAAGGACAAGAGCAAGGTCTTCAACACGGCGCGCATCGAGGCGCTCGAGGTCGAGAACCTGATCGAGGCCGCGCAGGCGACGATGGTGTCGGCGGCGGCGCGCCAGGAATGCCGCGGCGCGCACACCGTCAAGGACTACGAACGCGGCGCCGACGACCCGGACTGCCCGCTCGGCCGCAACGACCGCGAGTGGATGAAGCACACGCTCTGGTTCTCCGAGGGTAGCCGTCTCGACTACAAGCCGGTGCAGCTCAAGCCGCTGACCGTCGAGTCGGTACCCCCCAAGGTCCGCACCTTCTGACCCGCGCCAAGAGGAGAAGTCATGGCCCAGCGCACGTTCCAGATCTACCGCTACGACCCCGACAAGGACGCCAAGCCGTACATGCAGACGCTGCAGGTCGAGCTCGACGGCAGCGAGCGCATGCTGCTCGACGCGCTGATGAAGCTCAAGTCGGTCGACCCGACGCTGAGCTTCCGCCGCTCGTGCCGAGAGGGGGTGTGCGGCTCCGACGCGATGAACATCAACGGCAAGAACGGCCTTGCCTGCCCCGTGGTCCTCAAGCCGCTGCCCGGGCTGCCGGTGATCCGCGACCTGATCGTGGACATGACGCAGTTCTTCAAGCAGTACCACAGCATCAAGCCGTACCTCGTCAACGACACGCCGCTGCCCGAGAAGGAGCGCCTGCAGTCGCCCGAGGAGCGCGACGAGCTCAACGGCCTTTACGAGTGCATCCTGTGCGCGAGCTGCTCCACCAGCTGCCCAAGCTTCTGGTGGAACCCCGACAAGTTCGTCGGTCCTGCCGGCCTGCTGCAGGCCTACCGCTTCATCGCCGACAGCCGTGACCAGGCCACGAGCGAACGCCTCGACAACCTCGAGGACCCGTACCGGCTGTTCCGCTGCCACACGATCATGAACTGCGTCGACGTCTGCCCGAAGGGGCTGAACCCGACGAAGGCGATCGGCAAGATCAAGGAGCTGATGGTCCGGCGCGCGGTATGAGGCTCCCCCCCGAAGCGCCTTCGGCGCCTCCCCCAGGGCCCTGCAAGGGCCCCACCGTGGCCCATGGGGGCGCCGCCAGCGGACCGGCTCAGCCGGATCCGCGGCGGCCGCTCGACCAGGAGACGGCGCTCGACGCGCGCGCGCTCTCGAAGCTCAAGTGGCGCTGCCGGCGCGGGTTGCTCGAGAACGACCTGTTCGTCGAGCGCTTCTTTCGCCACCACGAGGAGACGATCACGACAAGGCAGGCCGCGGGGCTGACCGCGCTGATGGACCTGCCGGACAACGATCTGCTCGACCTGCTGCTCGCGCGCACCGAGCCGCGGGACGCGCTCGACCGGCCCGAAGTGCACGAGGTGCTGGCGCTGATGCGGCGCCCGCGTCCGACCGACGACTGACGAAAGGAACCTGCGATGACGCCCTCCGACGTGAAAGCCACCCTGTCGTTCTCCGACGGCAGCCCGAGCATGGAGTTGCCGATCTACACGGGCAGCATCGGGCCCGACGTGATCGACATCCGCAAGCTGTACGCGCAGACCGGCAAGTTCACCTACGACCCCGGCTTCCTGTCGACCGCGTCGTGCCAGTCGACGATCACCTACATCGACGGCGACAAGGGCGAGCTGCTGTACCGCGGCTACCCGATCGAGCAGCTCGCGACGCACTGCGACTTCCTGGACGTGTGCTACTTGCTGCTGTACGGCGAGCTGCCGAACGCGCAGCAGCAGCGCGACTTCCACAAGACCATCACCAACCACACGATGGTCAACGAGCAGATGCAGTTCTTCCTGCGCGGCTTCCGCCGAGACGCGCACCCGATGGCCGTGATGACGGGGCTGGTCGGCGCGCTGTCGGCGTTCTATCACGACAGCACCGACATCAACAACCCGAAGCACCGCGAGATCGCCGCGCACCGGCTGATCGCGAAGATGCCGACGCTGGTGGCGATGTCGTACAAGTACGGCGTCGGCCAGCCGTACATCTACCCGAAGAACGCGCTGAGCTACACCGCGAATTTCATGCGCATGATGTTCGGGACGCCGTGCGAGGAGTACGAGCCGAACGACGTGCTCGTGCGCGCGCTCGACCGCATCTTCATCCTGCACGCCGACCACGAGCAGAACGCGTCGACGTCGACGGTGCGTCTGTGCGGCAGTTCGGGCACCAACCCGTTCGCCGCGATCGCCGCCGGCGTCGCGTGCCTGTGGGGGCCCGCGCACGGCGGTGCCAACGAAGCGGCGCTGAACATGCTGGAGGACATCCAGCGCAACGGCGGCGTCGAGAAGATCGGCGACTTCATCAAGCAGGTCAAGGACAAGAACTCCAGTGTCAAGCTGATGGGCTTCGGGCACCGGGTCTACAAGAACTACGACCCGCGCGCCAAGCTGATGCGCGAGACCTGCCACGAGGTGCTCGGCGCGCTCGGCCTCGAGCAGGATCCGCTGTTCAAGCTCGCCATGGCGCTCGAGAAGATCGCTCTCGAGGACGAGTACTTCGTCGCCCGCAAGCTGTACCCGAACGTCGACTTCTACTCGGGCATCGTGCAGCGCGCGATCGGCATCCCGGTCGGCCTGTTCACGGCGATCTTCGCGCTCGCGCGCACGGTGGGCTGGATCGCCCAGCTCAACGAGATGATCGGCGACCCCGAGTACAAGATCGGCCGCCCGCGCCAGCTCTACGTCGGCTCGGTGCGCCGCGACGTCAAGCCCATCGGCGAGCGGTCCTGAAGGTGTCCCGGATGCCGGCGCGGCGACCGCTGCGCCCGGCCCCGAGAAGCCTGCGTCGTGGGTGCGTGCTGCCCCTCGCGGCAGCCTCGCGGGGCCCTGGCGAGAGGCCCTTCGCGAGCAGACTGGGCGTACATACAGTATCCTTACGGGTTGGACGCCGTTCACCGACCCCGACAGGAGTGGAGCAACACCATGGCCAAGGAAGAGATCAAGACGCTGGTAGACGCAGACGGTTTGCGCTACCGCTCGAAGGCACCGGGTTCGCCGTTTTCGGTCGCCGGCGCGTTCGGGGCCGGCACGATGTCGTGCTTCCTGTGCGGCAAGCATCGGCCGCGCTCGATGCTGAAGACGCGCAAGCTGCTCGGCCGCTCGCAGACGGTGTGTGCGCCGTCGTGCAAGGAACTGGAAGCCAAGCTGAAGTCCTGAGCCGCAGCGCCTGAACCCTGCCTCGCCCCGCCTCGCGCGGGGCGAGGCGTTTCTGGGGCGTCGTTCGCGCTGGTCGGCCGCGTGTTCAGCCCGCGGCCGCCTCGAGGCCGCTCGCGAAGTGCGCCTGCATCGCGCGCCGGGTCCCCTCGGCGTCCCGAGCCTCGATCGCACGCATGATCGCGCGGTGCTCGGCGAGCGAGTCCGCGAGCCGCCCCTGCTTGAACAGCGAATGGTGGCGGCTGAGCTTCATCACCTTGCGCAGGTCGGCCGCCAGCTGCGAGCTCCAGCGGTTGGACGCGATCTCAAGCAGCGCGAGATGCCAGCGTTCGTTGAGGCCGAAGAAGGCGTCGCGCTGGTCCACGGCCGCCTCGAGTTGCTCGTGCAGCGCACGCAGGCGCGCGCGCTGCGCTTCGTCGGCGCGCGCCGCGACGGTCGCCGCGGCGTCGCTCTCGAGCAGCGCGAGCAAGTGGTAGACCTGCGCGAGGTCGTCGCGGCTCATCTCGGTGACATAGGCGCCGCGCCCGAGCTTCATCGTCACCAGGCCCTCGACGGCGAGCACCTTCAGCGCCTCGCGCAGCGGCGTGCGGCTGATGCCGTACTCGACGGCGAGCTTCTGTTCGTCGATCCAGCTGCCGGGCGGCAGCTGGCGGGCGAAGATCTGCTGCCGCAGCCGCTCGGCCACGTCCTCGTAGAGGGCGCGGCGCACGAGCGGGCGCGTGAGGGTGGCGGCGTCGGCGGCAGACACGTGCAGATCTCGGGTGAAACGTCAGCGCCACAGCACCGGCGCGACCGATACGACCCGTCCGGGCCGCCGCGATGCGCGGCGCCGGCCAGCCGAGGAGACCCGCATGAGCACGCCCACCGCCGCCGCACCCGATTTCACGCCCGCCACGCTCGAGCAGTGGCTGCGCGCGGCCGCCAGGTCGGCCCCGGGCGGCGACGTCGCGGCGCTGAACTGGACCACGCCCGAGGGCCTCGTCGTCAAGCCGCTGTACACCGCGGCCGACACCGCGGCGCTGCCCCACACCGACACGCTGCCCGGGTTCGAGCCCTTCGTGCGCGGCCCGCAGGCCACGATGTACGCCGTGCGGCCGTGGACGATCCGCCAGTACGCCGGCTTCTCGACCGCCGAGGACAGCAACGCGTTCTACCGCAAGGCGCTCGCCGCGGGGGGGCAGGGCGTCAGCGTCGCGTTCGACCTGGCGACGCACCGAGGCTACGACAGCGACCACCCGCGCGTGTTCGGCGACGTCGGCAAGGCTGGCGTGGCGATCGACAGCGTCGAGGACATGAAGATCCTGTTCGACGGCATCCCGCTCGACAAGGTCAGCGTGAGCATGACGATGAACGGCGCCGTGCTGCCGGTGCTCGCCGGCTACGTCGTCGCCGCCGAGGAGCAGGGCGTCGCGCAGGACAAGCTCTCCGGGACCATCCAGAACGACATCCTCAAGGAGTTCATGGTCCGCAACACGTACATCTACCCGCCCGAGCCGTCGATGCGCATCGTCGGCGACATCATCGAGTACACCGCGAAGCACATGCCGCGGTTCAACTCGATCAGCATCTCCGGCTACCACATGCAGGAGGCGGGGGCGAACCAGGCGCTCGAGCTCGCGTTCACGCTCGCCGACGGCAAGCAGTACGTGAAGACGGCACTGGCCAAGGGGCTCGACGTCGACGACTTCGCGGGGCGCCTCTCCTTCTTCTGGGCGATCGGGATGAACTTCTATCTCGAGATCGCCAAGATGCGCGCCG
>JALOSD010000223.1 GCA_025458585.1 Burkholderiaceae bacterium | reverse complement strand
GGCGCGCTGGCGCGCGCAAGGTGAGGACGATGACGACACGACAAGCGAAGCCGCGACGTCCGTCGCGCGGGGCCGCGATCGCCACCGCGGCGATCCCGCTGCTGCTCGCCGGCTGCACCGGCGTCGAGTTCACGAACCGGCAGCCGGCGCAGGACTACGCGAAGGAGACGAAGCCGCCGGGCTCGGTCTACACCGGCTGGCGCGTGTTCCAGGACAAGTGCGCGGCCTGCCATGGCCCGGCGGCCACGGGCACCGGCGGCGCCCCCGACCTGCTGCCGCGCGTGCGCACGATGGGCGAGCGCCAGTTCGTCGGCCTCGTGCTGCAGCGCTACGACTGGACGACGCCGACGGCGACGCCGCGCAGCGGCCCGGCGCCCGCCGAGGCGGCGATCGAGGACGTCATGGCGCGCCGCACCGGTGCGCTGACGATGCCCGAGTGGCAGGGCGAGCCGCGCGTTACCGCGCACGTCGTCGACCTGTACGCGTGGCTGTCGGCGCGTGCAGCCGGCACGCAGCCGCCGGGGCGGCCGGCGCCGTAGACGGGCGGCCGCCCGCAACGGAGCGTCAGGCCGGCGGGCGCACCCGCGCGATCAGCGCGACGCAGGAGCGCGGCTCGACGCGGTGCAGCGGGCCGTCCATGCGCTCGGCCTGCGCCGGCTCGACGATGTCGTGCGGTGCTGCGCGCGCGGTGTCGACGATGCGCAGCCAGCCGCCGGCGGCTCCGGCGGGCAACGGGGGCAGCGCGAAGTCGAGAGGTTCCCGCCAGGCGTTGAGCGCGAAGTGCATCAGCAGGTCGCCTCCGAGACTGCTCGCGGTGACGGCCAGGCTGTGCGACTCGTGCCCGAGGTCAGGCTGGCCGAGGTGCACGCCATGCAGCTGCACCTGCGCGCCGGCGATGACCTGCGCCAGCGTGAGACGCGTCTGCTCGCGCACGGAGTCGCGGATGCCGCGCAGGCGGATCAGCCCGCCGACGAAGCGCGACAGGTCGGCGTGGCGCTCGACGAGGCTCCAGTCGAACCAGCTGATGGCGTTGTCCTGGCAGTACGCGTTGTTGTTGCCGCCCTGCGTGCGACGCACCTCGTCGCCCATCAGCAGCATCGGCGTGCCGAGCGACAGGAAGTTGATCGCGAGCAGGTTCTTGACCTGCTTGGTGCGCAGCGCGTTGACCGCGGGGTCGTCGCTCGGCCCCTCGGCACCGCAGTTCCAGCTCAGGTTGTGGTCGCTGCCGTCGCGGTTGTCCTCGCCGTTGGCCTCGTTGTGCTTGCGGTCGTACGAGACGAGGTCCTCGAGCGTGAAGCCGTCGTGGCTGGTGACGAAGTTGATGCTCTGCGCCGGCTCGCGCGGGCGGCCGCCGTACAGGTCGGGGCTGCCGACGAGGCGGTCGGCGAGCCGCTTGACCGTGCCGTGGTCGCCGCGCACGAAGGCGCGCACGTCGTCGCGGAAGTGGCCGTTCCACTCCTTCCAGCTGTCGCCGACGAAATGGCCGACCTGGTACAGCCCGGCAGCGTCCCACGCCTCGGCGATCAGCTTGGTGCCGGCGAGCACGGGGTCGGACTCGATGTCCCACAGCACCGGCGGATTGGCCAGCGGGTGGCCCTGCTCGTCGCGTGCGAGGATCGACGCGAGGTCGAAGCGGAAGCCGTCGACGTGCATCACCTGCACCCAGTAGTGCAGGCTGTCGAGGATCATGCGGCGCACGATCGCGTGGTTCGCGTTGAGCGTGTTGCCGCAGCCCGAGAAGTTCTGGTAGCGCCCGTCGTGGTCGAGCATGTAGTACACGCCGTTCTCGAGCCCGCGCAGCGACAGCGTCGGCCCGTGTTCGTTGCCTTCGGCGGTGTGGTTGAAGACGACGTCGAGGATCACCTCGATGCCGGCGCGGTGCAGCGCCTTGACCATGTCGCGGAACTCGTCGAGCACCGCGAGCGGCTCGCGCCGCGCCGCGTAGCCCGCGTGCGGGGCGAAGAACGAGATCGGCGCGTAGCCCCAGTAGTTGACGAGTTCCGGCGGCGCGTCCTCGGGATCGAACTGGAACACCGGCAGCAGCTCGACCGCCGTGACGCCGAGCTGGCGCAGGTAGGGGATCTTCTCGACCAGGCCGGCGTAGGTGCCGCGCCGCGCGGCGTCGAGGCCCGAGCTCGGGTGCGCGGTGAAGCCGCGCACGTGCATCTCGTAGATCACGGTCTGTGCGAACGGTCGGCGCAGCGGGCGGTCGCCTTCCCAGTCGTAGCGGTCGACGTCGGCGACGACGCTCTTGCACGCGTGCGCATCGTTGCGTCCCGGCGCGCGCGCGGCGGCGCGGCTGACGGCGCGCGGCACCGCCACGGCGCGGCCGTAGGGGTCGAGCAGCACCTTGTCGGCGTCGAAGCGCAGGCCGCGCGCGGGCTCGAACGGGCCGTGGGCCCGCCACGCGTAGATCTGCCCCGCCTCCAGCCCGGGCACGAAGACGTGCCGGTAGTGGTAGGTGCGGTGGCCGGCGTTCAGCACGATCGAGCGCGACGGCTCGGCGTCGTCGACATGGTCGTACAGCAGCAGCTCGAGCGCCTCGGCGCTGCGGCTGTAGATGCTGAAGTTGACGCCGCCGTCGCGCAGCGTCGCGCCCAGCGGGTGCGGCAGACCGGGTTCGATGCGCGGCGCGAGGGTGGCGTTCATCGGCGGCAGCATGCCGGCGGCGTGCTGATGGCGACTTGACGCACGTCAGGCCGGCGAGCCGCAGCGCGTCGGCACCGGGTTCGGTGCGCCGGCATCCGGCAGATCCAGGCGGGATGCGAAGATCGTGGGCCGTATCCACCACGACCGCCGACGCCACGTGCACCCCGGGCGACCGATGCGCTGCGTGGGCGTCTCCCAGGAGTCCACGATGCCGCGTCCGATCCTCGACGACACCCGCCTGCACCCGGCGATCCGCGACAAGGTCGCGAACCTGCACGCCGAGCTCGTGCGCGAAGTCCAGGCGGCACTGGCGGCGCATCCGGTGGTCGTCGTCGGGATGCGCGGCAACCCCTTCGTCAAGAAAGCCCGCCGGGCGCTCGACGCCGCCGGCGTCGCGCATCACGACCTCGATTACGGCAGCTACTTCGGCGACTGGCGGCGGCGCAATGCGCTGAAGATGTGGACCGGATGGCCGACGTTTCCGATGGTGTTCGTCCGCGGCACGCTGGTGGGCGGCGCCGACGACGTGGTCGCGCTGATCGCCAGCGGCGAGCTGAAGCGCCTGCTCGCGTGAGCCGTCGCATGCGCGCGGCTGCCGCGGTGCTGCTGCTGGGCGCGTGCATCGGCGAGGCGGCGGCGCTCGAGCTCGCGCCTTGCCGGCTGCCTGGCATCGCGCACGAGGTGCGCTGCGGCGTCGTCGCGCGGCCGCTCGACCCGGCGCGCCCCGACGGCACGCAGGTCGACGTGCACGTGGCGGTGCTGCCCGCGCTCGCGCGCAGCAGGCGGCCGGA
>JALOSD010000030.1 GCA_025458585.1 Burkholderiaceae bacterium | reverse complement strand
AGCTCGTCCATCAGCGCCTTGACGACGCCCGACGCGTCGGTGCCCGGGATGTCGCAGTGCAGCCAGCCCTGCGTGTGCGCGATCATCGACACCGAGTTGCCGGTGCCACCGACCGGGAAGCCGCTCTCCTCGAGCGCGCTGATCAGCGGCGCGACCTTGTTCGGGTCCGACACCATGAACTCGATGTTCGAGCGGATCGTGAAGCGCACGTGCCCGTCGGCGTAGGTGTCGGCGATGTCGCACAGCTTGCGGATCGTGTAAACGTCCATCTGCCGCTGCGTGCCGGCACGCACCGTCCAGACCTCGTCGCCGCTGTGCGAGACGTGGTGCAGCACGCCGGGGCGCGGGCGGTCGTGGTACTTCCAGTTGCCGTAGTTCTTCAGCAACGTGGGGTGCATGAACTGCTTGTTGTCGGGAGCGCCGCTCTCGATCGGGGTGCGATGGGCCATGGTGGGTCTTCCGCGATGGATTCAGCGGGATCCCGCGTCCGCCCGCCGGGCGGACGCGGGTGCCGGGCAGCCGGTCAGGCCGCCGCCTTCTTCTTGGCGTTGATCTTCGCCACTTCCTCGTCCCAGCCGTCGGGACGCCGATGCCCTCGAGGAAGTTGACGAGGCCGATGCGCTCGATCATCTCGCCGGTGCGCTCGTGCTCGAGCGCGTTCTCGGCGAAGAAGTCGATCACGCGCTGCGCGAGGTCGACGAGGTTGTCGTAGTCCTCGTCGTTCTTCAACGACATGAACGGCACGACGACGGTGCCCATCAGGTCGCCGATCTTCAGCGTGCGCTTGCCGCCCACGAGGATCGTCGCGCCGGTGTCGGTGCCGTGCGCGAGCGCGCCCGTCATCACGTTGATGCAGTGCATGCAGCGCACGCAGTCGCTGTTGTCGATCTCGAGCGCGTGGGTGTCGTTGACCTTGACGCTGGTGATCTTGTCGCCCTGGCGCAGCTCCTTGACTTCCTTGAGCTGGATCGCCTTCGTCGGGCAGCGCGCGACGACGTCGTTGACGAGCTCGTTCATGCCGTGCTTGTCGAACCACTTGCGCGCCAGCGCTTCGTCGGCGCGCATGTTGTCGCGCCAGGTGCCGATGACGGCCATGTCGGCGCGCTGGATCGAGTTCATGCAGTCGTTGGGACAGCCGCTGAACTTGAACTTGAACTTGTACGGCAGCGCCGGGCGGTGGATGTCGTCGACGAAGGTGTTGATGACCTTGCGGTGCGCGAAGCCCTCGTCGTAGCAGCTCTGCTCGCAGCGCGCGGCGCCGACGCAGCTCATCGACGTGCGCACCGCGGGGCCGGCGCCGCCGAGGTCGAAGCCGAGCTCGTTGAGCTCGTCGAACGCCTCCTGCACCTTCGCGGTGGTGGCGCCCTGGAACATGATGTCGCCCGACTGGCCGTGGAACGCGATCAGGCCGGTGCCGTGCTTCTCCCAGATGTCGCACATCTTGCGCAGCACGTCGCTCGTGTAGTGCATCCCCGGGGGCGGCTGCACGCGCAACGTGTGCAGTTCGGCGGCGTCGGGGAACACCGGCTCGCCCTTGTCGTTCTTCAGCTCGGTGAAGCGCGGGATGACGCCGCCGCCGTAGCCGAACACGCCGACCGTGCCGCCCTTCCAGTAGCCCTTCTTCGTCTGGTACGACGTCTCGAGCGTGCCGAGCAGGTCGACGACGTAGTCCTTGTCCTTCGCCAGCCGCTTCAGGCCGGTGACGAAACTGGGCCACGGGCCGGTCTCGAGCGCGTCGAGCATCGGCGTGTCGTGCATCTTCTTGGCCATGGCTTGTCTCCTTGGGTGGCCATTCTTGGAATGTCGCCGCCTGCGCCGCGCCGGGGCGACGATGCGCCCGCGACGACGAGCCGTATGCGGCCGATCGTTCGGTCGGCGAATGCTACGGGCGGGCGCACCTTCACCGCTATCACCCGCGACGGGTACAACCATAGACCGGATAGGGCATGCCGGCACTACCCGGAAGGGGTAGCCGACGATCCCCCGTGCCGGGTATGGACGCCGCACCGCACCCCCGCGCTCAATGCGAGCTTCGTCCCGACCGCCCATCGAGCCGCCATGCCCCAGATCACCTCGCTTGCCAGGCTGCGCGTGCCGCTCGGCGGGCAGGACATCGAGCTGCAGCAGGTGGACCACGACGCCGGCGGGATGAGCCTGCTGCGCACGCGCATCCGCGAGAAGAGCCGCTTCACGATCTTCGACGTCGACCCGATCACGGCCCGCGCCTGGGGCGAGGCGCTGCTCGCGTGGGCGCGCACGCAGCCCGGCGGAGAGGGCGCATGACGGACGACGAGCTGCCGCCGGCGACGATGGTCGACGCGGTGTTCCCGCTCGCCGGGCGCAGCCTGCCGCGCGACCACCGCCTGGCGCTCGCCGACGCGCTCGAGGCCGCGGCACCGTGGCTGCGTGACCTGCCGGGTGCCGGTCTGCACCCGGTGAACCTCGTGCCGGGCACCGGCGATCCGGCGCTGCTGTCGCACCGCGCGCGCCTCGTGCTGCGCGTGCCGCGCACGCACGTCGGGTCGTTGCACGAGCTCGCCGGGCGCGAGCTCGACGTCGCCAGCCATCGCGTGCAGCTCGGCGAGCCGCACCTGCGCGAGCTGCTGCCGCACAACACGCTGTACGCCCACTTCGTCGCGTCCGACGCCGACCCCGACACCGACCCCGACACCGACCCCGATGGCGACGAGGCGGCGTTCCTCGACGCCGTCGGCGCCGAGCTCGACGGACTGGGCGCCGCTTGCCGCCGCATCTGCGGCCGGCGCCAGCGCATCGGCGGCGGCACGCACCCGCTCGTCGGCTTCAGCCTGATGCTGCACGGCCTCGCGGCCGCCCACGCGCTGCGCGTGCTCGAAGCCGGCGTCGGCGGCCACCGCCGCCTCGGGGCCGGCGTGTTCGTGCCGCACCGCTCGGCGGCGGCGGTGGGCGTCGCCTGAACCGTTCCCCGATTTCGATCCACCCCCAGAAGAGCAGAGGAGACACCGGGCATGGGATACGTCGTCAACGGCACCGAACTGGAGACCGACGAGCAGGGCTACCTGGTCGAGCCCGACTTCGGCGACGAGGTCGTGCGCGTGATCGCCGCCGCCGAGGGCCTGACACTGAACGACGACCACTGGAAGGTCGTCGAGTACCTGCGCAACGAGTACCGCGAGCACGGCCACACGCCGAACTTCCGCAACATGCTCAAGGGCGTGGCCGAGATCATGCCCGGCTGCGACAGCAAGGCGCTGTACGACCTGTTCCCGATGGGGCCGGCGAAGCAGGGCGCCAAGGTGGCCGGCCTGCCGCAGCCCCTAGGCAAGGGCGGCTACTGAAGGCGCCGCGATGGCCGCGATGCGTCTCAAGAGCGATCGCGTTCATCGTCTGGCGTGTCGCGCGCAACATGCTCGACCGCATGCGCAAGGCGGGGTTCGACATCGACGTCGGGCCGCCGTACTTCGCGTTCATGCGCGAGGTGCTCGTGTTCCTGATCCAGGTCGCCGACCGCATCGCCTACGCGCGCCAGGCCGGCGACGCGCGCGCCGCGTTCACGACCGCGCTCGTGCTGCGCATCGCCGACTTCCTCGAGGAGAACGAAGGCGACCTGCTCGGCACGGTCGAGCCCGGCACGCCGGGCTACCGCGAGCGCTTCATCGACCTGTTCAACGAGCTGTCGTCGCACTACGCCGAGTTCGGCTACGGCGCCGACGGCCCCGACTTCGGCTTTCGCCGCTATCTCGGCAGCCGCCTCGAGCCGCTGCTGCCGCCGAAGGACCGGCGCTGGGTGCTCGACCAGGTGATGGACATCGAGGTGCCCGAGGCGCTGACGCTCGTCGAGCGCGGCATGGACGGCGTGTTCTCGACGGAAAGGCGCGCGCGGCGCGCCTCGCACCTCGGCGCCGACTGAGCATGGCGATCGCCGAGACCCCGCTGCGCACCGTGGACACGGCGAGCCCGTTCGATCTCGCCGACGACGCGACCTACCGCCGCTGGCGCGCGGCCAAGCTCGCCGCCCATCCGAAGCACGTCGACGAACTGGTCGTCGACGTCGCCGACCCGTTCGCGCTGACGCCCGCCGAGCGCGGCGCGCTGCTCGATCGCATCGCGCGCGCGAACATGGCCGTCTACCGCAGCCCGGTGCGCGCCGCCGACCCGGCGCTGCCGCGCGCGCTCGGCCGCCAGCTCGGCCTTGTGCAGCTCGACGCGAACTGGCTCGCCGAGGAAGACGGCATCTCGAACATCGCCGTGAGCGAGCGCCGGGACGGGGACGGCGGCCGCGGTGGCTTCATCCCCTACACCGACCGCGCGATCCGCTGGCACACCGACGGCTACTACCACCCGGCCGCGCGGCGCATCCGCGGCATGATCCTGCACTGCGTGCGCCCGGCGGCCGAAGGCGGCGTCAACGGGCTGCTCGACCACGAGATCGCGTACCTGATGCTGCGCGACCGCGACCCGGCGCTCGTCGCTGCGCTGATGGCCGACGACGCGATGACGATCCCGGCGCGCGAGGACGACGGCGGCATTGCGCGCGCCGCGCAGAGCGGCCCGGTGTTTGCGCTCGACGAAACCGGGGCGCTGCACATGCGCTACACGGCGCGCACGCGCAGCATCGAGTGGAAGGCCGACGCGGCCACGCGCGCCGCCGTCGCCGCGCTCGAGGCGCTGCTCGCCGACGACCTGCCGCAGACCTTGCGCCTGCGCCTCGACGCCGGCATGGGCATCGTCGCCAACAACGTGCTTCACGAGCGCAGCGCGTTCGTCGACGACCCCGCGCGCCCGCGCCTGCTGTACCGCGCGCGCTACCTCGACCGCGTCGCCGCCGACGCCGCCCCGCGATGGCGCACTGGGTGACGGTGTGGCGCGCGGCGCAGCTCGTCGGCGTCTCGCGCGGCGCGCTGCAGCAGCGCGTGCGCGCGGGCGAGCTCGAGCTGGCCGACGACGGGCGCGTGTCGACCGATGCCCTGCTGCAGCTGTACCCGCAGGCGCAGTTCGAGGAGTCCGGCATGCTCGAGCGTGTCGCGCGCATCAAGGACGAGGCGTTCGGGCGCCGCGTGCGTGAGCGCCTGCTGCCGAGCCAGGAGGTGCTCGCGCAGCGCCTGTTCTCGCAGACGCAGGAGCTCGCCGACCTGAAGCGTCACCTCGAGCGATACCATGCGCTCGTCATGGACTTGCGCGGGCGCATCCACGACGCGGCGCGCGACGTGAGCGACGATCGCTGGCAGGAACTGCGACAGGTGGCCGACCGCGGACTCGCGCGGGTGCTGGCCACCGAGTCGGTCGACGTGCTCGATGTGATGGACGACATGCTGAAGGTGATGTCGGCGCAGGTCACGCTGCGTCCGAGCGGCCACGAGTTCACGGTCGAAGGCCACGACACGCTGCTGCAGGCGGGGCTGCGCGCCGGGCTGAAGCTCAACTACGGCTGCGGCAACGGCAGCTGCGGCATGTGCAAGGTGCGCGTGATCGCGGGCGATGTGGCGCGCGTCCAGCACTGCGACTACACGCTGTCGGAGGCCGAGCGCGCGCAGGGCTACGCGCTGCTGTGCGCCAACACGGCGGCGAGCAGCGAGCTCGTGATCGAGACGCTCGAGGCGCGCGGCCCGCAGGACATCGCGCCGCAGCAGATCACCGCCGCCGTGCGCGCCGTCGCCGAGCTCGCGCCCGACACGCGCCTGCTGCACCTGCAGACGCCGCGCACGAACCGGCTGCGCTTCCTCGCCGGACAGTCGGTCACGCTCGGCCTGCCGGGCAGCGCGGCCACCGGCGGCGACGACGTGCACGCCACCTACCCGGTCGCGAGCTGCCCGTGCGACGACCGCAACCTGCACTTCTACGTCGCGCGCGACAGCGGCGACGCGTTCGCGAGCCAGGTCTTCGCCGGCAGCGTCAAGCCCGGCCAGCCGGTCACGGTGTGGGGGCCGCTCGGCGAGTTCGTGCTCGCCGAGAGCACGCGCCCGCTCGTCTTCGCCGCCTGCGACACCGGCTTCGCGCCGGTCAAGAGCCTGATCGAGCACGCGCTCGCGCTCGACGCCGCGCCCTCGTTCACGCTGTTCTGGCTCGCGACGCGCGCCGACGGCCACTTCATGGCGAACCAGTGCCGGGCGTGGTCGGAGGCGCTCGACCCGTTCGAGGTCACGCTGCTGCGCCACGCCGATGCCGGCGACGGCGCGCGCGAGATGGCACGCGCGATGCGCGCCGACCTGTTCGACGTCGACTGCGACTTCTACCTCGCCGGCCCCGAGCCCTTCGTGCGCGAGCTCGACGCCCAGCTCGCCGCCGCCGGCGTGCCCGCCGGCCAGCGCTTTTCCGAGGTCGTCTGACGATGGAGTCGATGGCGGCGGTCGGCGGCGACTGCGGCGGCGGCGAGTCGTTCGCGCTGCGCGTGATCGGCCACAGCATGGCGCCCGAGTTCAACGACGGCGAGATCGTGATCGTCGAGCCCGAGGGGCTGGCGCGCGACGGCTCGTTCGTGCTCGCGCTGCACGACGGCGAGTGGATCTTCCGCCAGCTGCGCGGCGACGGCCGGCGCTGGTGGCTGCACGCGCTCGACCCTGCCTGGCCCGACCTGCCGGTCCCGGATCTGTCGGCCGTGCGCGGCGTGATCATCCAGAAGGCGCTGCCGGGGCGGCGGCGCGCCTCCAAACGTTACGTCTGACGCCCTCGTCGACCAGGCCCACCATGCCCTACTACGTCTACCGCGTCGGCACGCTCGGCGTGCTGACCAAGCTCGCCGAGTTCCCGGCCTTCCGCGACGCGTCGGCGTTTGCGAAGGCGCAGCGTGTCGCCGACGCCGCGGGCGCGACGGGGCGGGTGAAGGTGATGTTCGCCGACAACGAACTCGCGGCCGAGGACCTGCTCGGTCAGGTGCGCGAACCCGGCCCGGCGCTGCCGGAGGACGATTGAACGCCGGCGACGCCATCGACAGCGACGGCGCCGCAGCGAACGCCTGCTGCGGCGGGCCGGCCGCCTGCGTGTTCACGAAGGCGATCGTCACGCGCGAGGTCGGCTGCGAGCTCGCGCGCCGCGGCAGCGTCGGCGAGCGCGACCTCGTCACCTGCGCGTCGCCGGTCGCGCACACCAACTGCGCCACGCTCGCCGCGCTGCTGCGCGAGCGCTCGACGTTCGCGCTGAAACTGCCGCGCGCCGGCGCGCCGATGGTGCACGCGAAGGCGCTGCAGCTGCAGTGCGGCGGCGTGCTCGCGCTGCAGCACGCGCTGCAGGCCGAGGCGCCCGATGTTCACCGCCTCGTCGGCCTCGCGCACGAGCGCTGGGGCAGCCTGCTCGACGCGCCGTGGGGCGAGATCGTGCCCGCGCTCGCCACCTGGCAGCCGCGGCGGCGCCGCCGTTCGCCAGCGTGAACGCGTCGAGCGTCGCCGCGCCTGCCCCGTGCTGCAGATGCGCGAGCTGTTCCGCTGGGAGCAGCGCCTGCCGCTGGGGGCGCCGCTGCCGCGCGACGCCGTCGGGGCGTGGATCGCGCACCGTGAGCGCGAGTGGGAGCGGCTTGAAGGAAGCGACTTCGTCGCCCTGCCGCTGCCCGCCGCGCCGGCGGATCTCGACCCGTTCGACGTCGACGCCGCCGCCGAACCGCTCGCGGCGCTCGGTCTGGCGTACGGAGCGGGGCTCGCTGGGCGCGAGCGCCCGGGCTTCTTCCTCGCCGAACTGCTCGAGCGGCGCGAACTCGACGACGGCGTCACGGTGCTCGTGTGCGGGCGCGAACACGCGCGCGGGCTGTTCGCGCCGCCGGCGGCGCTGCTCGGGCGCACGATCGTGCTGCGCCGCGAGTCGTTCGCGCGCTGGATGTGGGAGAAGTTCGAGGCCTTCGCGCTCAAGCGCCCCGACGGCGCGTTCAAGGCCGTCGTCGCCGCCTACGGGCTCGACGCCGACTTCCACGCCGCGCTGCCGCACATGCTCGACGAGCAGGGCGAGACGCTGCTGCTGCACGAACTCGGCGAGCACCGCGTCGCGCGGCGGTTCGAACCCGGCTGGGCGGCGATGAGGCTGGCGCTGCCCGACCGTCGCACCGACCTGCAGGTGCGCGCGGTGCGCGACCTCGTCGCCGATCTCGAGACGACGCTGCCGACGCTGCTCGAGCGCGGCGACGCGACCGCGCTGCACTTCTGGTTCTCGACCTTCGACGGCCACCGTGCCGCGCTGTGCCCAGCGCTGCCCGCAGCCTACGACGCGTGGCGCCAGGGCGGCAACGCGCAGGCGCTGCGCGCCACCGTCGAGCGCGGGCGCGACCACTTCGACCGCCTTGCGCGCGAGCTGCTCGCGCTGCACGCCGGGCGCGGCGACGAGGCGGCCGGCGCGATCGCCGAGCTGCTGTCGAGCCCACGGGCCGTGCTGGAGACCTGACGGCGCGCAGGACCGCGCGCCGCGCTCACCGGGTCACAGGCAGGCCCTCGCCAGTAAACTCGACAGGCCGGGACTGGAAGCCGCCTTCGCGGTGTCGGGCGCACAGCCGGATCGGCCGGCCGCGGGCGTCGTGCTCAATCGCGCTCGGCGCGCCAGGTGATGTACTTCAGCGTCGCCGCCGAGCCGACGATGATGCCCGCGAGCGCGAGGAACGAGCCGATCGCGAGCGTCGACACGCCGGTCATGCCTTGGCCGACGGTGCAGCCCATCGCCGTGACGCCGCCGAAGCCCATCAGCACGGCGCCGATCAGCTGGTTGCGCAGGTCGTCGAACGACGCGAAGCCCTCCCAGCGGAACGTCTTCGCCTTCAGCGCCCACGCGAGCGAGCCGAGGACGACGCCGAGCGCCGTCGCGATGCCGAAGCTCACGCGCAGCGACTTGTCGGTCCACAGCATCAGCAGCTCGAGCCCGAACGCGGTCGGTGCGACGAAGCTCATCGACTCGAGCGTGCGCGTGTTGGTGGCGAAGAACACCTCTTCCAGCGTCTCGGGGTTCTCGCCGAAGCCCAGGTGACCCGTCAGGTACCAGCCGGCGGCGACGATCGCGCCGAGCACGATGCCGGCGCTCCACTGCGTCGCGTTGGCGCGGAAGCGCTTGTCCTTGAACACGAACGCCACGAGCGCGAGGCCGACGACCCACAGCGTCACCATCAGCGCGGTGCCGGTGTCGAGGCCGGTGGCCTTGCCGACGACCGACGCGAGGCTCTGGTCGGCCATGCCCATCTTGCCGAGGTCGATCGACACCGGGTCGAGGAAGCTCGCACGCCACTGGCCGAACAGGCCCTTGAGCGTCATGTAGGCCGAGATGCCGAGGAAGGTCAGCACGACGAGCGCGCGCACGCTGCCGCCGCCGACGCGGATCAGGTTCTTGTTCGCGCAGCCGCCGGCGAGCGACATGCCGACGCCGAACACGACGCCGCCGAGCAGCAGCGACAGCCAGTTGAGCGAAGGGCGCTGGTAGATGCTCTTCGTCAGGTCGATCAGCCCGGCATGGAACAGCAGGTTGGCGCCGATGATCGCGACCGCGATCGCGAGCAGCCACATGCGCATGCGCCCCCAGTGGCCCATGTTGACGACGTCGGACACCGCGCCCATCGTGCAGAAGTTCGCGCGGTTGGCGATCGCGCCGAACACGAAGCCCAGCGCGAGGCCGCCGCCGACGACGAGGCTGCTCAGGTCGCGTGCCGCTTCGTCCATCGCTGCGTCCTTGCGCTCAGATGTACAGGCAGACGTCGGACTCGCCGGCGAACTTCATGAACATCGCCGCGCCGCCGTACTCGATGCCGTCGATGAAGTCGCTCTTGCTGAACTCGAACAGGTCCACCGTCATCTGGCAGGCGATGAACTTGACGTCGGCCTCGATGCACAGCGAGCGCAGTTCCTCGAGCGAGGCGACGCCCTTGGACTTCATCTTGTTCTTCATCATCATCGTCGCCATCGACTCCATGCCCGGCAGCACCTGCACGAGCACGGGCATCGGCACCGGCATCGGCATCGCCGGGTTCGCGAGCGGGCTGATCTTGATGCCGCTGAGGTCCTTGCGCAGCAGCTGCAGGCCGTAGAAGGTGAAGAAGATCTGCACGTCCCAGCCGAGCGAGGCCGCGGTCGACGACAGGATCAGCGGCGGGTACGCCCAGTCGAGGGTGCCCTTGGTGGCGATGATCGCCATTTTCTTCGTGGCCATCGGTGCTCCGGTTGCGGTTCAGGGGCGCGACGGGCGAACGCCGTCCGACCGCGCACCTTGCGCGGCCATGCGCGTCACGGCAAGGGCCTCAGGCCTTGCGCAGGAAGAAGACGTACTTGCCGCCTTCTTCGGCCGACGACAGCAGGGCGTTGCCCGTCTGCTCGGCGAAGGCGGACATGTCGCACACCGAGCCGGGGTCGGTCGCGACGACACGCAGCACCTGGCCCGACGCCATGTCGGCGAGCGACTTCTTCGTCTTGACGATCGGCAGCGGGCAGGCGAGGCCCGAGGCGTCGAATTCCTTGTCGTAGTTCATGCGTCTGTCTCCAATGTGTCAGCCTGCGAGCCGCCTCGATGCTGGCGCACCCGCGCCGCTGCCGCAATGGTGCGGGCGCGGGGCCGCCAAGGTCCGGCTATTACGTTCGATGGCCGACGAAACGTCTATTACCGCCATGGGGGAGGCGGCCGATAGCCCACTTGGGTAGGAGGGGAACGCGCGGATCGACAGCGCCGCCGTGGGGCTCAGAACGGGATGTCGTCGTCCATGTCGTCGAAGCCGGTCGACGACTTCTGCGGCGCGGGCTTCGACGGTGCCGGCCGCGCTGGCGGAGCGCTGCGCGCCGGCGCGCCACCGCCCGCGGTGTCGTCGGGACTGCCCATGCCCTCGCGGCCGCCGAGCAGCTGCATCGTCTCGGCGACGACTTCGGTCGTGTAGCGGTCGTTGCCGTCCTTGTCCTGCCACTTGCGCGTCTTCAGGCGCCCCTCGATGTACACCGGGCGGCCCTTCTTCAGGTACTCGCCGGCGATCTCGGCTTGGCGGTCGTAGAGCACGACCGAGTGCCACTCGGTCTCCTCCTGACGCTCGCCGGAGTCGCGGTTCTTCCACTGGCGCGTCGTCGCCAGCCGCAGGTTGCACACGGCGGCGCCGCTGGGCGTGTAGCGCACCTCGGGATCCTTGCCGAGGTTGCCGATCAGGATGACTTTGTTGACGCTGGCCATGGGTGCCTCCGGCGCGGGCGGGTGGGGTGGAAGTCATTGTGCCGCAGCGTGCCGCGCGCGCCGCACCCTGCTAACGTGGGAGGTCATGAATCCGCCCGAGCCCGAGGACCGTCCCCTCACGGGGCCGCCGCCGGACTTCTGGCGCAACCTGCGGCAGGAGCTGGTCGCGGGTCGGCAGTGGGTCGACCGCGCGATCGTGCTCGCCTACGCGGTCGCCACCGGCCTGGTCGTCGTCGGCTTCACGCTGCTGTCGGAGGCGGCGAGCGAGGCGTACGACCACGGTCGAAGCGGCGACGGGCCGCTCGGCGGCTGGGGCCCGTGGATCGCGCTCGCGTGGACGCCGGCGCTGACGGTGGCGGTGCTGTGGATCACGCGCCGCATCGCGCCGGCGGCAATGGGCTCGGGCATTCCGCAGGTCGTCGCCGCGCTCGACGACGCCGTCGACGACAAGCGCCGCGGCTGGCTGGTGTCGCTGCGCGTGTCGCTGCACAAGATCTGGCTCGTCTCGGGCGGCCTGCTCGCCGGGCTGTCGATCGGCCGCGAGGGACCGACGGTGCAGGTCGGCGCCGGCGTGATGCTGCACGCGCGGCGCTGGCTGTCGCCGAACGCCGGCATCGACGCGCACGACCTGATGGTCGCCGGCGCGGCGGCAGGCATCGCGGCGGCGTTCAACACGCCGCTGGGCGGGATCATCTTCGCGCTCGAGCAGCTGTCGCGCCGGCGCAATCTGACGCACAGCTCGCTCGTCATCATCGCCATCGTCACCGCGGGCCTGGTCGCGGTGGCGTTCTTCGGCAACGTCACCTACTTCGGGCGGCTCGCGGTGCAGCAGCTCGACTGGGGCCTGTTCGGCCCCGGGCTGCTCGTCGCCGTCGTCGCGGGCCTCGCGGGCGGGCTGTTCTCGCGCCTGATCGTGGTCTCGATGCAGGGCCTGCCCGACCGCTTCAGCCGCTGGCGGCGCGAGCACCCGCTGCGCTTCGCCGCCGGCTGCGCGTTCGGCGTCGCCGTGATCGGGCTGGTGACGAACGGCGCGACGGCCGGCGCCGGCGCGGCGACGACGCGCGCGCTGCTCGAAGGCCAGGGCGACGTGCCCGCCGTCTACACGCTGCTGAAGTTCTGCGCCACGTGGCTGTCGGCGTGGACCGGCGTGCCGGCCGGCGTGTTCGCGCCGTCGCTGGCGATCGGCGCCGGCATCGGCCACGACATCGCGTTGCTGACCGGCGTCGGCGCCGAGCGCGCGATCCCGCTGATCGCGCTCGGCATGGTCGGCTTCCTCGCCGCCACGACGCAGGGGCCCATCACGGCGTTCATCATCGTGATGGAGATGGTCGCCGGCCACGCGATGGTGCTCAGCCTGATGGCCACCGCGTTGCTGGCCAGCGGCGTCGCGCGGCTGCTGACGCGGCCGATGTATCTCGAGCTCGCGGCGCTGCTGGTGCCGCGACCGACTGTTCAGGGTTCACCGTCCCAATAGTCGAGGTTGGCGTCGGGACGCTGGACCAACCGGTGACCGTCGGCGTAGGCGGCGACCTTGCCCGAGTCGGGGTAGACGCAGACTTCGGGGCGCTCCTGCGTGCTGATCGACAGGTAGCGCAGCGGGCCGTCCGACGTGTTGATCAGCTGGTGCGGGTACTCGGCCCCGGGCGGCACGAAGATCACGTCGCCCGTGCGCACCGGCAGCAGCTCCCCGGCCACGCGCAGGGTGCCTTCGCCGTCGAGGATCACGAACATCTCCTCCTGCGCCAGGTGGTAGTGATAGGGGCAGGCGCGCTTGCCAGGTTCGAGCACGTCATAGCCGGCGCCGAGCTTGCGCGCCGCCGTGCCGTCGGACACGCCGCCGCAACGCGTGTCGTACAGCGGCTCGCGCCGCTGGCGCTGCAGGTCGACCTCGTCGACGTTGCGCATCAGGCGCGAGCGCAGGGCGGCGGCATCACTCATCGGCGGGCTCCGGCGAATAGGGGCGAGCCCGTAACATGACAGAGCCCGCCGCCGCTGTCCACATGGCCGACACCCTCGCCCCGCCCGAAGCCCCCGCCACCGCGACGCCGCTGGCGGTGCTGCACGAGGTCTTCGGCTATGGCGCGTTCCGCGGCCCGCAGCAGGCGATCGTCGAGCACGTCGTGACCGGCGGCGACGCGCTCGTGCTGATGCCCACCGGCGGCGGCAAGAGCCTGTGCTACCAGGTGCCGGCGATCGTGCGCCACCGCGCCGGCCGCGGCGTGGCCGTCGTCGTAAGCCCGCTGATCGCGCTGAT
The DNA here is from genome assembly GCA_025458585.1 of Burkholderiaceae bacterium. GTDB lineage: Bacteria > Pseudomonadota > Gammaproteobacteria > Burkholderiales > Burkholderiaceae_C > Calidifontimicrobium. The sequence goes on along the minus strand of JALOSD010000030.1, from coordinate 5,751 downwards.
GCACGACCAGGTCGGCGCGCTCGAGGAAGCCGGCGTGCACGCCGCGTTCCTGAACTCGACGCTCAGCACCGACGAGGCGCAGGCGGTCGAGCGCGAGCTGCGCAGCGGCCGCCTCGTGCTGCTCTACGCCGCCCCCGAGCGCGTGCTCACGCCGCGCTTCCTCGCGATGCTCGACGCGCTGCGCGAGCGCGGCAAGCTGTCGCTGTTCGCGATCGACGAGGCGCACTGCGTCAGCCAGTGGGGGCACGACTTCCGCGAGGAGTACCTCGGCCTGTCGGTGCTCGCCGAGCGCTACGCCGGCGTGCCGCGCCTGGCGCTCACCGCCACCGCCGACGCGACGACGCGTGCCGACATCGTCGAGCGGCTGCAGCTGGAGGGTGCGCGCACCTTCGTCAGCAGCTTCGACCGCCCGAACATCCGCTACACGATCGTCGAGAAGGACGACCCGCGGCGCCAGCTGCTGCGCTTCCTGCGCGACGAGCACGACGGCGACGCCGGCATCGTCTACTGCCAGAGCCGGCGCAAGGTCGAGGACGTCGCCGCCTGGCTCGAAGGCGAAGGCATCGCCGCGCTGCCGTACCACGCCGGGCTGGAGGCCGAGACGCGGCGCGCGCACCAGGACCGCTTCCTGCGCGAGGAGGGGCTGGTCATGGTGGCGACGATCGCCTTCGGCATGGGCATCGACAAGCCCGACGTGCGCTTCGTCGCCCACCTCGACCTGCCGAAGAACATCGAGGCCTACTACCAGGAGACGGGCCGCGCCGGCCGCGACGGGCTCGCGGCCGACGCGTGGATGACGTACGGCCTCGCCGACGTCGTCAACCAGCGCCGCATGATCGACGACGGCACCGCCGGCGACGAGTTCAAGCGCCTGCAGCGCGACAAGCTCGACGCGCTGCTCGCGCTCGCCGAGGCCACCGACTGCCGGCGCGTGCGGCTGCTCGCCTACTTCGGCGAAGCGAGCCGGCCCTGCGGCAACTGCGACAACTGCCTCGCGCCGCCCGAGACCTGGGACGCCACCGACGCCGCGCGCAAGGCGCTAAGCTGCGTCTACCGCTTCGCGCAGCACGGCCGCGGCTTCGGCCCGGATGCGTTCGGCGCCGGTCACCTCGTCGACGTGCTGCGCGGCAAGGCCACCGACAAGGTGCGGCAGCACGGCCACGAGCGGCTGTCGACGTTCGGCGTCGGCGCGGATCTGGGCGAGGCGCAGTGGCGTGCCGTGCTGCGCCAGCTCATCGCCCTCGGCCACCTGAAGGCCGAGGGCGAGTACCACACGCTCGCGCTGACCGACAGCAGCCGCGCGGTGCTGCGCGGCGAGGTCGCGCTGTGGCTGCGCCGCCCGAGCGCGGCGCCGGCACGCGCGAAGGCGCCGCGGCGCGGCGCGAAGGAGCACGCGCCGCCGCTGCCGCTCGACGCTGCAGCGCTCGCGCGCTTCGCCGCACTGAAGGCGTGGCGCGGCGAAGTCGCGCGCGAGCACGGGCTGCCGGCGTACGTGATCTTCCACGACGCGACGCTCGCCGAGATGGCGCGCGAGGCGCCGGCCACGCTCGACGCGCTCGCCGGCATCAGCGGCGTCGGCGCGAAGAAGCTCGACGCCTACGGGCGCGAGATCCTGCGCGTGCTGGCCGCGGGCGACTGACGGGCGACTGACGGGCGGCCGCCGCGTCGTGCACCGCCCTAGAAAGCTTCCTTCTCGGCTTCCAGGTACGCGATGCTCGTGTACTTGCCGATGTTCGACTCGAAGCCCTGCGTGACGGCGGCGTACTTCTGCACCCGCGGGTCGGCGAGCACGAGCGCCTTCGCCCGCTCGAGCTCGACGCCGTCCTTGATCGCCTGCTCGCAGGGCCGGTAGATGCCCTCGAACAGCTCGCGGTTCTCGCGCAGCAGGTTCGGCCCGGCGTCGCCGTGGCCGGGCACCCAGACCTTGCTCTTCGCGTTCGCTTCGAGCGCGTCGAAATAGCGGAACGTGCCGACGTAGCTGCCGTCGTCCATGTTCGCGATGCGGCGGTGCATCGCGACGTCGCCGACGTAGGTCACGCCGTCCTCGACGACCTCGACCGACAGGTCGCACGGCGTGTGCGCGACGCCGTAGTGGTGCAGCCGCAGCGTCGTGTCGCCGAAGCGCAGCTCCTGGCCATGCGCCACCGGCCGGTCCGGCACGACGACCTTGGTGCCGATCGTCGCGCCGTTGGTCCAGCGCTCGAGCAGCGAGCGCCACAGGTTGCCCTGCACGCCGGCGATCTCGCTGATGCACTCGGGCAGGGCGTAGATCGGCAGCGAAGCGCCGAACGCGTCGCGAAAGGCGTGGTTGCCGAGCCAGTGGTCGCCGTGATAGTGCGAGTTGAAGACGGCGACCACCGGCTTGTCGGTCACCGTCCTGATGCGCCGGATCGCCATCTGGCCGATCTGCAGCGAGCTGCCGCTGTCGAGCACGACGACGCCGTCGCGCGTGACGACGAAGACGACGTTCGACATCATCCCCTGGTTCTCGGGCGTCGGGAAGCCGTCGGGCGACCACACCATCCACACGCGCTTGCTGATCTGGCGCAGCGGATAGTCCTTGACGGGAGGACCCTCGAAGAAGTCCTTGAAGTCGTCGGCGGCTCGCGCGACCGTCCAGAGCGGCTCGCCGGGCAGCAGGTCGAGCGCGGCGACGCCGGCGACGGCAGCGCCGCCGATCAGCCAGCGGCGGCGCGAAGGCGAAGGCGGGCTCATGCCGGGCTCCTAAACCATATCTGGATGCGCATGGATCGATATTGTCGACGGTTTCGGGGCAGCCCGCCCGCGGCCCGGCCTCGGGGCGGGGTCGCCGCGCCGGGCGGCGTCGTTATGATGATCGATTGCCCTTTCGCCGCCGCGCATGACGCCCTCGCACGCCGCGCCGCCCGAGACCGCCGCGCCGACCTCCTGCACGCCCTCCTTCGCGCCCGCCCCCGCGGGCGCGATCCGCGTGCGCGGGGGCCGCACGCACAACCTGAAGAACGTCGACCTCGACATCCCGAAGCACGCGCTCGTCGTGATCACCGGGCTCAGCGGTTCGGGCAAGTCGAGCCTCGCGTTCGACACGCTGTACGCCGAGGGGCAGCGCCGCTACGTCGAGAGCCTGAGCGCCTACGCGCGCCAGTTCCTGCAGCTGATGGACAAGCCCGACGTCGACGTCATCGAGGGGCTGGCGCCGGCGATCAGCATCGAGCAGAAGGCCACCAGCCACAACCCGCGCTCGACGGTGGGCACGATCACCGAGATCCACGACTACCTGCGACTGCTGTACGCACGCGCCGGCACGCCGTACTGCCCCGACCACGATTTGCCGCTGGCGGCGCAGAGCGTCGCGCAGATGGTCGACGCCGTGCTCGCGCTGCCCGAGGGCACGCGGCTGGCGGTGCTCGCGCCCGTCGTGCGCGAGCGCAAGGGCGAGTTCGCCGAGCTGTTCGCCGACTGGCAGTCGCGCGGCTACGTGCGCTTTCGCGTCGACGGTGCCGTCGTCGAGGCCGACGCGCTGCCGGCGCTGCGCAAGGGCGAGAAGCACGACGTCGACGTCGTCGTCGACCGCGTCAAGACACGCGCCGGCGACGCCGCGCTGCGCCAGCGGCTGGCCGAGAGCTTCGAGGCGGCACTGGCGCTGGCCGACGGGCGCGCGCTCGCCCTCGACCTTGACCGCGGCGACGAGCACGTGTTCAGCCGCCGCTTCGGCTGCGCGCTGTGCAGCTACGCGCTGCCCGAGCTCGAGCCGAGGCTGTTCAGCTTCAACTCGCCGGTGGGCGCGTGCCCGCAGTGCGACGGTCTGGGCAGCGTCACCGTGTTCGACCCCGAGCGCGTCGTCGTCTTCCCCGAGCTGTCGCTCGCCAGCGGCGCCGTCAAGGGCTGGGACCGGCGCAACGCGTATACGCACTCGCTGCTCGAGAGCGTCGCGAAGCACTACGGCTTCGACGTCGAGACGCCGTTCGAGCAGCTCGCGCCGGAGCACCAGCGCGTCGTGCTCCACGGCTCGGGCGCGACCGACGTCGAGTTCGTCTACCGCGCCGACGGCGCGCGCGGCAAGGCGCGCGTCGTCAAGCGCCGCCACCCCTTCGAAGGCGTCATTCCGAACTTCGAGCGGCGCTTTCGCGAGACGGATTCGCCCACGGTGCGCGAGGAGCTCGCGCGCTACCAGGCGGCCAAGCCTTGCCCGGCCTGTGGCGGCACGCGGCTGCGGCGCGAGGCGCGGCACGTCTTCCTGCGCGGCGCCGACGGCGCGCGCAAGCCGATCTTCGAGATCGAGCACGCGACGCTCGCCGACAGCCTGGCGACCTTCGAGCGCCTGCAGCTGCAGGGCGCGCAGGCCGGCATCGCGGCGCCGGTCGTGCGCGAGATCCGCGCGCGGCTGAAGTTCCTCGTCGACGTCGGCCTCGACTACCTGAGCCTCGAGCGCAGCGCCGACACGCTGTCCGGCGGCGAGGCGCAGCGCATCCGGCTGGCCAGCCAGATCGGCTCGGGCCTCACCGGCGTGATGTACGTGCTCGACGAACCGAGCATCGGCCTGCACCAGCGCGACAACGAGCGCCTGATCGGCACGCTGCGCCACCTGCGCGACCTCGGCAACTCGGTGCTCGTCGTCGAGCACGACGAGGACATGATCCGCGCCGCCGACCACGTGATCGACATGGGCCCGGGCGCCGGCGTGCACGGCGGGTGCGTCGTCGCGCAAGGCACGCCGGCCGAGGTGGCGGCGAACGCCGATTCGCTCACCGGGCGCTACCTCGCGCACGCGCTGCGCATCGACGTCCCGCGCCGGCGCGCGACGCACGCGGCGCAGACCGACCCGCGCGTGCTGCGCATCGCCGGCGCGCGCGGCCACAACCTGAAGGGCGTCACGGTCGAGATCCCGGTCGGGCTGTTCACGTGCGTGACCGGCGTGTCGGGCTCGGGCAAGTCGACGCTCGTCAACGACACGCTGTACGCCGCCGTGGCGAGGAAGCTCTACCAGAGCCACGCCGAGCCGGCGCCGCACGACGAGATCGAGGGCCTCGACGCGTTCGACAAGGTGATCAACGTCGACCAGAGCCCGATCGGGCGCACGCCGCGCAGCAACCCGGCCACGTACACCGGCCTGTTCACGCCGATCCGCGACCTGTTCGCCGAAGTGCCGACGGCGCGCGAGCGCGGCTACGGACCGGGGCGCTTCAGCTTCAACGTCGCCGCCTCCGCGGGCGGCGGGCGCTGCGAAGCCTGCCAGGGCGACGGCGTGATCAAGGTCGAGATGCACTTTCTGCCCGACGTCTACGTGCCGTGCGACACCTGCGGCGGCGCGCGCTACAACCGCGAGACGCTCGAGATCGTCTACAAGGGCCGCAACATCCGCGACGTGCTCGCGATGACGGTCGAGGAAGCGCATGCGTTCTTCGCCGCCGTGCCGGCGATCGAGCGCAAGCTGCGCACGCTGCTCGACGTGGGCCTCGGCTACGTGCAGCTCGGCCAGAGCGCGACGACGCTGTCGGGCGGCGAGGCGCAGCGCGTCAAGCTCGCGCTCGAGCTGTCGAAGCGCGACACCGGCCGCACGCTGTACATCCTCGACGAGCCGACCACCGGGCTGCACTTCGCCGACATCGAGCTGCTGCTCAAGGTGCTGCACCAGCTGCGCGACGCCGGCAACACGATCGTCGTGATCGAGCACAACCTCGACGTCATCAAGACCGCCGACTGGCTGATCGACATGGGCCCCGAGGGTGGCGCCGGCGGCGGGCGCGTCGTCGCCACCGGCACGCCGGAGGA
>JALOSD010000222.1 GCA_025458585.1 Burkholderiaceae bacterium | reverse complement strand
CAGCTCGCCGTCACCGGCACGCTGCAGCGCGGCGCGCGCCGCCTCGCCGTCGAGGGCCGGGCGTGGCTGGACCATGAGTGGAGCGAGACGGTGCTCCACCCCGACGCGGTCGGCTGGGACTGGATCGGCATGAACCTCGACGACGGCGGCGCGCTGACGGCGTTCCAGCTGCGCCGCGCCGACGGCAGCGCGCTGTGGGCCGGCGGCAGCTTCCGCGCCGCGGGTGCCGCCGCGCGTCCATTCGGCGCCGACGAGGTGCGGTTCACGCCCGTGCGTCGCTGGACGAGCGCCGCGTCGGGCGCGACCTACCCCGTGCAGTGGCGCGTCCACACGCCGGCCGGCCGCTTCGAGGTCGACGCGCTGCTCGACGCGCAGGAACTCGACAGCCGCGGCTCGACGGGCGCGATCTACTGGGAGGGGCTGAGCGAGCTGCGCGATGCCGGCGGCCGGCGTGTCGGCTCGGGCTATCTCGAGATGACGGGCTACGCCGCCCGGCTTCGGCTGTAACCAGCCGCAGCCTCAGACCGGCCCGGCCGCGCGCCGGTCGCCGACCGACGAGCCCGGGGCCGACAACCCCACGGGCACCACGGGCGGCGTGCGCACGCAGTTGCGCCCGGCCTCCTTGGCCGCCTGCAGAGCGCGCTCGGCGTCCTGCAACAGCGCGTCGAGGGACCACTGGGCGTCGTCGATCACGGCCACGCCGATACTCACCGACGTGCCGACGGCCACGCCCTGCCAGTCGAGACGCAGGTCGGCGAGCTGCACGCGCAGGCGCTCGGCGACGTCGAGTGCGCCAAGCGGGTCGGTGTGCGGCAGGAAGACCGCGAACTGTTCGCCACCGAACCGCGCGACGAGGTCGGCCGGACGAAGCGTCTGCGCCACCGTGCGTGCCATCTGGCGCAGCAGCGCGTCGCCGCAGGCTCGGCCGTGGCTGTCGTTCAGAGCGCCGAAGTGGTCGGCGTCGACGAGCAGCAGCGCACCTTCGGTGCCGTAGCGCTGGCAGCGCGACCACTCGCGTTCGACGGCGGCGACGAAGTGACGCCGGTTCGCGAGCCCGGTCAGCTCGTCGTGCGTGGCCTGCAGCGCTAGCTGCCGCCGCGCCGCCTCGAGTTTGACGAGCAGCCGCACGAGGTAGACCCCGACGGGCGGTGTCAACACCAGGGCACAGATGGCGGCCGAGGCCGCGGCGACTGCGACCGGCCCGCCGAGCGCCGCGGCGACGGCCGCCCCGAGCACCGTCGCAAGCGCCGCGACGCACACGGTCAGCACCGCGGCCGCGCCCCAAGGGCCGAGCCGCAGCGCCTGCGCGGCAAGGCGGCGCAGCCCGGGAAAATCTCGAGACGGTTCGCTCATCTGAGGGCCGCTCGACGCGACGTCGATCGGTTTTCGTATTCGACCACAAAGCCACGCCGCTGCAGCAGGTTTCCGATCGCCGCGACCCCCTGGGGCGGGTGGGCGCCGACGGCCGACGCGCCGCCGCGGCCTGCGTGCCGATCGTGCGTGCCGATCGCAGCGCGCCCCTACACTGCCGCCGATGAATTCGTCGACCCTTCGCGCCGCCGCTGCGACGCCCGCCGCCGCCGACGGCGCCGACGCGCCGCCGCCCGCGCGGCGCGTGCGGTCGCTGTCCGGCCTGCTGCCCTTCCTGCGCCCGTACCGCGGCCGCATCGCGCTGGCGCTCGCGTTCCTGCTGCTCGCCGCGGCGACGACGCTCGTGTTCCCGCTCGCGCTGAAGTCGCTGATCGACGAGGGGCTGGTGAAGGCCGACCCCGGCGAGCAACTGCTCGCGCTGCGCGGGCACTTCCTCGCGCTGTTCGGCGTCGGCGCGGCGCTCGGCGTGTTCTCGGCGGCGCGTTTCTACATGGTGAGCTGGATCGGCGAGCGCGTCACGGCCGACCTGCGCAACGCCGTCTACCGCCACGTCGTGCAGCAGAGCCCCGAGTTCTTCGAGACGACGCAGACCGGCGAGGTGCTCAGCCGCCTGACGACCGACACGACACTCGTGCAGACCGTCGTCGGCTCGAGCCTGAGCATGGGCCTGCGCAACGCCGTGATGGGTGCCGGCGCGCTCGTGATGCTGGTCGTGACGAACCCGTGGGTGATGACGCAGGTGCTCGGCATCCTCGTGCTCGTCGTGCTGCCGAGCCTGTACTTCGGCCGCCGCGTGCGCAAGCTCAGCCGCGCGAGCCAGGACCGCGTCGCCGACTCGAGCGCGATCGCCGCCGAGGTCCTCAACGCGATCCCCGTCGTGCAGAGCTACACGCAGGAGCCGCGCGAGGCCGCGCGCTTCGACGCCGCCACCGAGAGCGCGTTCGACACCGCCCGCCGGCGCACGCGCGTGCGCGCGCTGCTCGTCGGCTTCATGATCACAGCCACTTTCGGCGCCCTGCTGTGGGGCCTGTACCAGGGCACGCAGGCCGTGATGGCCGGGCGCATCACGGCCGGCCACCTCGGCCAGACGGTCGTCTTCGTGATCATCCTCGTCGGCTCGGTCGCCGTGCTATCGGAGGTCTACGGCGACCTGCTGCGCGCGGCCGGCGCGACGGAGCGGCTGATGGAACTGCTCGCCGCGCGCTCGCCGGTGGCCGATCCGGCGCAGCCGCAGCCGCTGCCCGCCGTGCAGCGCGGGTCGGCGGTGCGGCTCGCCGGCGTCACGTTCCACTACCCGTCGCGCCCGCAGCACGCGGCGCTCGCCGACTTCGACTTCGACGTGCGTCCGGGCGAGACGGTGGCGCTCGTCGGGCCGAGCGGCGCCGGCAAGAGCACGGTGCTGCAGCTGCTGCTGCGCTTCTACGACGCGCAGCGCGGCACGGTGGCGATCGACGGCGTGCCGGTGCAACGCGTCGCGCTCGCCGAGCTCAGGCGACGCATCGGCATCGTGCCGCAGGACAGCGTGATCTTCAGCGCCGACGCGATGGAGAACATCCGCTACGGCCGCCCCGACGCCGGCGACGACGAGGTCGTCGCCGCCGCGAAGGCCGCATTCGCGCACGACTTCGTCACCGCGCTGCCCGACGGCTACCGCACCTTCCTCGGCGAGCGTGGCGTGCGGCTGTCGGGCGGGCAGCGCCAGCGCATCAGCATCGCGCGAGCGATCCTGAAGAACCCGCCTCTGCTGCTGCTCGACGAGGCCACCAGCGCGCTCGACGCCGAGAGCGAGCGCATGGTGCAGGCCGCGCTCGAGGCCGCGATGGCCGATCGCACGACGATCGTCATCGCACACCGCCTGGCCACCGTGCAGCGCGCCGACCGCATCGTCGTGATGGACGGCGGGCGCATCGTCGACACCGGCACGCACGCCGAGCTCGTCGAGCGCGGCGGGCTGTACGCGCGGCTGGCGGCGATGCAGTTCGGGCTCGAGCACGGCGCCGGCTGAGTTCGTCGCCGGCGGCACGGCCAGACGCCTTCGATCGGCGACCCTAGGGTTGTCCCCGATGGGGGTGGTGGA
>JALOSD010000221.1 GCA_025458585.1 Burkholderiaceae bacterium | reverse complement strand
TGCAGCCCTGACGGGCCCGGCGGGCGCCGGGGTCTAACGCGGCACCGCGACCGGCTCGGCGCGGCCGGCGACGAACGGGAAACGCGCGAAGATGTGCGCCACCGCGTCGTCGATCGCCTGCGCCGGGTTGTTCTGCATCTGCTGCGTGACGACGCCTTCGGCGCTGCCCTGGAACACGGCCTGGCGCTTCTCGCGGTCGACGAGGTCGATGACGAGCGTGCCGACGGTGTAACGCCTCGTCGTCACCTGCGTGCCGCCCCAGCCGCCCCACGCCGAGCCGGGCCACGCGCGGTAGCCCCAGCCGGCGCCGAAGGCCGGCGCCGGCCACGACTCGATGTCGACGCGCTCCTGCAGGCGGCCGGTGAAGTTGATCAGCAGGTCGGGTTCGTCGGCGCGCACGTAGCCGCGCGCCTCCATCTCGCGCGACGCCGCCTGCTGCAGGCGCAGCGTCGTGATCGAGCGCACGTCGCCCTGGTCGGTGCCGGCATGGGCGACGAAGCCGTAGGTGCGGAAGCGCGCAAAGTCGGCCGCCGGGTCGAAATCGGTGCGCACGTCGGGCCCAGTCGCACAACCGGTGGCGAGCAGTGCAGCCGCCAGCGGGACCATCGAAAGGCGCATCACATACCTCCTGCACAGCGTCGAGCCCACATGCCGTCGATCATAGGCGCACGCCGATGCCCGGCGGCGCGAGCGCGGCGTCACGGCAGCAGCGCCACGATGCGCTGGGCCATGCGCTCGGTCGCGCCGCGATGCGCAGCGGCGAAGGCGTGCGCGCGCTCGACCCAGTCGCCGCGCCGCGGGTCGGTGGCGAGCGCGGCGGCGCGCTGCACGCCCTCGCCGATGCCGGCCACGCGCACCCCGGCGCGTGCGTCCAGGCACCACTGCGCTGCCTCGGCGAAGTTGAACGTGTGCGGTCCCATCACGACGGGGCAGCCGCACGCGGCCGCCTCGATCAGGTTCTGCCCGCCGAGCGGCGCGAAGCTTCCGCCGAGCAACGCGACGTCGGCGCAGCCGTAGTACAGCGGCATCTCGCCCATCGTGTCGCCGAGCCAGACGTCGGCGCCGAGCACGGCCGCCGGCGGCACCTCACCCCAGCCGGTGCGCCGGTGCAGCCTCAGGCCACGGCGCAGCACGAGCAGCGCAACCTCCTCGAAGCGCTGCGGGTGCCGCGGCACGAGCAGCAGCAGCGGGCGCGGCGCCGGCAGCTGCTGCCACGCGGCGAGCAACGGCTCCTCCTCGCCTTCGCGCGAGCTCGCGGCGAGCACGACCGGCCGGCGCAGCAGCCGCCGCCACTGCTGCCCGCGCTCGACGAGCTGCGGCGACGGCGCGACGTCGAACTTCAGGTTGCCGCACACCTGCACCGGGTCGGCGCCGAAGGCGCGCAGGCGCTGCGCGTCGGCCTCGGTCTGCGCGAGCACGGCGCCGACGTGCTGCGCCGCCGGCTTCAGCAGCGCCGCGAAGCGCTCGCCGCGCGCGAGGCTTCTCTCGCTCAGGCGCGCGTTGGCGAGCACGATCGGCACGCCCGCCGCCGCCGCCGCGTGCAGCAGGTTGGGCCAGATCTCGGTCTCCATCAGCACGCCGACCGCCGGCCGGTGGTGACGCAGGAAGCGCCGCACGGCGCCCGGCGTGTCGAACGGCAGCCACGTGTGCAGGTCGCCGCTGCGCAGCAGCGCCTGTCCGGCCTGCCAGCCGGTCGCGGTGCCGCAGGTCAGCAGCAGGCGCAGGCCGGGCCGGTGCGCGCGCAGCGCCTGCACGAGCGGCGCGGCGGCACGCGTCTCGCCGAGCGAGACGGCGTGCAGCCACAGCGTGAGCGCCGGCGCCACGGGCGCGCGGTACCAGCCGAGCCGCTCGCCGAGCCGGCGCCGGTATTCGGGCTCGCGTCGCGAGCGCCACAGCAGCCGCAGCAGGTACGCCGGCGTCAGCAGCCGCAGCAGCGCGCCGTAGAGGACTCGCGCCAGCGCGGCCGGCATCGCGCAGCGGCTTCAGTGGGCCGCAGCGGAGATCTTCGCGTCGGGCTTGACGGCACGCAGCGCGGCCATGAAGTCGGCCTCGATGCGGTGCAGCGCCTCGCTCGTGTGGCCCTCGAAGCGCATCACGAGCACCGGCGTCGTGTTCGACGCCCGGATGAGGCCGAAGCCGTCGGGGTAGTCGGCGCGCAGGCCGTCGATCGTCGTGATCTCGGCGCCGGGGAACCTGGCCTCGGCCTGCAGGCGCGCGACGAGCGCGTGCGGCTCGCCCTCGGCGCAGGCGACATTCAGTTCCGGCGTGCTGTGGCTGGTGGGCAGCGCGTTGAGCACGGCGCTCGGGTCGTCGTGGCGGCTCAGGATCTCGAGCAGACGCGCGGCGGTGTACATCGCGTCGTCGAAGCCGTACCAGCGCTCCTTGAAGAAGATGTGGCCGCTCATCTCGCCGGCGATCGGCGCGCCGGTCTCCTTGAGCTTGGCCTTGATCAGCGAGTGGCCGGTCTTCCACATCAGCGGCACGCCGCCGGCCTCGCGGATCGCCACCGGCAGGCGCTGGCTGCACTTGACGTCGAAGATGATCGGCGCACCCGGGTGGCGCTGCAGGATGTCGCGCGCGTAGAGCATCAGCTGGCGGTCGGGGAAGATGTTCTGCCCGTCCTTCGTCACGACGCCGAGACGGTCGCCGTCGCCGTCGAAGGCCAGGCCGAGCTCGGCGTCGGTCGCGTGCACGACCTTGATCAGGTCGGCCAGGTTCTCGGGCTTGCTCGGGTCGGGGTGGTGGTTCGGGAAGTCGCCGTCGACGGTGCTGTAGAGATCGATCACCTCGCAGCCGAGCGCGCGCAGGATGGCCGGCGCCGTCGCCCCGGGAATGCCGTTGCCCGAGTCGACGACGATCTTCATCGGCCGCGCGAGCGTGCAGTCGCTCGTGATGCGGTGCGCGTACTCGGGCACGATATTCATCGTGCCGATGCGACCCCGGCCCTTCGCGTAGTCCTCGGCCTCGATGCGCTGGCGAAGGCGCTGGATCTCGTCGCCGTAGATGGCACGGCCGGCGAGCACCATCTTGAACCCGTTGTAGTCCTTCGGGTTGTGGCTGCCGGTGACCTGGATGCCCGAGTGGCAGCCGTGCCGGCCGCGCGTGGCGGCCACGTAGTACAGCATCGGCGTCGTGACCGCGCCGAGGTCGACGACGTCGAGCCCGGTCGACGCGAGCCCGCGCGCGAGCGCAGCGACGAGCCCGGCGCCGGACAGGCGCCCGTCGCGTCCGACGGCGACCGCCTTCTCGCCGGCGGCCACCGCCTCGGTGCCGAAGGCGCGGCCGAGGTGCTCGGCAAAGGTCTCGTCGATCGTCTGGCCGACGATGCCGCGGATGTCGTAGGCCTTGAAGGCCGAGGGGGTGACCTGCACGGACGTGCCTCCAGTTGCGACTTCGAACGTGTCGCCTCGAGGCATTGTAGGCAGCGCCTTCGCAGCGGCCGGACGGCCGCCGCC
>JALOSD010000220.1 GCA_025458585.1 Burkholderiaceae bacterium | reverse complement strand
GCCGGCGGCGCGCCTGACGTGCTCAGGCTGCGATCAGCCAGTCGGCGAGGTCGGCGGCGAGCTGGCGCAGGTCGGCCTCGCGCGTGTACATCATGTGGCCGGCGTCGTAGTAGCGGTGCGTCACGCGCGCCAGCACCTCGCGCGGCGCGTCGAGTTGCGCCAGCGACCAGTCGCTCGCGCTGTACGGCGTGCCCAGGTCGTAGCGGCCGCTGGCGACGAACACGCGCAGGTGCGCGTTGCGGCGCAGCGCGCGCGACAGGTCGTCGCTCGTGCTCGCATAGGAGTTGCCGCGCTCGGGCTGGCCGTCGGGGCCGTTGCGGTTCCAGTTCCACTGCTTGTGCGCCTCCATCGACAGCACCTCGTAGCGCTGGAGTGCCTGCACGCCTTCGTGCAGGCCGAGGTGCTCGGTGAAGTAGCGCATCGCCGCCGTCGTGTACGGCGCGGCGATCGCCTCGATGCCGGGGTCGAAGTCCCAGTCGACGCGCTGGCACGCCGCCGCCGGCGCGGTCGAGCGCGCCTCGAGGCGGCCGACGATGCGCCCCTGATCGCGCAGCAGCTCGACGAACATGGTCTCGTCGTCGATGCGCAGGTTCCGGCGCTCGACGAGCGCGCGCGGCAGCCCGGTGAGTTCGGCCAGCCGCCGCGCGACGCGGCGTGCGGCCGCGCCGTCGAGTCGGGCGCCGGCGTGCAGCGCGCGCAGGTAGTCGTCGTGCACGAAGGCCTCGGCGGCCTCGCGCGCGGCCTGCGACGACGCGCCGAGCGCGCCCTGCAGGCGCCCGTGGTACTGGGCAACGTTGGCAAACGCGGGCAGGAACAGCGCGTACGGCAGATCGTTGCGCGGCGCGAAGACGAGGCTTTGCAGGTCCATCGCGCACGAAACGAGCACGAGGCCCGACAGCGCGACGCCCGCGTCCTGCAGCTTGTCGGCGAGCGCCGCGCCGCGCGTCGTGCCGTAGCTCTCGCCCGCGAGGTAGACCGGCGCACCCCAGCGCCGGTGGCGCGCGAGCCAGCCCTGGATGACGTCGGCGAGCGCAGCGACGTCGCCGTCGACGCTGAGCAGTCGCTCGCGCACCTTGGTGCTGCCGCTGACGGACCAGCCGGTGTGCGGCGGGTCGACGAACACGAGGTCGAAGTGGCGCAGCCAGGTCAGCGGGTTGTCGACGACGTCGTACGGTGGCTGCGGCATCGTCGCGTCGTCGGGCACGACGACGCGCTTCGGCCCGAGCGCGCCGAGGTGCAGCCAGATCGACGCCGAACCCGGTCCGCCGTTGAACGCGAAGCACACCGGCCGCGCGGGATCGTCGCCGACGCGGTAGGCGACCGTGAACACGGCCGCCTCGGGCTCGGTATGGGCAGCGTCGAGGCCGGCTGCGCGCACCGGCACGAACTCGGCCGTGCACCGGTAGTCGAGCCGGCCATCGGCGGTCTGCACCGAGCCGGCGGTCGTGATCGGCGGCTGCGCGAGCGCGCGCTCGACCTGCTGGCGCTGGCGTTTCGCGCGCTCGTCGGCGTCGGCGGTCTTCTCGGGGGCGGCAGAGTCGGTCGGGGTCATCGGCGGCGCGGGTCGTGACGGGCGCCGCAGTGTAGGCGCCGCCCGCCACCCACAGCACCGATCACAGCACCGCTGACCGCATCGATCACAGCGGCCGGCTCGCCGGCTCGCCGGCGCCGGCGGCCACGGTCTGCGACTGCGGCAGCCGCGGCGCCGTCACGACGACGCGGTGCACCGGCTCGGCCGCGGGCAGGCGCGTCGCCGTGACCTCGACGCGATGCACCGCACCCTCGTCGTGCGCGACCGCGGGCAGGCGCGTCGCGGTAACGACCACACGGTGCACCGGGCTCGGGTCGACCGCCGGCAGCGCCGGCTCGGCGTGCCGTGCTCCCACCCACAGCGCCGCCGACAGCGTGGCGACGGCGGCGACGGCGGCCAGGGCGAGCGTGGCGATGCGGGGAACGCGGCGGGGGAGGATCGGGGCCATCGTCGTCTCCGGGTGACAGGTCGATGGGAGCAGTGTCGACAGCGGCGGCCGCACGCGCCAGCGGCGTGCGACGAACCGCGCTGGCGGGCGGACAGACCGCCGCCAGCGCCGACGGGCGTTCGGATAATCCGCGCCGCCACGCCACGAGGACGCACCGTGAAAACCGCCAAGCACAACCCGATCCGCATCTTCGTCACCGGCCTCGTCGCGGCACTGCCGCTGGCGGCGACGGTGGCCGTGTTCGCATGGCTGATCAGCGTGCTGCTGAAGTGGCTCGGGCCGCAGAGCGCGGTCGGCGGGCTGGTGAAGGCGCTGGGATTCGGCGTCACCGGCTCCGAGATCGTCGGCTACCTGCTCGGGCTGGGAATCGTCGCGGCAGCGATCTTCGGCCTGGGCGTGCTCGTCGAGGCCGGGCTGCAGCGCGGCATCGCGCGGCTCGTCGACGCCGTCGTGCGGCGCATCCCGATCGTCAGCACCGTCTACGACGTGATCCGCCGCCTCGTCGACCTGCTCGCCAAGCGCGATCCCGCGACCGAAGGCGGGCTGAAGTCGATGCGCCCGGTGTGGCTGCACTTCGGCGGGCCCGGCGGCGCGACGGCGCTGGCGCTGCTGTCGAACGCCGATCCGGTGCTGATCGACGGCCGGCGCTGCATCGCCGTGCTCGTGCCCACCGCGCCGGTGCCGATCGGCGGCGGGCTGCTGTGGGTGCCCGAGGCCTGGGTGACGCCGGCGGCGGTCGGCGTCGAGGCGCTGACGAGCATCTACGTGTCGATGGGCGTGACGTCGTCGCAGTACCTGCCGCGCGCCGGGACGCAGGCACCGCGCCAGACCGCCGGTTGACACGCCGATTAGGGGCGGCTCTCCGCTCCAAGTGGGATCGACGCGGCGCGCGCGGCCTCAAACTCGGGCATGTGCATCAAAGCCGCAGCACCGCGATGAACCCCGTCATGCACGCCCCCGATCTGCTCGCGTGGATCGACTTCAAGTGGCTGATGGCCGCCGAAGGCCGGCGCGTGAACCTCGACCGGCTGCAGTCGGACATGCCGTACGCGCGCCACTGCCTGGAGCTCGGCGCGGCTTCGACCTCGGCGACGCTGCGCGAGCGCGCCCGCCGGCTGCTCGCGAGCCTCGACGGCTGAGGCGCCGCCGGCTGTCGGTTCAACGCGCGTCGGGCCCCTGGAAGCCGCCGGCGCGGCAGGTCAGCACGAGCGTGTCGCGATACGCCGGCGCACCCGCGTCGAGCGGCTGGATCGGCGTCGTCTCGTGGATCACGCGCTCGTCGTCGAGCAGCAGCACGCTCCACGGACGCGGCGCACCAGGATCACCGCCACCAGGTCGACACCGTCGCGGTGCGCGCCCTCGGGCGTCGGCCGCCCGATCCCTTCCGACGCGTCGATGCGAAACGGATGCGCCTCGACGTACCAGCGCTGCGCGCCGCGCAGCGCCGACGCCCGCGCCGCGACGACCGCCAGCAGCCGCGCCCAGCGCGGATCGTCGATGAGCGCCGGCTCGATCGGCTCGAACCAGCGCTCGATGCCGCCGTGCAGCGCGTTGTACTCGACCGGCTGCCAGTGCGCGCGGTGCGGCACCACGGCGACGACGTCACCGTCGACCGTGAAGCACGAATGGCGCCGCCGGCGGTAGCGCCCGCCGTCGCGCAGATGGGTGTCGGGCGGCAGCCGGTCCCAGAACGGCCACCAGGCGTTCAGCGTCGTCGGCGTCGCGCCGTCGCCGAGCAGCGCGCACAGACCGGCGGCGTCGAGCACCGCGTGGCCGCGTTCGAGCAGCGCGGCGTCGACGTCGGGTGGGGCGACGGTGGGGGGCGCAAGCGTCGCCGTCATGCCCCCGCCCAGCGTTCGCGCGCGAGCGCGGCGCCCTCCACCAGCGCGCGCAGCTTGGCCTCGGCCACGGTGCGGTCCATCGGCGCCATGCCGCAGTTCGTGCACGCGACAAGGTGCTTCGCCGGCACGAAGCGCAAGGCGGTCGCGATCGTGTCGGCCACCTCCTCGGGCGTCTCGACGCGGTCGCTCGCGACGTCGATCACGCCGACCATCACGTCCTTGCCTGCGAGCAGCGCCATCAGGTCGGGCGGGACGTGCGAGTGGATGCACTCGAGGCTGACCTGGTCGATCGAGCTCTTCGCGAGCGCCGGGAAGATCTGCTCGTACTGGCGCCACTCGTCGCCGAGCGTCTTCTTCCACTCGACGTTGGCCTCGATGCCGTAGCCGTAGCAGATGTGCACCGCCGTCTTGCACGTGAGCCCCTGCGCGGCGCGCTCGAGCGCCTTCACGCCCCAGTCGGCCGCCTCGGCCATGTAGACGTTGAACGCCGGCTCGTCGAACTGCACGATGTCGATGCCGTCGGCCTGCAGCGCGCGCGCCTCCTGGTTCAGCAACTCGGCGAAGGCGAAGGCCATCTTGACGCGGTCGCCGTAGAAGCGGTCGGCCACCGTGTCGACGATCGTCATCGGGCCGGGCAGCGTGAACTTGGTCGCGCGCGTCGTGTGCGCGCGCAGCAGCTTCGCCTCGGCCTCGTGCACGCGACCCTTCAGGCGCAGCGGGCCGACGACCTGCGGCACCATCGCCTTGTAGCGGTCGGCGCGGATGCCCATCTCGACCTTGTGCTCGAAGTCGATGCCCTCGACGCGTTCGAGGAAGCCGTGCACGAAGTGCTGGCGCGCCTGCTCGCCGTCGCCGATCACGCTCAGGCCGGCGTCCTCCTGCTGCTTGATCCACAGCAGCGTCGCGTCGAGCTTGGCTTCGGCGAGTGCGTCGCCCTCGGCCTTCCAGCGCGGCCAGAGCTTGTGGGTTTCGGCCAGCCAGCCGGGCTTGGGCAGGCTGCCGGCGATCGCGGTGTCGAACATGGCGTCTCCTGGTCGGGGGGCCACAGCATAGCGGCGGCCGCGCCCGTCGCCCGCCGGACCGCGTTCGTCGCGCCGGCGGCGGCGTTCGTCGTGCGCCGCCGCGCGGCTGCGGCGCGCCGTTAAGCTGCGCGCCATGTCGACCCTCGCGCCGCATGCGCCGCCACCGCTCGACGCGCCGCTGCCTGCCGAGCTCGCCGGGCGGGCGCAGGGCTGGTTCACGCGCTACCGGCGCTACCCGGTGTTCAGCGCCCCGTGGGCGCGCGGGCGCACGCTCGCGTGGGCGCCCGTGCTGCTGCTCGTGCTCGCGTTCGTCGCGCTGGCCGGGCGCAGCCAGGGCGGACCGTGGCCGTGGGCCGCCGTGCTCGGCCTGTCGATGCACCTGCTGCTGCCGCTCGTCGTCGGCCCGTGGGTCGGCGTGTGGGTGCGCCGGCGCGGCTGGCCGCCTCGGCAGGAGGGCTGGGCGCTCGTCGCGGCGCTGGCGCTGACGGTGACGGCCGTGGTCACGTTCGAGCGCGTGGCCGCCGAGCCGATCAAGCAGTGGATCGCCGAGCGCATCGGCGACGTCGACGAGACGGGGCAGCGCCGGCGCGTCGCGCTGCACATCGGCGTCATGGTCAAGCCCATCGGCGCCGCCGACGGCGACACGCCCGCCGACGCCAACGGCCCAGGGCGGCCGGACGACCTGCCGAACACCCTGGTGCGCGCCGCCTTCGCGTTCTGGCTCGGCGGCGGCCTCGCGCTGGTCGGCTGGCGCCGCGAGCTGGCGGCGCTCGCGACGCTGGAGCGCGAGCGCGAGCTGCGCGAAGCGCAGGCAAAACGGCGCGAGGCCGAGCTGCGGCTGTCGGTGCTGGCGGCGCAGGCGCAGGTCGAGCCGCACTTCCTGTTCAACACGCTGGCCGGCGTGCGCAGCGCGATCGCGACCGACCCGGCGCGTGCGAGCGCGATGGTCGACCGCCTTGTCGAGTACCTGCGCGCCGCGATCCCGCGCCTGCGCAGCGACGGCGGCGCCGAAACCACCGTGGCCGGCCAGTTCGACCTCGCGCGCGCGTACCTCGGGCTGATGGCCGCGCGCATGCCGCGCCTGAGCTTCACGGTCGACGCGCCGGGCGACCTGCAACGCGCACACTGCCCGCCGCTGCTGCTGATCTCGCTGGTCGAGAACGCCGTCAAGCACGGCGTCGAGCCGAAGGTGGGGCCGGCGCGCGTCGACGTGGCGGCACGCCGCAGCGACGACGGCCGGCTCGAGATCACGGTGGCCGACGACGGCGTCGGCTTCAATGGGAACGCCGCCGGCTCGGGGCTCGGCCTCGCGAACATCCGCGAGCGGCTGGCGCAGCTGTACGGCGAGCGCGCCGCGCTCGTGCTGCGCGCGCGGCCCGAAGG
>JALOSD010000029.1 GCA_025458585.1 Burkholderiaceae bacterium | reverse complement strand
ACCGCGGGACGCGCCCGCATCCTCGTGCGCGTCGACCGTCTGATCCACGGCCATCCTGGCGACCACCGCAACCTCACCGATGGAGTGTCCGAACTTCGCGTCGACGTCGGCCCGGGTGCCGCGTGTACTACTCGATGCGCGGCGACCGACTCTTGCTGCTGCTGCTGCTGCTGCTGCTGCTCGCCGGCGGCGACAAGTCGTCGCAGGTGAAAGACATCGCCAAGGCGATCAGGCTGAACCGTTCGTACCGGGAGTGATTCGATGACGACCTCGAGCCGACACCGCGCCAGTAAAGTCAGGACGTCCGCCTACGACGTCGCCGAGCATCTGCGCACGCCCGAAGAGATGGCGGCGTACCTCGACGCGTGGCTGCAGGAGGCGCCCGACGACGTCGCGGGCATTGCCAGGGCGCTGGGTGACATCGCGCGTGCCAAGGGCATGTCACAAGTCGCCAAGGAAGCGGGGCTGAGTCGCGAGAGTCTCTATCGAGCGCTCAGCGCCGACGGCAACCCGAGCTTCGCCACCGTGCTGAAGGTGGCGCGTGCACTGGGCGTGAGGCTGCACGCGCTGCCCGCGTAGGTGCCCACCAGTGACCCCGAGCGGCTCGGTCGACCCGGCGTCCGGCGCCGCCCGCGCGTTGCACGCCGTTGTCGGCACGTCCCCCGTCGCTGGGGAACCGGCCCCGAGCGTGGCCGATCTCGGACGTCGACGTCAGGGCGCGCCCGCGCGCAGCACGAGCCGCGGCGCCGACGGCTGCAGCGTCTGCATCGTCGCCAGCATCAGCCGGCGCAGCGCGTCCCACGGGTCGAGCGGCCATTCGGGGTGCTTCAGCCCCTTGACGATGCCGTCGCACACGCTGGCCGCCTCGACGAGGCGCGCGAGCGTGCGTTCGCCGAGGCGCGGCAGCGCGCGCTCGAACAGCTTCTCCTTGGCGCCCCACACGCGCGCCTCGCGCAACGCGATCGGCAGCGGCCGCCCGGCGGCGATCGCGCGCTGCACCTGCTGCAGCGCGAGCAGGTCGGCGGCGAGCGTCCAGTGCACGAGCACCGCCGCCTCGCCTTCGGCGCGCAGGCCGTCGAGCATGCGCAGCGCGCGCGCCACCTGGCCGGCGAGCACGGCCTCGCCGAGCTTGAACACGTCGTAACGCGCGACGTTGAGCACCGCCTGCTCGATCTGCTCGAACGACAGCACGCCGGTGGGATGCAGCAGCGCGAGCTTGCCGAGCTCCTGGTGCGCGGCGAGCAGGTTGCCCTCGACGCGGTCGGCGAAGAACGCGAGCGCACGCTCGCCTTCCTCGCCGTCGGCCACGCGCTGGCCTTGCGCTGCGAGGCGCTGCGCGAGCCAGCGCGGCAGGTCGCGCCGCTCGACGGCGTCGATGCGCACCGCGACGCCGGCGGCGTCGAGCGCGGCGAACCAGCCGCTGCGAACCTGCTGGCCGTCGAGCCTGGGCAGCTGCACCAGCGTCAGCACGTCGTCGGCGAGCGTCTCGGCGTAGCGCTGCAGCGCCTCCGACCCGTCCTTGCCGGGCTTGCCCGACGGGATGCGGATCTCGATCAGCTGGCGCTCGGCGAACAGACTCATCGCCTGCGCGGCGCCGAGCACGCCGCTCCAGTCGAAGTGCGCGCCGCTGACGGTGAACACCTTGCGCTCGCCGAAGCCTGCCGCGCGCGCGACGGCGCGGATCGCATCGGCGGCCTCCTGCACGAGCAGCGCCTCGTCGCCGTGCACGGTGTACAGGCGCCTGAGCGCGCGCGCGTCGCGCAGATGGGCAGCGAGCTGGTCGGCGCGCAGCTGCATCGTGCGCCCGTCAGGTTTTCGGCGCCGCCGCGAGCCGGCGCAGCACCTGCAGCGCGATGTCGGCCTCCATCGCCTGCCACAGCACCTGCTCCTCCTGCGCCTTCGGCAGCGCGGCGGTCTCGCTGTAGCTCATCGGGCGGCTGAGCGCGACTTCGGTCGGGCCGAGCAGCGGCTGGCCGGCGCGCGTGCTCAGGCGGTAGACGACGCGCGAGACCAGCACCACCTCGCGCACCTGCCCGGCGGCGGTCGACGCCGAGGCCGTGCGCCGGCGCTCGTCGGCGAGCGCTTCCAGCACGACCTCGGCCTGGCGCGGGTCGTCGACGACGGCCACGCCGGCCGGCATCGCGCGCCGCAGCTCGCGCGCGGTGCCGTGGCTTTCGTTGAAGCCGACGAGCGTGACGCTGCGAAACGGCAGGTCGGGCGCGCGCCGCAACTGGAAGCCGCAGCCGCCGACCGTCGCCGCGAGCAGCAGCACACCGAGCCGGCGCCGCGAGAGCCTCGTCACCGCGCGTTCAGACGACGACGTTGACGAGACGCCCGGGCACGACGATCACCTTCTTCGGCGTGCGGCCCTCGGCGAAGCGCACGCAGTCGGGGCTCGCGACCGCCGCCGCCTCGATCGCGGCGCGGTCGGCCTGCGCCGGCACGCGAATCGCGCCGCGGTGCTTGCCGTTGACCTGCAGCACGAGCTCGATCTCGTCGACGACGAGCGCGGCCTCGTCGACCGCCGGCCACGGCGCGTCGAGCAGCTCGCCGAGCTCGGCGGCGTAGCCGAGCTCGACCCACAGCACGTGCGCGAGGTGCGGCGCGGCCGGATACAGCGCGCGCAGCAGGATGCCGAAGGCCTCGCGCAGCAGTGCACAGTCGGCCATCCCGTCGACGAGCGGCGCGTCGTCGATCGCGTTGAGCATCTTCATCGCGCCCGAAACGACGGTGTTGAACTGCAGCCGCTCGTAGTCGTGGCCGATCTGGCGCAGCAGCAGGTGCGTCTGCCGGCGCAGCTCGCGCGCGGCCGGGCTCGCGGCGTCGGCGCGGACGCCACAGCCGGCGCCGATGCGCTCGGCCAGCCGCGCGCCCGTGGCCCACACGCGCTTGAGGAAGCGGTGCGCGCCCTCGACGCCGGCGTCGTTCCACTCCAGCGTCTGCTCGGGCGGCGAGGCGAACATCACGAACACGCGCGCGGTGTCGGCGCCGTAGCGGTCGATCAGGTCCTGCGGGTCGACGCCGTTGTTCTTCGACTTCGACATCGTGCCGACGCCTTCGTAGTCGACGGCGCTGCCGTCGCTCTTGAGCGTCGCGCCGGCGATGCGGCCCTGCGCGTCGTGGACGTTGTCGACCTCGTGCGGCCAGAAGTACTCGATGCCGCCCTTCGGGGTGCGGCGGCTGTAGATGTGGTTGAGCACCATGCCCTGCGTCAGCAGGCGCGTGAACGGCTCGTCGACCTGCACCAGGCCGAGGTCGCGCATGACCTTGGTCCAGAAGCGCGCGTACAGCAGGTGCAGGATCGCGTGCTCGATGCCGCCGATGTACTGGTCCATCGGCATCCAGTAGCGCGTGCCGTCGGCGACCATCGCCTGCGCGTTCGTCGGGTCGCAGTAGCGCATGAAGTACCACGACGAGTCGACGAACGTGTCCATCGTGTCGGTCTCGCGCCGCGCGGGCCGGCCGCACTTCGGGCACGCGACGTTCAGGAACGCCGCCGACCTGTTCAGCGGGTTGCCGCTGCCGTCGGGGATCAGGTCCTCGGGCAGGACGACGGGCAGGTCGGCGTCGGGCACCGGCACGACGCCACAGCCCGGCGCAGCGTCGCTGCCGTCGCAGTGGATGATCGGGATCGGCGTGCCCCAGTAGCGCTGGCGGCTGATGCCCCAGTCGCGCAGGCGCCACGTGACCTTCTTCTCGCCGAGGCCCTTGGCGGCGAGCAGCGCGGCGACCTTGTCGACCGCCGCTCGGTAGTCGAGCCCGTCGAGCACGCCCGAGTGGACGCAGCGCGCGCGCGCCTTGTCGGCGTACCACTCGGCCCAGGCGTCGGTCGAGAACGTCTCGCCGTCGACCGCGATCACCTGCCGGATCGGCAGGCCGTAGGTCTTCGCGAACGCGAAGTCGCGCTCGTCGTGCGCAGGCACGCCCATCACGGCGCCGTCGCCGTAGCCCATCAGCACGTAGTTGCCGACCCACACCGGCACCGCCTCGCCCGTCAGCGGGTGCGTGACCGTGAGGCCGGTCGGCAGGCCGGCCTTGTCCTTCGTCGCCAGCTCGGCCTCGGTCGTGCCGCCCTGGCGGCACTGCTCGATGAAGGCGGCGAGCGTGCGGCTCGTCTTCGCCGCGTGCGCCGCCAGCGGGTGCTCGGGTGCCACGGCGCAGAACGTCACGCCCATGATCGTGTCGGCACGTGTCGTGAACACGTACAGCCTCCCGCCGCCGATCAGCTCACCGTCGTCGGCGCGGATCGTGTGCTCGAACGCGAAGCGCACGCCCTCGCTCTTGCCGATCCAGTGCTCCTGCATCAGGCGCACGCGTTCGGGCCAGCCGGCGAGGAAGTTCTTGTCCTGCGGGTCGGCCACCGCCGCGAGCAGCTCGTCGGCGTAGTCGGTGATCTTCAGGTAGTAGCCGGGGATCTCGCGCTTCTCGACCGGCGCGCCCGAGCGCCAGCCGCGCCCGTCGATGACCTGCTCGTTGGCGAGCACGGTCTGGTCGACCGGGTCCCAGTTGACGACCTGCGTGCGCCGCTCGGCGATGCCCTTCTCGAGCATGCGCAGGAACAGCCACTGGTTCCACTTGTAGTACTCGGGGCTGCAGGTGGCGACTTCGCGGCTCCAGTCGATCGCCAGCCCGAGCGCCTGCATCTGCGCCTTCATGTGCGCGATGTTCGAGTAGGTCCACTCGGCCGGCGGGACCTTGTTCTTCATCGCCGCGTTCTCGGCCGGCAGGCCGAACGCGTCCCAGCCCATCGGCATCAGCACGTTGCAGCCGCGCATGCGCAGCTGGCGCGCCAGCATGTCGTTGATCGTGTAGTTGCGAACGTGCCCCATGTGCAGCTTGCCGCTGGGGTACGGCAGCATCGAGCAGGCGTAGTACTTCGGCTTGCCGGCGTCTTCGCGCACGCGGTAGGCGTCGCGCGCGGCCCAGTGGCGCTGCGCCGCGGCCTCGACCTCGGCCGGGAGGTATTTCTCGTTCATGGCGGGCGATTGTAGGGAGCGGGTCACCGCGCGCCGGCCACGGGGCCTGGCGGTGCGCTCAGCGCGATGCGGGCGCCTCGGTGACGAAGCCGATGCGCGTGAGCCCAGCCTGCTGCACGAGCGCGATCGTCTCGGCGACGCGGCCGTACGGCACGCCGCGGTCGGCGCGCAGCTGCACCTCGAGCTGCGGGTTCGCCTTCGCTGCCTCGGCCAGGCGCTGCGCGAGCGCGTCGGCCGGCAGCGGCTGCTCGCCGAAATACAGCGCGCCGTCGGCGTCGATCGCCACCGTCACGAACTCGGCCGGGTCGCCGACGCTGGCGCCCTCGGCCTGCGGCAGGTCCAGCCGCAGGCTCGGCGCCATCAGCGGCGCCGTGATGATGAAGATCACGAGCAGCACGAGCATGACGTCGATCAGCGGCGTCATGTTGATGTCGCTCATCGGGCGGCCGGTGCCGCTGCGCTCGAGGCGGCCGAAGCTCATCGCGCTTCGGCGCCGGCATTGACGTCGATCATCATCTCGCGCAGGTCGTGCGCGAAGCCCTCGAGTTCGGCCTCGCACGCGGCGACCCACTTGCCGTAGACGTTGTAGGCAAGCACGGCGGGGATCGCGACCGCGAGGCCGGCGGCGGTCATGATCAGCGCCTCGCCGACCGGGCCCGAGACCTTGTCGATCGTCACCGCGCCGGCGGCAGCGATGGCGACGAGCGCGTGGTAGATGCCCCAGACGGTGCCGAACAGGCCGACGAACGGCGCAGTCGCGCCGACCGAGGCGAGCAGCACCTGGCCGAACTGCAGGTGCGCGAGGCCGCGGTGCAGCGCGTCGCGCAGCCGGCGCGTGAGCTGCGAGTCGAGGTGCGCGAGCGTCTCGAGCGAGCCGCCGGCGGGCGTCGTGCGCGCGGCGTCGACGAGCGGCAGCAGCACGTGCTCGCGGTCGATCGCGGCCAGGCGCGAGCGCGCGTCGTCGAGCGTCGGCGCGGCCCAGAACGCCGGCACGCCGCGGTCGATGTCGCGCCGCGCGCGGCGCAGCACCCAGCCCTTCCAGAAAATGAGGACCCAGGTCGCGACCGACATCGCAAGCAGCAGCAGCGCCACCGCGCGCCCGACGCCGTCGGTCTGGGCCCAGAAGCCGGGCGTGCCCTCCATTGGCGGAACGGCCGGGTCAGGCCAGTCCCAGCACGGCGTCCATGCCGAACAGGCCGCGGTCCCGGTCGGCGAGGAAGCGCGCCGCTCGCAGGCTGCCCTGCGCGTAGGTGGCGCGGCTGGCGCTCTTGTGCGTGATCTCGATGCGCTCGCCGGTGCCGGCGAACAGCACCGTGTGGTCGCCGACGATGTCGCCGCCACGGATCGTCGCGAAGCCGATCGTCGACGGGTCGCGCTCGCCGGTGACACCCTCGCGGCCGTAGACGGCGCAGGTCTTCAGGTCGCGGCCGAGTGCGGCGGCGACGACTTCGCCCATCTTCAGCGCGGTGCCGCTCGGCGCGTCGACCTTGTGGCGGTGGTGCGCCTCGATGATCTCGATGTCGTAGCCCTGGCTCAGCGCGCGCGCCGCGACGTCGAGCAGCCGCAGCACGACGTTGACGCCGACGCTCATGTTCGGCGCCATCACGATCGCGACGTGCCGTGCGTGCTCGGCGATCGCCGCCTTGCCGGCGTCGTCGAAGCCGGTCGTGCCGATCACCGCCTTCACGCCGAGCTCGCGGCACGCCGCGAGGTGCGCGAGCGTGCCCTCGGGGCGCGTGAAGTCGATCAGCACCTGCGCCGGCGCGATGCCCGCGCGCAGATCCGCGGTCACGACGACGCCGCTGGCGCGCCCGAGCGGCGCCGCGGCGTCGCGCCCGAGCAGCGGGCTGTCGGCGCGGTCGAGCGCGCCGGCGAGCGTGCAGTCGTCGGCCTGCAGCACGGCGTCGATCAGCATCTGGCCCATGCGGCCCGACGCGCCGGCCACGGCGATGCGAAGGGGCGGGGCGGTCATCTCAAGGCTCGAGCGGGGGGTACTCGCGCACCGGGCCCACGGGCTCGGCCGCCGGAGGCGCGGGCGGGCGCGCGGGCACCGGCAGCGCGGCGCGCTGCTCGGGCGTGAGCTCGAGCACCGGCACCGCACGCGGGCGCACGTTGCTGATGTCGGCGACGAACGCGCGCTCGCTCGGCAGGTCGGGCGGCACCTCGACGCGGTCGAGCCGGTCGCCCTTGAACCACACGACGACGCTGCGCCGCTGCGGCTCGGCGCCGCGGCGGCGGATCAGGAACACGTAGTCCCAGCGGTCGGCGTGGAACATGCTGGCCACCAGCGGCGTGCCGAGAATCTCGAGCACCTGCTCGCGCGGCATGCCCGGGCGCACGCGGTCGACGAGGTCGCTCGTGACCGCGTTGCCCTGCACGATCTCCATCCGGTACGGCGTGATGATGCCGAACAGGCGGTTCGCGTCCTGCGGCGCCGGCGGCGTCGAGCTGCAGCCGGCGACGACGGCCGCGAGCGCGGCGCAGCCGGCGGCGGCGCGGAAGGTCGGACGACGGGGGGGTGCGGGCTTCATCGTTGCGGGCGCAGCAGGGCCAAGGCGCCTCGATATGATCGAAGATTCTATCGGCGCGCCGCGCCGGCCTGCCCCGCACCCGTCCATGACGCACGCCGACGAACTGAAGAGCAGCGGCCTGAAGGCCACGCTGCCGCGCATCAAGATCCTCGAGGTCTTCCAGCGCAGCACGCAGCGTCACATGACCGCCGAGGACGTGTTCAAGGCGCTGCTCGCCGACGGCTCCGACATCGGGCTGGCCACCGTCTACCGCGTGCTGATGCAGTTCGAGCAGGCCGGGCTGCTGGCGCGCAGCCACTTCGAGAGCGGCAAGTCGGTGTTCGAGCTCAACGAGGGCCAGCACCACGACCACCTCGTGTGCCTGACCTGCGGCCGCGTCGAGGAGTTCTTCGACGCCGAGATCGAGGCGCGGCAGCGCGCGGTGGCCGAGGAGCGTGGCTTCCGGCTGCAGGAACACACGCTCGCGCTGTACGCCGCGTGCACGAAGGCCGACTGCCCGCACCGCCCGCGCTGAGCGGGCGGCGGCGCGTCAGGGCGCCTCGCCGCGCTCCATCGCCCGCTGGTGGCGCTCGATGAATTCCTGGTAGGTGTCGATGCCGCGCAGTTGCAGCACCGTGTTGCGCACCGCCGCCTCGACGAGCACGGCGAGGTTGCGTCCGGCGTCGACCGCGATCACGGCCTTGCGCACCGGCACGCCGAGCACGTCCTCGTACATCGGCTCGTAGGGCAGGCGCTCGAAGTCGCGTTCGAGCGTCTCCTTGCGCACCAGGTGCACGATCAGCTTCAGCCGCATCTTCCGCCGCACCGCGGTCTCGCCGAAGATCGCCTTGATGTCGAGCAGGCCGATGCCGCGCACCTCGAGCAGGTTCATCAGCAGCTCGGGGCAGCGGCCGTCGATCGCGGTCTGCGACACGCGGTAGAGGTCGACCGCGTCGTCGGCCACGAGGCCGTGTCCGCGCGAGATCAGCTCGAGGCCGAGTTCGCTCTTGCCGAGCCCCGATTCACCCGTCAGCAGCACGCCGAGGCCGAGGATGTCCATGAACACGCCGTGGCGCGTCGTGCGCTCGGCGAAGCGCTGCGACAGGTACGCGCGCAGCACGTCGATCACGTGGCCGGCGGGCTCCTGCGTGACGTACAGCGGGATGTCGGCGCGGTCGCACAGCGCGACGAGCTTGTCCGGCGGCACCTCGTTGTCGGCGACGACGAGCGCCGGCGGCTCGAGCGTGACGATGCGCGCGATGCGCCGTTCCTGCACGTCGGGCGGCGCGTCGCGCAGGTAGGCGACCTCGCGCCGGCCGACGATCTGCACCCGGTAGGGGTGGATGTAGTTCAGGTAGCCGATCAGGTCGGCGGCCGAGCCCGCCTCGCGAACGGCGGCCTCGTCGAAGTGGCGCTCGGGGTGCGCGTGGCCGGCGACCCACTCCCAGCGCAGCGCGTCGCGGTGCTCCTCGAACAGCGCTTCGGCGCTGATGCTCGTCGGCTTCATGCGCGTGCGCGCCCGCGCGCGATCAGGCGACCGACTTCAGCGGCTCCCAGTCGTGGATCAGGCGGTGCACCGTCGCCGCGTCGGCCTCCGTCTTCAGGCGCTCGCGCAGTTCGCGGTCGCTGAGCATCTCGGCGATCTCCGACAGGATCTCGAGGTGGCGCTGCGTGGCCGCCTCGGGCACGAGCAGGAAGATCAGCAGCAGCACCGGCTCGTCGTCGGGGGCGTCGAACGGGATCGGCTGCTGCACGCGCAGCACCGCCGCCAGCGGGTTCTTCAACCCCTTGATGCGCCCGTGCGGGATCGCGACGCCGTGGCCGAGGCCGGTCGAGCCGAGCCGCTCGCGCGCGAAGAGGTTGTCCGTGACCGTCGCGCGCGCGATCGCGTGCTGGTTCTCGAACAGCAGGCCCGCCTGCTCGAAGACCCGCTTCTTGCTGGTGGCGTCCACGTTCACCAGCACGTTGCTGGCGGGCAGGATGGCGGCGAGACGGTTCATGGCTGCGGCACCGGACTGCTGCAATGCAGCACCAGCCCGGCCACTGTGACAGAGCGTGCGATTATAGGAACGCCCTTGGTCGGGCGAGGGTTGTGGACGATCCGCGAGTCGGGGGTGTTGCGCCGCTGCTGCGCCGCAACAAAAAAGCGGCCCGCGGGCCGCTTCTGCATGTTTGCGCTCACTCGGCCTACGGCTCCGTGTTCATGCGCTTGACCGGGTCGTGGTGGTGATCCTGCGTGCGGTCCTTGTGGCGCACGACCTGGCGGTCAAGCTTGTCCATCAGCTGGTCGATCGCGGCGTAGAGATCCTCGTGCGACTGCTCGACGAAGATGTCGCGGCCCTTGACGTGCACCGTCACCTCGGCCTTCTGGCGCCTTTGCTTCTCCTTCAGCTTCTCGACCGTCAGCAGCACGTTGACGTCGACCACCTGGTCGAAGTGGCGCGTGACGCGGTCCAGCTTCGTCACGACGTAGTCGCGCAGGGCCGGGGTCACCTCCAGGTGGTGTCCGCTGATCGTCAGATTCATCAGTCGCTCCTTCTTTCGGGTTGCGTGCGCAGTCTGCCGGCCGCCGGCCGGACGGCACCGGCGGTTCGACCCAGTGTGCCGCCGAACCCCGGGCGTGACAAGCCGATGACAGCACGATGAGCGAACGCCTCGGCAGGGGCGCCGGTGCCATAATCGTCGGCTGTTTCGCGGAGAGATCCTTTTGGACCAGAGTCACCCTCGGTGACCGTCCGCTCCAGACCGCCACGCGGCGGGGTGCCCCTCCCAGGGCACGCGGGGTGAGACGGTTGCCGGTTCCCACCCCGCCCGCACGGCCCGCGTTGCGGAGCCCTGCGGCTGGAGAGTTGCATGCTCAACGTCTTCACGCTGGTCAACGGCCGGCTGCACCAGGAGGAGATCGGCAGCGCCGCCGCGCTCGCCGACCTGCGCCCGGTGTGGGTCGACATGGAGGCGCCTTCGCCCGAGGAGAAGGGCTGGATCGCCGGGCGCTTCGGCCTCGTGATCCCGGAGGACGTCGCCGACGAGGACATCGAGGAGTCGGCGCGCTTCTACGAGGAAGACAACGGCGAGCTGCACATCCGCTCCGACTTCCTGATCGAGGGCGACGAGGACGAGCTCGAAGGCAAGACGGCGCGCAACGTGCGCGTGGCCTTCATCCTGCGCGACAACGTGCTGTTCAGCGTCCACGCCGAGGACCTGCCGGTGTTCCGCCTGCTGCGCCTGCGCGCGCGCCGCACGCCGGCGCTGATCGAGGACGCGAAGGACGTGCTGCTCAAGCTCTACGACACCGACGCCGAGTACTCGGCCGACGTGCTCGAGGGCATCTACGACAGTCTCGAGAAGGTCAGCGCGAGCGTGCTGCGCCAGAACGCCAACGTCACCGACGCCGTGGCCGCCGAGGCGCTGGCGGCGATCGCGCGTGAGGAGGACCTCAACGGCCGCATCCGCCGCAACGTGATGGACACGCGCCGCGCGCTGAGCTTCCTGATGCGAAGCCGCCTGCTCAACGCCGAGCAGTTCGAAGACGCGCGCCAGATCCTGCGCGACATCGACTCGCTCGACGGCCACACCGGCTTCCTGTTCGACAAGATCAACTTCCTGATGGACGCGACGGTCGGCTTCATCAACCTGAACCAGAGCCGCATCATCAAGATCTTCTCGGTGGCGGCGGTCGCGCTGCTGCCGCCGACGCTGATCGCGAGCATCTACGGCATGAACTTCGAGCACATGCCCGAGCTGAGCTGGCGCTTCGGCTACCCGTTCTCGCTCGCGCTGATGGCGTTCAGCGTCGTGACGCCGTTCTGGTACTTCAAGCGCAAGGGCTGGCTGTGACGCTCGGGGAAACGCCGGGCCGCCCCGAGTTTGCTCGACCCCCTCGGGAGACGGGCCGGACGCATCCCGGCCCTGGGGGCGCTCACCGCGCGCCGACGCCGGCAGCCGCCGGCGCCGCGAGTTCGCGCGCCAGCGCGCGCCCCGAATGCCAGGCGCGCTCGACGCTCGAGGCGCCGGCCAGCGCGTGCCAGGCGTCCCCGCAGGCGCCGACGCCGGCGGCCGCGTCCCAGCCGCAGGGCGCGGCGAGCGGCTGCGGCACCTCGGCGTAGCGCCAGAGGTGCGCCGCCGCGTGCGCCGGCGGCGCGACGCGGCGCACGCCCAGGCGCTGCAGGTCGTCGAGCAGGTGCCGCACGACCTGCGCCTGGTCGAGCTCGAGGTTGTGCGCGCTCCAGTACGGCGACGCCGTGAGCACCCAGCGCGGCGCGTCGTCGCGGCGCTCGCGCCCGGGCTTCAGGTCCTCGCGACGCACGCACGCCAGCGGGCCGAA
>JALOSD010000219.1 GCA_025458585.1 Burkholderiaceae bacterium | reverse complement strand
GACGTGCTCGACCAGTCGCGCCGCATGGCGGCGCACCTGCGCTCGCTCGGCCTGCCGCCCGGCGCGAAGGTGGCGATCCTGTCGAAGAACTGCGCCCACTTCTTCATGGCCGAGCTCGCGATCTGGATCGGCGGCTACACCACGGTGGCGATCTTCCCCACCGAGACGGCGGAGACGATCCGCTTCGTGCTCGAGCACAGCGAGTCGAGCCTGCTGTTCGTCGGCAAGCTCGACACCTGGGAGCAGCAGAAGCCGGGCGTGCCGGCCACGCTGCCGCGCCTCGCGCTGCCGCTCGCGCCGGCGTCGGCGCTCGCCGAGTACGACGGCTGGGACAAGATCGTCGCACGCACGGCGCCGCTGGCCGGCCGCGTCGCGCGCGCGCCCGACGAGCTGGCGATGCTGATCTACACCTCGGGCTCGACCGGCACGCCCAAGGGCGTGATGACGACGTTCGGCGCCTTCAGCGCGGCGGCGGCGAACATCAACGCCGACATCCGCCAGCGCATCGGCGCGACCGCCGAGGGGCGCGTGCTGTCGTACCTGCCGCTCGCGCACAGCTTCGAGCGCTCGTGGATCGAGGGCGCCTCGCTCGTCGACGGGCGCACGCAGGTGTTCTTCGCCGAGTCGCTCGACACCTTCGTCGAGGACCTCAAGCGCGCGCGGCCGACGCTGTTCATCTCGGTGCCGCGGCTGTGGCTCAAGTTCCAACAGGGCGTGTTCGCGAAGATGCCGCCGAAGAAGCTCGACCGGCTGCTGTCGATCCCGATCCTCCGCAAGATCGTCGCGAAGAAGGTGCTCGCCGGGCTCGGTCTCGACCACGTCGTGCAGGCCGGCAGCGGCTCGGCGCCGCTGCCGCCCGAGCTGATCCGCTGGTACCGCCGCATCGGCCTGCGCCTGTTCGAGGGCTACGGCATGACGGAGGACGCGTCGTACTCGCACACCTCGAACGAGCAGTTCAGCGAGCCCGGCTACGTCGGCGTGCCGATGCCCGGCGTCGAGGTCAGGCTCAGCCCCGAGGGCGAGGTGCTGATCAGGTCGCCCGGCCAGTTCGCCGGCTACTACAAGCAGCCCGAGCTGACGGCCGAGTCGTTCACCGCCGACGGCCTCTTCCGCACCGGCGACCTCGGCGAGCGGCGCCCCGACGGCATGCTCAAGCTCACCGGCCGCGCGAAGGAACTGTTCAAGACCGCCAAGGGCAAGTACGTGGCGCCGGCGCCGATCGAGAACCTGATCAACGCGCACCCGATGGTCGAGCTGTCGATGGTCTCGGGCGTGGGCCACCCGTCGGCGTACGCGATCGTCGTGCCGGCCGAGGCGCTGCGCCCGCGCCTGGGCGACCCCGCGGTGCGCGCCGAGGTGCAGCGCGAGATGGAGCAGCTGCTCGACAGCGTCAACGCGGCGGTGGCCGACTACGAGCGGCTGCAGATGATCGTCGTCGCGCGCGAGCCGTGGTCGATCGAGGACGGCACGCTGACGCCGACGATGAAGATCCGCCGCGCGCGTATCGAGAAGGCGGTCGAGCCCAAGGTCGACGGCTGGTACGCGGCGAAGCAGCGCGTCGTCTGGGCATGAGCGGCGCTGCGCCGCGCCACGGAGGCGACCGCGTCGCCGAGGCGCTCGTGGCGCACGGCGTGACGCACCTGTACACGCTGTGCGGCGGGCACATCTCGCCGATCCTCGCCGGCGCGAAGGCGCGCGGCGTGCGCGTCGTCGACGTGCGCGACGAGGCGACCGCCGTGTTCGCCGCCGACGCCGCGGCGCGGCTGAGCGGCCTGCCAGGCGTCGCCGCCGTCACGGCCGGGCCGGGCATCACGAACACGATCACGGCGCTGAAGAACGCGCAGCTCGCGCAGTCGCCGCTCGTCGTGCTCGGCGGCGCGGCGCCCACCGCGCTGCAGGGCCGCGGCGCGCTGCAGGACATCGCGCAGCGCCCGCTCGTCGAGCCGCACGTCAAGCGCTTCGTCGGCGTGCGGCGGGTGCGCGACCTCGCGCCGGCCGTCGTCGAAGCGTTCGCGCTCGCGCGCGACGGCGTGCCGGGGCCGGTGTTCGTCGAGGTGCCGGTGGACCTGCTGTACGACGAGGCGTCGATCCGCCAGTGGTACGCCGACGCCGCCGGCAAGGGCACGGGCCTGGCCGACCGCGCGCTGCGCTGGTACCTGAACCGCCACGCCGCGCGCATGTTCGCCGGCAGCCACGACGCCGTGCCTCCCGCGGCGCGGTCCGTCGTGGCGCCGCCGCCCGGCGACGCCGCGCTCGCAAGGGCCGCCGCCGCGCTGGCAAAGGCCGAGCGGCCGCTCGCCGTGATCGGCAGCCAGGCGGTCGTCGACGCGGCGCGGGTCGAGCTCGTCGCTCAGGCGGCAGGGGCGCTCGGCATCCCGGTGTACCTGTCGGGCATGGCGCGCGGGCTGCTCGGCCGCGACCACCCGCTGCAGATGCGCCACGCGCGCCGCAACGCGCTGCGCGAGGCCGACTGCGTGCTGCTCGCCGGCGTGCCGTGCGACTTCCGCCTCGACTACGGCCGCCACGTGCGCCGCAGCGCGACGCTGCTGGCGGCCAACCGCAGCGCGAAGGACGCGCGGCTCAACCGCCGCCCGGACGTCGCCGTGATCGGCGACGCGGGGCAGACGATCGTGCAGCTCGCGGCGCGCCTGCCCGCCGCGCCCGCGCGCTGGGCCGACTGGGTCGGCACGCTGCGCCAGCGCGACCTCGCGCGCGAAGCCGAGATCGACCGCGACGCCGCCGCGCGCGGCGAGTACGTCAATCCGCTCGCGTTCTTCCGCGCGCTCGACGCCGAAGCCGCCGACGACGCCGTGGTCGTCGCCGACGGCGGCGATTTCGTCGGCACCGCGAGCTACATCCTGCGACCGCGAGGGGCCCTCGGCTGGCTCGACCCCGGCGCGTTCGGCACGCTCGGCGTCGGCGCCGGCTTCGCGCTCGGCGCGGCCACGATGCGCCCGGGGCGCGAGGTGTGGATCGTGTTCGGCGACGGCGCGTGCGGCTGGAGCCTGACGGAGTTCGACAGCTTCGTGCGTCAGGGCATCGCGGTGATCGCCGTCGTCGGCAACGACGCCGGCTGGACGCAGATCGCGCGCGAGCAGGTCAAGATGCTCGGCGACGACGTCGGCACCGTGCTCGGGCGCACCGCGTATCACGAGGTCGTGCAGGGCTTCGGCGCCGCCGGCCTGCTCGTGCAGCGCGACGACGAGGTGCGCCCGGCGCTGCGGCGCGCGCGCGAGCTCGCGCGCGAGGGCCGGCCGGTGCTCGTCAACGTCTGGCTCGACAAGACGGGCTTCCGCGAGGGGTCGCTGTCGATGTAGGCCGGCGTGGGGCGACGCGCGATCTTGCCGGCGGCGCGGCTCGTCAAGGCTTCGACGCCGCCGGGGCCGGCTCGGTCAGCGTCATCAGGATGTCGGCGTACCAGGTGCAGTTCAGCCCGAGCGACTCGTCCTGCAGCGTGTCGCGCGTCAGCATGTCCATG
>JALOSD010000218.1 GCA_025458585.1 Burkholderiaceae bacterium | reverse complement strand
CGACGAGCACCGCATGCTCGCCGACAGCGTCGCGCGCTTCCTGCGCGATCGCTGGGTGCCGCAGGCGCCGGCCTGGCGCGAGGCCGGCATCGTGCCGCGCGAGTGCTGGCGCGAGGCGGGTGCGCAGGGGCTGCTCGGCGTCTCGACGCCCGAAGCGTACGGCGGGGGCGGCGGCGACTTCGGCCACGAGGCCGTGATCATGATCGAGCAGTCGCGCGCCAACCTGTCGGGCTTCGGCGGCGCTCTGCACTCGGCGATCGTCGCGCCTTACATCCTCCACTACGGCAGCGACGAGCAGACGCGCCGCTGGCTGCCGCGCATGGTCGCGGGTGAGCTCATCGGCGCGATCGCGATGACCGAGCCCGGCACCGGCAGCGACCTGCAGGCGATCGCGACGCACGCGGTGCGAGACGGCGACCACTACGTGCTGAGCGGCGCCAAGACCTTCATCACCAACGGCCAGCACGCCAACCTGATCATCGTCGTCGCCAAGACGGACCGCGGCGCCGGGGCCAAGGGCACGTCGCTGCTCGTGCTCGAGACCGACGGGCCCGACGGCGCGCCGGTGGAGGGTTTCCGGCGCGGGCGCAAGCTCGACAAGGTCGGCCTGAAGGCGCAGGACACGAGCGAGCTGTTCTTCGACGGCGTGCGCGTGCCGGCCGAGAACCTGCTCGGCGGTCGGGAAGGGCAGGGCTTCGTCCAGCTGATGGAGCAGCTGCCGCAGGAGCGTCTGATCATCGCCGTGCAGGGCATCGGCGCGATGGAGCGCGCGCTCGCCGAGACGCTGGCCTACGTGAAGGAGCGCCGAGCCTTCGGCCGCGCGATCTGGGACTTCCAGAACACCAAGTTCAAGCTCGCCGAGGTGCAGGCCACCGTGCTCGCCACCCGCGCCTTCGTCGACGCGTGCATGGTCGCGCACCTGAAGGGCGAGCTCGACGCGGCGCGCGCCGCGCTGGCCAAGGCCTGGGTCAGCGAGCAGCAGTGCAGGGTGATGGACGAGTGCCTGCAGCTGTTCGGCGGCTACGGCTACATGATGGACTACCCGATTGCCGAGCTGTACGTCGACGCGCGCGTGCAGCGCATCTACGGCGGCACCAACGAGATCATGAAGGAACTCGCCGCGCGCTCGATGTGAGCCGCGCGGGCAAGGAGACCACGATGAGCGAAGCCTGGATCTACGACCACGTGCGCACGCCGC
Source organism: Burkholderiaceae bacterium (assembly GCA_025458585.1). Classification (GTDB taxonomy): domain Bacteria; phylum Pseudomonadota; class Gammaproteobacteria; order Burkholderiales; family Burkholderiaceae_C; genus Calidifontimicrobium. The sequence continues at coordinate 2,286 of JALOSD010000218.1, read as the reverse complement.
GCGGCAAGGGCAAGAAGGACGGGTCGCTGCACCAGGCGACGCCGGTGTGGCTGCTGCGCACGCTGCTCAAGGCGCTGCAGTCGCGCCACGAGCTCGACACGTCGCTCGTCGACGACGTCGTGCTCGGCTGCGTGACGCCGGTGGGCGAGCAGGGCGCCGACATCGCGCGCACCGCGGTGCTCGACGCCGAGTGGGCGCAGACCGTGGCCGGCGTCACGCACAGTCGCTTCTGTGCCTCGGGGCTGGAGTCGGTCAACCTCGCCGCGGCGAAGGTGATGACCGGCTGGGAGGACCTGGTGGTCGCCGGCGGCATCGAGAGCATGAGCCGCTGGACGATGGGCAGCGACGGCGGCGCGTGGTTCATGGACCCGCGCATCAACACCAAGCTCGGCTTCGTGCCGCAGGGCGTCGGCGCCGACCTGATCGCGACGATGGAGGGCTTCACGCGCGGCGACGTCGACGCGTTCGCGGTGCGTTCGCACCAGCGCGCCGCCGCGGCACGCGCCGCCGGTCACTTCTCGCACTCGATCGTGCCGGTGCACGACATCGCGGGCCTGCTGATGCTGGCCGAGGACGAGACGATCCGCCCGGGCACGAACGTCGAGGCGCTCGCCAAGCTCGAGCCCTCGTTTGCGATGATGGGCCAGATGGGCTTCGACGCCACGGCGCTGCGCAAGTACACCACCGTCGAGCGCATCGAGCACGTGCACCATGCCGGCAATTCGTCGGGCATCGTCGACGGCGCGGCGCTGATGCTCGTCGGCTCGAAGGCCGGCGGCACCAAGGCGGGGCTGAAGCCGCGCGCGCGCATCAGGGCGGCGGCGGTGATCGGCTCCGAGCCGACGATCATGCTCACCGGGCCGACGCCGGCGTGCCGCAAGGCGTTGGCCAAGGCGGGCATGACGCCCAAGGACGTCGACCTGTGGGAGATCAACGAGGCCTTCGCCGTCGTGCCGATGAAGACGGCGCGCGACCTCGGCGTCGACCTGGACCGCGTCAACGTCAACGGCGGCGCGATCGCGATGGGCCACCCGCTGGGTGCCACGGGCTGCATCATCCTGGGCACCCTGCTCGACGAACTCGAGCGCCGCAACCTCGCCACCGGCTGCGCAACGCTGTGCGTCGGCGGCGGCATGGGTATCGCGACGATCATCGAAAGGGTGTGACCATGAAGACCGAAGCGATCACGCTGCAGATCGACACCGACGGCATCGCCGTCGCGACGATGAATCTGCCCGCGCGGCCGATGAACGTCGTCAACGACGAGCTGATGACGGCGCTCGCGCACGTCGTCGAGCGCGTCGCCAGTGACGAGACCATCAAGGGCCTCGTGCTGACGTCGGCCAAGGCCGACTTCTGCGCCGGCGGCGACCTCGACCGCATGTCGAAGTGGCAGGACCCGCGCGAGCCATTCGAGGCGTCGATGGCGATGAAGGCCGTGCTGCGCAAGATGGAGACGATGGGCAAGCCGGTGGTGGCGGCGATCGGCGGCCACGCGCTCGGCGGCGGGCTCGAGATCGCGCTCGCGTGCCACGCGCGCATCGTGCTCGACGACCGCAGGCTCAAGCTCGGCCAGCCCGAGGTCAAGCTGGGCCTGCTGCCCGGCGGCGGCGGCACGGTGCGGCTGCCGCGGCTGGTGGGCATTCAGGCCGCGCTGCAGATCATGGCCGAGGGCAACGACGTGGCACCGGCCAAGGCGCTGGGCATCGGGTTGGTGACCGAGCTCGCCAAGGACCGCGACGACCTGCTCGCGAAGGCGAAGGCGTGGTGCGTGGCGCACCCGAAGGCCAGGCAGCCGTGGGACGAGGCGAAGTTCCGCTTCCCCGGCGGCGACTCGCGCGCGCCGGCGGTGGCGCAGATGTGGTCGATCGGGCCGTCGGTGGCGGCGGCGAAGAGCTACGGCAACTACCCGGCGGTCACGCACATCATGTCGAGCGTGTTCGAGGGCGGCCTGCTCGGCTTCGACGCGGCGAGCGCCGTCGAGAGCCGCTACTTCGCGGCCTGCGCGATGAGCCAGGAATCGCGCAACATGATCGGCACGCTGTGGTACCAGCTGGGCGCGATCAAGAAGGGCGCGTCGCGGCCGCCCAAGGTGCAGCCGTCGCAGGTCCGCAGGCTCGGCGTGCTCGGCGCCGGGATGATGGGTGCGGGCATCGCCCACGTGTCGGCGAAGGCGGGCATCGACGCCGTGCTGCTCGACACCTCGCTCGAACTCGCCGAGAAGGGCAAGGCGTACTCGCAGGGCCTGCTCGACAAGGCGCTGAAGAAGGGGCGCACGACGCCCGA
>JALOSD010000217.1 GCA_025458585.1 Burkholderiaceae bacterium | reverse complement strand
TCGGGCTCGGGCTCGGGCGACGCGTCGCACGTGATCAAGGGCGGCGGGCAGGACCTCACGCGCAGCACGGGCCAGGTCAGGCGTGGCGACGTGCCGCAGCAGCACTCGACGATCAACCTGCAGGCGCTGAAGGAGGAGCAGCGGCGCGCCGAGCAGGCGCGGCTCGAGGAGCTCAAGGAGAAGGTGGAGCGCAAGATTGCCGCCAACCCGCGCCTGGCCGCGCTGGCGGCGCAGATCCGCCTGGACATGACGCGCGACGGCCTGCGCATCCAGATCGTCGACGAAGGCAACCGCCCGATGTTCGCCAGCGGCAGCGCCGAAGTGCAGCCGTACATGCGCGAGCTGCTGCGCGACATCGGCACCGTGCTCGCCGGCGTGCCGAACCGCCTGACGCTCGAGGGCCACACCGACGCGACGCCGTTCGCCGGCGGTGAGCGCGGCTACAGCAACTGGGAGCTGTCGGCCGACCGCGCCAACGCGTCGCGCCGCGAGCTGATCGCCGGCGGCCTGCCCGACGACCGCGTGCTGCGCGTGCAGGGGCTCGCCGCGAGCACGCCCTTCGACGCCCAGGACGCCTTCCACCCGCAGAACCGCCGCATCAGCGTGATCGTGATGAACCGCGAGGCCGAGGACCGCTTCTTCCGCACCGCCCCCGAGGTGGCCGAGGCCGTCGGCGCCGAGCTGCCGCCCGCGATCGTCCCCCCGATCCAACCCGTGACGCCGTCGAGAGCCCCATGAGCAACCCCACCGACCTGAAGTTCCTGATCGTCGACGACTTCTCCACGATGCGCCGCATCATCCGCGGCCTGCTCAAGGAGATGGGCTGCCACAACGCCGACGAGGCCGAGGACGGCGCGATCGCGCTGAACATGCTGCGCGCCGACAAGTTCGACTTCGTCGTCAGCGACATCAACATGCCCAACATGAACGGCTTCGAGCTGCTAAAGGCGATCAAGGCCGACGACAGCCTGAAGCACCTTCCGGTGCTGATGGTGACCGCCGAGGCGCGCAAGGAAGACATCGTGCTCGCCGCGCAGAGCGGCGCCGCCGGCTACATCGTCAAGCCCTTCACGAAGGCCACGCTGGAGGAGAAGGTGCAGAAGATCATGCAGAAGCTGGCCGCCACGGCCTGAGCGCGGGGCCCACACGATGAAGATGGACGACTTCTCCGCCCTCGCGCCGCAGATGGCCGCACAGGCCTCGCCCGAGATCTTCCAGCAGCTCGGCCACATCACGCGCCAGCTGCACGACACGCTGAATCAGCTCGGCGTGATGCCCAAGCTGCAGCAGGCGGCGGTGGGCCTGCCCGACGCACGCAGCCGCCTGAGCTACATCGCGAGCAAGACGGCCGACGCCGCGAACAAGGTGCTGAACTCGGTCGACCAGGCGAAGGCCGATCACGCGCACATCGCCGAGCAGACGAGGCGCATCGCGCAGGCGATCACCGCCGACCCGGTCAAGGCCGTGGCGTCGGGCGCGGTGTTCAACTTTGTCACCGACGTCGAGGCCACCACCGCGCGCATCGACCGGCACCTGACCGACATCATGCTCGCGCAGGACTTCCACGACCTCACGGGCCAGGTGGTCGCCAAGGTCGTCGCGCTGGCGACCGACCTCGAGGACAGCCTCGTGCAGCTGCTCGTGCAGGCGGCGCCGCCCGAGCACGCTCAGAAGGTCGAGGCCGCCGTGCTCAACGGGCCGGTGGTGGACCCGGTCGGCCGCACCGACGTCGTGAAGAACCAAAGCGAGGTCGACGACCTGCTGGCGAGCCTGGGGTTCTGAGCACCCCCCGGGCCGGGCCGTACCCTGTCTGCCCCGCGCGGGCGGGGAGTCGTCCTCGGGCCGCCCGGCGACGACTCGAGCCGCCGGGCGCGGTGCCGGTCAGGGCGGCGACGCCTTCGGCACGTCGCCGGTTGCGCGGGCCTGCGCCTGCCACGTCTGGTAGCAGTCCAGCCCGCAGAAATAGGCGACGTAGTCTGCCGCCTCGGCGACCGTCGCCTCCGACTTCGGCACTTCCTTGAGGCACACCTCGCAGGCGACGCGTTGCGCGTCGGGGGTGGGGTGAACGTGGTCGGGCATCGCCGTCTCCTTGCGCCTGCACCGCTGCGCTGCAGGGCCAGCATACGCCCTGCGGCCCCGGTCGTCACCCGGTCGTCACCCCGTATTGCGCAGCCCCGCCGCGACCCCGTTGATCGAGATGTGGATGCCGCGCTGCAGCCGCTCGTTGGGCGTCTCGCCCTCGCGGCGCTGGCGGTAGCGGCGCATCAGCTCGACTTGCAGGTGGTTCAGCGGGTCGAGGTAGGGCAGGCGGTGCTCGATCGCCTGCAGCAACGCCGGGTTCGACGCCAGGCGCTGGCGCTCGCCGGTGATCAGCGTCATCGCCTCCTGCGTGCGGCGCCACTCGGCCTCGATCGCGGCGAAGACGCGCTTGCCGAGCTTCTTGTCGTCGACGAGCTCGACGTAGCGCTGCGCGATGCGCAGGTCGCTCTTGGCCAGCACCATGTCGAGGTTGGCGAGCAGCGTGCGGAAGAACGGCCACTGGCGGAACATGCGCTGCAGCAGCGCGAGCCGCGCCTTGCGCGTCGCCGGGTCGTCGCCGAGCCAGGTCCCGATGGCCGAGCCGAAGCCGCACCACCCCGGCAGCGCCACGCGGCACTGGCCCCAGCTGAAACTCCACGGGATCGCGCGCAGGTCCTCGATCGCGCGCGTGGCCTTGCGCGACGCCGGGCGCGAGCCGATGTTGAGCTCGGCGATCTCGCGGATCGGCGTGGCGGCGAAGAAGTAGTCGGTGAAGCCGGGGGTCTCGTAGACGAGCGCGCGGTAGGCGCGGTAGCTCGCCTCGCTGATCGCGGCGGCGGCGTCGAGGAAGGCCTTCGGCGCGCTCTTCGTCGGGTGCAGCAGCGTGGCCTCGAGCGTCGCGGCGACGAGCGTCTCGAGGTTGCGGCGGCCGATCTCGGGGTTCGCGTACTTGCTGTTGATCACCTCGCCCTGCTCGGTCAGGCGGATCTGCCCGTTCACCGTGCCCGGCGGCTGCGCGAGGATGGCCTCGTAGCTGGGGCCGCCGCCGCGGCCCACGGTGCCGCCGCGGCCGTGGAACAGGCGCAGCGTGATGCCGTGCTCGCGCGCCAGCGGCTCGAACATGGCGGCCAGCGCCACCTCGGCGCGGTACAGCTCCCAGTTGCTGGTGAAGAAGCCGCCGTCCTTGTTGCTGTCGCTGTAGCCGACCATCACGTCCTGCTCGCCGCCGGCGCGCCGGATCATCGCGAGCACGCCGGGCAGCGCGTAGAACTCGCGCATGATCAGCAGGCCCGTCTCCTTCTGCAGCAGCAGCACCTCGAGCAGGTCGCTGACGTCCTCGGTGTGGCTGATGATGCAGTGGCGCAGTGCCGCCGCGCCGTAACGTCGCCGCCCCTCGAGCGCGGCCTCGAACACCGCCAGCTCGCGCTGCGCGAGCGGCGAATAGGCGTGGCCGAGCACGCGCAGCGGCCGCGCGTCGTCGAGCAGGCGGGCGAGCAGCGCGCGGCGAGCCGGTTCGTCGAGCGCGGCGTAGTCGGGCTCGACGCGCGCGACGCGCAGCAGCTCGGCCACCACGGCGTCGTGCTGGTCCGAGCTCTGGCGCAGGTCG
>JALOSD010000216.1 GCA_025458585.1 Burkholderiaceae bacterium | reverse complement strand
ATCGAAAGCGTCTTCGCAGCACGGCGCGGAAGGCGTCGATGTCGCGGCGATGCGGTGGCGTCAGCCCACGAGCAGCACCGGCTGCCGCAGCGACGCGAGGTCCGCCGGGGCGACGAGCGTGCGCGGCAGCACGAGCAGGTCGCCGCGGCTCGAGCGGGCGAGCTGCGCCACCGTGTCGGCGCTCGCCGAACGCACGTCGAGCGCGGCGCCAAGCGCCTGCGCCACCTGCTCGCCGACGCGCCGTGCCTGCTCGCCTGCGGGCGACGCGTCGGTGAGCACCGCGACGGCGCGGTGCCGGCGCGCGGGCCACGTCGCCTCGACGGCGGCGCCGCCGAGCAGCATCAGGTCCGACTGCGCGTGCAGCTCGATCGCGAGCTGCGGCAGCGCGCCGCGCATCACGCGCAGCGACGCGTGCACCGAGCCGCGAAGCGTCACGCGCTCGGCGAGCGCGCGCAGCCGCGCCTCCTGCGCGCGGTAGCCGCGCTCGACGTCGTGCGGCGCGAACGGCTGCCACTCGCGGCCGCCGGGCGCGAGCACGCGCGTGACCGGCAGCGCCGCGGCGAGCAGCGCGGCCGCGCTCTCGACGTAGACGATCTCGAGCTGGCGCTGCAACTGCTGCGCGAGCGCCGACGACAGCTCGACGACGTGGCGCGTGAGCGCCGCGTCGTCGACGAGCGCGAGCAGCCGTCGGTCGGCGTCGGTGGTCACGGGACGACCCTGCGGGCGCTGCGCGACCACGTCCCCGAGGGAGGGTGAGCGCCGCCTTCGGGCGGCCGGGTGTCGGCGCTCACGCCTTGCCCTCGCCGTCGGCGATGCGCCGGATCTGCACCACGCGCTGGCGCCTCGTCACCCGCGCCTCGCCGCGGCGCAGGCGCGCGTACTCCTGCAGCCGCATCGCGATGCGGCCGTTGACGGTGTCGGCATGTGGCTGCGTTGGGTCGCCCGCGGCCAGCCCGGTCAGCAGCTCGACCGCGTCGTCGACGTGGCGCACGGCGTGGATCGCGAAGCGCCCGGCCGCCACCGCCTCGATCACGTCGTCGCGCAGCATCAGGTGCGAGGCGTTGCTCTCGGGGATCAGCACGCCGTGCGTGCCGTCGAGGCCGCGCGCGGTGCAGACGTCGAAGAAGCCCTCGACCTTCTCGTTGACGCCGCCGATCGCCTGCACGTCGCCGAACTGGTTGACCGAGCCGGTGACGGCGAAGCACTGCTTCACGGGCACGTCGGCGATCGACGACAGCAGCGCGACGAGCTCGGCGAGCGACGCGCTGTCGCCCTCGACGAGGCCGTAGGTCTGCTCGAACACGAGGCTGGCGACGATCGCGTGCGGCTGCCGCCTTGTGTAGCGTGCGGCGAGGAACGACGACAGGATCAGCACGCCCTTGGCGTGCACCGGCCCGCCGAGGTTCGTCTCGCGCTGGATGTCGATCACCTGGCCGTCGCCGAGGCGCGACGTCGCGGTGATGCGCGTGACCATGCCGAACAGCTCGTTGCCGACCTCGTAGACCGACAGTGCGTTGACCTGGCCGACGCGCGCGCCGGCGGTGTCGATCATCAGGATGTCGCGCTGCACCGCGTCGGCAAGGCGCTCGTGCACGCGCGAGGCGCGCGCGCGGCCGGCGGCGATCGCGGCGGCGACGTCGTCGGCGTCGACCTGCGCGCGCCCGCGGCCGCGCGCGACGTGCTCGGCCTCGAACAGCACGTCGAGCAGCCTGCGCACCTGCGCCGTGACGCGCCGCGTGTCGCCGGCCAGGCGCGAGCCGTGGTCGATCAGGCGCGCGAGCGCCGGCGTGCTCGCCGGCAGCATCTGCTGCTCGCGCAGCGCGCCGGCGAGCAGCTGCGCGAGCTCCTGCTCGGTGTCGGCGGCGCGCGGCATGTCGTCGCCGAGGTCGGCGAGCACGCGGAACAGCTCATCGAACTCGGGGTCGTGCGCCTGCAGCAGGTGGCACACCCAGCGCTCGCCGACGAGCACGACCTTGACCTGCAGCGGAATTGGCTCGGGCTCGAGCTGCACCGTCGAGATCATGCTGTACAGCTCGCCGAGCGACTCGATGCGGATCTCGCGCCCGAGCAGCGCGCGCTTGAGCGCCTGCCACGCGAACGGCTGCTGCAGCAGCTTGACCGCGTCGACGAGCAGGTAGCCGCCGTTGGCGCGGTGCAGCGCACCGCCCTTGATCAGGCGGAAGTCGGTCAGCAGCGCGCCGAAGCGGGCGATGTGGTCGACGCGGCCGACGAGATTCGGTACCGTCGGCAGGTCGGCCTCGACGATCGGCACCTGCGGCGTCGCCGACGCGTCGAGCACGACGTTGACCTCGTAGCGCCCGAGCTCGCCGCTCGCGTGCTCGTGCTTGCCGTCGTCGGCGTCCTCGCCATCGTCACCGTGCGAGCGGAAGTCGCCGGCGTTCTCGATCACGTCGGCGTGCACCGCGTCGAGGTAGCGGCACACCTTGGGCAGCTCGGCGTAGCGCGCCTTGAGCTCGTCGACGGCGTGCTCGACCGCGAGCATCGTCGTCGAGCGGTCGAGCGCGCGCACGCGGTCGGCGTGCTCCTTGCGCATGCGCATGTGCGAGCGCAGCACGCGCACGAGCTGCTCCTGCACCTCGGCGATCGCCTTCTGAAGCTCGGCGCGGCGCTCCTCGGGCAGCGCCTCGAACGCCTCGGGCGGCATCACCTCGCCGTCCTTCTGCGGTGCGAACGTGAAGCCCACCGGCGTGCGGATCATCGCCAGCCCGCGCCGCTGCGCCTCCTGCGCGACCTCGCCGAAGGCCTGCTCGGAGCGTTCCTTGAACTCGTCGTTGAGGCGCTCGACCTGCGCCGCGTATTCCTCCGACTCGAACACCGCCGCGATCAGCGTGCGCAGGTCGCGCACGAGGGCGCGCATGTCGGCGCGCAGCTGCGTGCCCTGGCCGGCGGGCAGCCGCAGCGCGACCGGCTGGTGCGCGTGCTCGAAGTCGTTGACGTAGACCCAGTCGCTGCGCTGGACGCCGTTGTGCGCCGCCTGCGCCTCGATCACGCGCCGCGCGAGGCTGCGCCGCCCCGAGCCGGGCGGACCCATCACGAACAGGTGGAAGCCCGGGTGCGGCGTCGCGATGCCGAACTCGACCGCCGCCCGCGCACGCTCCTGGCCGACGATCCGAGGCGGCGCTTCGCTGGCGGCGGTGTCGAGGCGGGCGGGGTCGCAGCGGGTGGCGAGTTCTTGCGGGGGCAGGCGGCGGGCGGGCATCGGGGCGGTCGTCGGTCTCGGGCTGCGAGTGTCGCCGAGCCGCACGGCCTGGCGCCGCGCACGCGGCGCCGACGGCGAACCGCCCGCGGCTCAGCGGCGGTCGCGCTCGCGCGGCGGCACGCGCACGCGCGCGTGCTTCCACAGCGTCACGAAGCCGGTCAGCACCATCAGCGGCCACAGCGCGGTGCAGATCGCCGTCCACATCAGCCGGCCGTCGAGCGGGTCGTTGCCGTCGACGTCGCCGCGCCGGCGCGGGCCCTCGTTGAACA
>JALOSD010000215.1 GCA_025458585.1 Burkholderiaceae bacterium | reverse complement strand
TGAACCACCTGCACCTGCCGGTGCAGCACGGCAGCGACCGCATCCTCGCGGCGATGAAGCGCGGCTACACCGCGATGGAATACAAGAGCACGATCCGCAGGCTGCGCGCGGTGCGCCCGGGCATCAGCCTGTCGAGCGACTTCATCGTCGGCTTCCCCGGCGAGACCGACGACGACTTCGCCAAGCTGATGAAACTCGTCGACGACGTCGGCTACGACGCGAGCTTCAGCTTCGTCTTCAGCCCGCGCCCCGGCACGCCGGCGGCGAACCTGAGCGACGACACGCCGCACGAGGTCAAGCTGCGGCGGCTGCAGCGGCTGCAGGCCGCGCTCGAGGCCAACGTGCAGCGCATCAGCGCGTCGCGTGTCGGATCAGTCCAGCGCATCCTCGTCGAGGGGCCGTCGAAGAAGAGCGCCGCCGAACTGATGGGGCGCACCGAGTGCAACCGCATCGTCAACTTCGACGGCGGCCCGAACGCGCGCCGCCTCGTCGGGCGGATGATCGACGTGACGATCACGCAGGCGCTGCCGCACTCGCTGCGCGGCGAGGTCGTGACGTCGGACGGCGAAGCGCTGGCGGCCTGAGCTGCGCGACGGCGCCGCGTCACGTCGGGCCGGCGAGCTTCGCGAGCAGCCCGGCCGTCGAGCCGTCGAGCCCGCTCGCGTCGCCCGACTCGAGCCTCGGCAGCAGATCGCCCGCGAGCGCCTTGCCGAGCTCGACCCCCCACTGGTCGAACGAGTCGATGCCCCACACCGCGCCGCTCGCGAACACGCGGTGCTCGTAGAGCGCGATCAGCGCGCCGAGCGCGCGCGGCGTCAGGGCGTCGAGCACGAACGTCGTGCTCGGCCGGTTGCCGGGGAAGCTGCGGTGGCGCGCGACGGTGGCCGCGTCGAGCGTCGGCGAGGCGGTCGGCGCCCTTTCCTGCATCGCCTGCTCGACCGTCTTGCCGAGCATCAGCGCCTGGCTCTGCGCCAGGCCGTTGGCGAGCAGCTTGTGGTGCAGGCCGGCGTGGCCGTGGCTCGGCGTCTTCACGAGGATGAACTCGACCGGCACGACGTCGCTGCCCTGGTGCAGCATCTGGAAGAACGCGTGCTGGCCGTTCGTGCCCGGCTCGCCCCAGACGACGGGGCTGGTGCCGAACGGCAGCGCCTCGCCCGCGAGGTCGACGCCCTTGCCGTTGCTCTCCATCTCGAGCTGCTGCAGGTACGCCGGGAAGCGCCTGAGGCCCTGGTGGTACGGCGCGACGCAGCGGCTCGTGAAGCGGTGGAAATTGCGGTACCAGACGTCGAGCAGGCCGAGCTGCAGCGGCAGGTTGAACTCGGGCGTCGCGTCGGCGAAGTGGCGGTCCATCGCGTGCGCGCCGGCGAGCAGCTCGCGAAAGCCGGCGCTGCCGAGCGCGATCGCGACCGGCAGCCCGATCGCGCTCCACAGCGAGTAGCGCCCGCCGACCCAGTCCCAGAAGCCGAACGTCGTCTCGATGCCGAAGCGCGCCGCCGCCTCGACGTTCGTCGTCGTCGCGACGAAGTGGCGCTCGACGTGCTGCCCGCGCTGCGACAGGAACCAGTCGCGCGCGACGTGCGCGTTGGCCATCGTCTCCTGCGTCGTGAACGTCTTGCTCGCGACGACGAACAGCGTGTGCTGCGGGTGCAGCTGACGCAGCACCGGCTCGATGTCGTGACCGTCGACGTTGCTGACGAAGTGGAAGCGGATGTCGCGCGTGACGTGCGCGTCGAGCGCCGGCACGACCATCTGCGGCCCGAGGTCGCTGCCGCCGATGCCGATGTTGACGACGTCGGTGATGCCGCGCCCGGGGTCGCGCACGCTGTCGGCGAAGCCGAGCATCGCGTCGAGCACCTCGTGCACCTCGGCGTTGAACGGCGTCGCGGCGCCCTTCGGCGCGCGCAGCGCGGTGTGCAGCACGGCGCGGCCCTCGGTGACGTTGATAGGCTCGCCGGCGAACATCGCGTCGCGCCGCTCGAAGACGCCGCACTCGCGTGCGAGGTCGAGCAGCAGCTTGCGCGTGGCCAGGTCCCAGCGGTTCTTCGACAGGTCGGCGAACACCTCGGGCGCCTGCAGCGCGAAGCGGCCGAAGCGCTGCGCGTCGCGCGCGAAGGCCTCGCGCAGGTCGAACTCGCGCCCGTGCGCCACGAAGTGGCCGGCGAGCGCCGTCCACGCCAGCGTGCGGTCGCAGCGCGTCGTGATCATCGCCGGGCCTCGATCAGGGCGTCGAGCTTCGCCGCGTCGGCGGCGAAGAGGCGAATGCCCTCGGCGAGCTTCTCGCTCGCCATCGCGTCGGCGTTGAGCGCGTAGCGCAACGCCGGCTCGTTCAGCGTCAGCGCGTGCACCTTCGCGCCGCGCGCCGCGTCGGGGTCGAGCCGGCGCGGCAGCGGCGCGTCGCTCGCCTGCAGTTGCGCGAGCAGCTCGGGGCTGATCGTCAGCAGGTCGCAGCCGGCGAGCGCGGCGATCTGGCCGACGTTGCGAAAGCTCGCCCCCATCACCTCGGTGTCGATGCCGAAGTGCCGGTAGTAGGTCCAGATCTGCGTCACCGACCTCACCCCCGGGTCGTGCTCGCCGGCGTTGGCCGCCTCGTCCCACGCCGCGCCGGCGGCCTTCTTGTGCCAGTCGTGGATGCGGCCGACGAACGGCGAGATCAGCGTGACGCCGGCGTCGGCGCAGGCCACCGCCTGCGGCAGCGAGAACAGCAGCGTCAGGTTGCAGCGGATGCCGTCGTGCTCGAGCGCGCGCGCGGCCTGGATGCCCTCCCACGTCGACGCGATCCGGGCGTCGACTTCGGTGCTGACGCGCCCCGGGATCAGCTTCAGGATCTCGGTGCCGAATCGCACGAGCACCGCGTCGACGACCGCCTCGAGCGGCTTGCGACGCATCGCGGCGACGGTCTCGTCGAGCAGCGGCGCGTAGTCGGGCTGCTGCACCGCCTTCAGGATCAGCGACGGATTCGTCGTCGCGTCGCGCGGCGCGAAGCGCGCGAGCTCGCGGAAGTTGCCGGTGTCGGCGACGACGGTCGTGTACTGCTTGAGCTGGTCGAGCTGGTTCATGGCGCGGGCGGGTTCGTGCCGATTAGACCGCGATCACGCGGCACCGCGGTGTCGCCACGCGCCGTTGACCCGCGGATGAAACCTGGGCATCATCATTGCTGAAACAAAATTACATCACGGCGGCGGTGCCTCCACACCACCCGTGCCCGCATCCATGTCCTTCGACCTCGTCTTCTTCGGCGGCACCGGCGACCTGACCTGGCGCAAGCTGATTCCGGCGCTGTTCCAGGCCGCGCGTCACGGCAAGCTGCCGCCGGGCGGACGCCTGCTCGGCGTCGCGCGCGACGAGCGCAGCGACGACGAGTACCGGCGCTTCATCCGCGAGCGCCTCGTCGAGGTCGACAGCGCGAAGCGGCCGACAGACGACGAGTTCGCGCGCTTCGCCGCGCAGATGCAGTACCGGCGCATGGACCTGTCGCGGCCCGACGACTACGTCGGGCTGAAGCAGTGGGTCGACGCGCGCGGCGCCGACACCGTCGTGCTCTACCTCGCGACGAGCCCGCACCTGTTCCCGCAGGTCTGCGAGCAGCTCGGCCGCGTCGGCCTGAACGGCCCGAACGTGCGCGTCGTGCTCGAGAAGCCGCTCGGCCACGACCTCGCGAGCGCGCAGGAGATCAACCGCGTCGTGCGCGCCTCGTTCGCCGAGCGCCAGGCGCTGCGCATCGACCACTACCTCGGCAAGCCGGCGGTGCAGAACCTCACCGCGCTGCGCTTCGGCAACGCGCTGTTCGAGCCGCTGTGGCGGCGCGAGAGCATCGCCAACATCCAGATCACGATCGCCGAGTCGATCGGCGTCGGCACGCGCGGCGACTTCTACGACCGCACCGGCGCGCTGCGCGACATGATCCAGAACCACGCGCTGCAGCTGCTGACGATGATCGCGATGGAGCCGCCGGCCAGCGCCGACGCCGACGCGATCCGCGACGAGAAGCTGAAGGTGCTGAAGAGCCTGAAGCCGTTCGCCGCCGAGTCGGTCGGCCGCGACGTCGTGCGCGGCCAGTACAAGGCCGGCAACGTCGACGGCCAGCCGGTCGCCGGCTACCTCGACGAGGTGAAGGTGCCGGCCGCCAGCCGCTGCGAGACCTTCGTCGCGCTGCGCACCGAGGTGCAGAACTGGCGCTGGGCCGGCGTGCCGTTCTACCTGCGCACCGGCAAGCGGCTGGCGTCGCGCGACGCGAACATCGTCGTCAACTTCCGCCCGGTGCCGCACCCGATCTTCCCCGGCACGACGCGCGCGAACAAGCTCGTGATCAAGCTGCAGCCCGAGGACGGCCTCGAGCTGCACCTGCTCGCCGCCAAGGGCACCGGCAGCAGCGAACTGCTGAGCCCGGTGAGCCTCGACCTCGACTTCGACAAGGCGTTCCCGAGCGAGCGGGTCGGCGCCTACGAGCGTCTGCTGCTCGACGCGATCACCGGCCGGCTGAACCTGTTCGTGCGCAGCGACGAGCAGGAGCAGGCGTGGCGCTGGGTCGAGCCGATCCTGGAGGCCTGGTCGCGCGACACGACCGGCCCGCGCCCCTACGTCGCCGGCACCTGGGGCCCGCCGGCGTCGAGCGCGCTCGTCGCGCGCGACGGCTTCGTCTGGGACGAGGAAGAGTGACGCTGCACGTCGCCGGGGCCTGAGCGATGCTCGAGCGCATCCGCGCCTCGCTGCCGGCGCTGTCGCCTGCCGAGCAGCGCGTCGCGCGCCTCGTGCTCGCCGACCCGCGCGGCTTCGCGAGCCAGCCGGTGGGCGACCTCGCCGAGCGCGCGCACGTCAGCAAGCCCACCGTCGTGCGCTTCTGCCGCAGCGTCGGCTACGACGGCCTCGCCGACTTCAAGCGCAAGCTCGCCGGCACCGTCAACGAGGGCGTGCCGTTCGTGCACCTCGCGGTCGACGACGACGACAAGCCGGCCGACCTCGTCGTCAAGATCGTCGACAACACCGTCAGCGCGCTGCTGAAGTACCGCAACCAGGCCGCCGGGCAGGCCTTCGAGCGCGCGATCGCCGCGCTCGCCGAGGCCGGCCGCAGCGGCCGGCGCATCGAGTTCTACGGCGTCGGCAACTCGGGCATCGTCGCGCTCGACGCGCAGCACAAGTTCTTCCGCCTCGGCGTCAGCGCGGCGGCGATCAGCGACGGCCACGTGCAGGTGATGAGCGCGACGATGCTCGCGCCCGGCGACGTCGCCGTGATCATCAGCAACTCGGGCGCGAGCCGTGACCTGCTCGACGTCGCCGAGATCGTGCGCCGCCGCGGCGCGACGTCGATCCTGATCACCGCCAGCGGCTCGCCGCTCGCGCTGACGGCCAGCGGTGCGAACCAGGTGCTGCTCGCCGCCGACCACCCCGAGGACTTTGAACGCTACAGCCCGATGGTGTCGCGACTGCTGCACCTCGTGATCGTCGACATCCTGAGCACCGGCGTCGCGCTGCGGCTGGGCAGCGCGGCGCTGCGGCCGATGCTGCAGGAGATCAAGCAGAACCTGCGCGCGACGCGCTACGCGCCGTCGGTCCGCGCGGCCGCCGACGTGTCGTCGCCAAGCAAGCCGTCGACGCCGTAGAGGCGGGCGAGCTCGAGCAGCGGCGCCGGCAGGCCGTCGATCTCCAGCCGCCGTCCGGCCTGGTGCGCGAGGCGCCGGCATTCGAGCAGCACCGCGACCGCCGAGGTGTCGAAGTCGCGCAGCGCCGACGCGTCGAGGCGCACGCTTTCGCCCGCCGCGCCGGCGAACGCCGGCTGCAGCGCCTTCAGCGTCGCCGTCGCCTCGCGGTGCGTCAGCGTGGCCGGCAGCGGGAACATCGCGCTCAGCTCTTCGCCGCGGCCTTGTTGCGCTCGGCCAGGCGCGCGATCAGGCCGTCGATGCCCACCTGCGCGATCTCCTGGTTGAAGCTCGTGCGGTACTGCTGCACGAGCCACACGCCGAGCACGTTGACGTCGTAGATCTTCCAGCCGTCGCCACTCTTCTCGAGCCGGTAGTCGAGCTGGATCGGCTCGCCGCGGCCGCGCACGCGCGTCTGCACGACGACGTCGGTGTCGGTCGGCGCAGCGCGGAACGGCTCGAGCGAGACGGTCTGGTCCTTCACCTCGGTGAGCGCGCCGGCGTAGGTGCGCACGAGCAGCGTCTTGAACTCGACCTGCAGGCGCTCGCGCTGCTCGGGCGTCGCGCTGCGCCAGTGGCGGCCCACCGCCGAGGCCGTCATCTTCTGGAAGTTGACGTGCGGCATCACCTTGGTGTCGAC
>JALOSD010000214.1 GCA_025458585.1 Burkholderiaceae bacterium | reverse complement strand
GAGGACGACTGGCTCGCCGAGCGGCTGTACCGCCACCGCAACCCCGGCCCGCCGCAGCTTCAGCAGCTTCCCGGCAACCGCTGGCTGCGCATCGACGAACGCAGCACGGCCGACGGCGGGCTCGCCGGCGTGCGCACCGACGTCACCGAGCTCGTGCAGCGCGAGCAGGAGCTGCAGCGCCTCAACGCGCGGCTCGACGAGCTCAACGCGCAGCTGACGCAGCTGTCGGACACCGACGCGTTGACCGGCGTGGCCAACCGGCGCCAGTTCGACCGCCGCCTCGCCGAGGAGTGGGCGCGTGCGGCTCGGCACGCCGCGCCGCTGTCGCTGCTGCTCGTCGACGTCGACCACTTCAAGCGCTTCAACGACGCGCGCGGCCACCCGCGCGGCGACGAGTGCCTGCGCGCCGTCGCTCAGGCGCTGCACGGCTGCGCACGCCGCGCGACCGACGTCGTCGCGCGCTACGGCGGCGAGGAGTTCGCGGTGCTGCTGCCGTACGCCGACGCGCGCGAGGCGCACGCGCTGGCCGAGCACTGCCTGGCTGCGGTCGACGCGCTGCACGTCGAGCACGGCGACTCGCCCGTGGGCCCGCACGTGACGATCAGCGTCGGCGTCGCGACGACGGTGCCGACGCTGATGGACGGCCCCGGCTCGCTGCTGCGCGATGCCGACCGCGCGCTGTACCGCGCCAAGCAGGCCGGGCGCCACCGCGCCGTCGCGGCGGCTGCCGCCTGATCAGGCGGCGAGCGGCGCGGTCAGCGCCTCGACGCGGCCGAGCACCTCGGGCGTCAGCCGCTCGGCGACCTCGACCGCGCGCAGGTTCGCCTGCAGCTGGTCGACGCGCGACGCGCCGGTGATCACGCTCGACACGCGCGGGTTCTTCGTGCACCAGGCGATCGCCAGCTGCGCCGTCGTCGCGCCGAGCTCGGCGGCGATCTCGCCGAGCGCGGCGACGGCGTCGTTCTTCTGCCGGTCGGTCAGCTGCTCGCGCAGGAACGCGAGGTTGTCCATCGCGCCGCGGCTGCCGGCCGGGATGCCCTCGCGGTACTTGCCGGTGAGCAGGCCCGAGGCGAGCGGGCTCCAGGTCGTCAGGCCGAGCCCGATGTCGTCGTACAGCCGCGCGTACTCGTGCTCGACGCGCTTGCGGTGGAACAGGTGGTACTGCGGCTGCTCGACGACCGGCTTGTGCAGGTGGTGGCGCTCGGCGATCTCCCACGCGGCACGGATGTCGGCCGCGCTCCACTCGCTGGTGCCCCAGTACAGCGCCTTGCCCTGGGTGATCATGTCGCTCATCGCGCGCACCGTCTCCTCGATCGGCGTGAACGGGTCGGGCCGGTGGCAGTAGACGAGGTCGACGTGGTCGAGGCCGAAGCGCCGCAGGCTGCCGTCGATCGACTGCATCAGGTACTTGCGGTTGAGCGTGTCCTTGCGGTTGATCGCGTCGCCTTGGCGATCGAGGCCCCAGAAGAACTTCGTGCTGACGACGTAGTTCAGCCGCGGCCAGCCCAGGCGCTTGAGCGCGGCGCCCATGATCTCCTCGCTGTGGCCACCGGCGTAGACCTCGGCGTTGTCGAAGAAGTTGACGCCGGCGTCGTAGGCCGCGGCCATCATCTCGACGGCGGACTCGACGTCGACCTGGTTGTGGTACGTGACCCAGGAGCCGAGCGAGAGCTCGCTGAGCTTGAGCCCGGCCTGGCCGAGACGGCGGTAACGCATGGACGACTCCTCGTGATGGACAGCCGCGCAGTGTCGCGCGGCGCGGCGACAATCGTCGCATGGACGGCCCTTCGACCCTCGACCCTGGCGCCGACGGCCTGCGCCTGGCGGTGATCGGCGCCGGGCCGGCGGGCCTCGCGCTGGCGCTGCGCGCCGCGCGCGCGCTGCCGGCGGCGCAGGTCACGCTGTTCGACGCGCGCAGCGTCGAGCACGACGTCGGGCGCGACCCGCGCGCGCTCGCGCTGTCGCTCGGCAGCGTGCAGCTGCTGCGCCGGCTCGACGCCTGGCCCGAGCACGCGGCGCAGCCGATCCTCGAGGTGCACGTCTCGCAGGCGCCGCCGACGCTCTCGCTGCCGTTCGGCGAGCCCGAAGTGCGCATCCGCGCCGCCGACGAGGGCGTGCCGCTGCTCGGCGCGGTGCTGCGCTACGGCGCGCTCGTCGCGCCGCTTCAGCAGGCGTGGCTCGCGCTCGCAGCGGCGCAGCCGCAGCGGCTGCACACGCGCTTCGGCTCGCCGGTGGGCGCGCTGAAGGCGCTCGAGGCGGCCGAGGGCGGCGGCGTCGAGGTCGACGCCGGCATCGCCGAGCGCTTCGACCTCGCCGTCGTCGCCGAGGGCGGCGTGTTCGCCGACCAGGCGCGCAAGGCGATCACGCACGACTACGCGCAGACGGCGTGGGTCGGCAGCGCGACGCTCGCCGACGCGCCGAGCGGCGTCGCCTTCGAGCGCTTCACGCGCCAGGGGCCGCTCGCGTTGCTGCCGCTGCCGCCCGACGCCGCCGGCGAGCGCCGCGCCGCGCTCGTGTGGTGCGTCACCGCCGACGACGACCCGGTCGCCGATCTCGGCGACGCGCAGCGCGTCGCGGTGCTGAACACGCTGCTGCCGGCCGCCGCCGGCCGCGTCGTCGCGCTGTCGCCGCTGAAGCACTTCCCGCTCGGGCTCAACGCCGAGCGCACGCTGGTGCAGGGCCGCACGGTGCGCATCGGCAACGCGGCGCAGACGCTGCACCCGGTCGCCGGCCAGGGCCTGAACCTGGGCCTGCGCGATGCCTACGAACTCGTGCAGGTGCTGCGCGACGTGCGCGAGCCCGCAGCGCTCGACGCTGCGCTGCGGCGCGTCGAGTGGGCGCGTGCACCCGACCGCTGGGGCATGATCGCCGTCACCGATTTCCTCGCGCGCAGCTTCACGTGGACGTGGCCGGGGCTGCCCGCCGCGCGCGGGCTCGGCCTCGCGGCGCTGCAGGCGGCGGCGCCGCTGAAGTCGCTGCTCGCCCGGCAGATGATGTTCGGTCGCCGTTGAGGGGTCACCGGGCCAGCGATCGGCGCGTCGCTGGCACGGCGAGCCCATTGGGCTCGTGCGTCGCTCAGGCGATCCCCGCGGCCTTCGAGACCTCGGCGATGAAGGCCTGTTCCTTGTCGCTGACGCGCACGCCGCCGAAACCGAGGAAGCCGCCTTCCTTGGACGCCTCGGCTGCCTTCCGCGCGACGGCCACCAGCATGTCGCGGTAGGCGTCGGCCTCGGCCGGTGAGGCCTTCGCGGCCACCAGCGCGACCGCCGCGCCCACGCGCTCGAGCACCGCCTGCTTGAAGTGATTCATCTGCTGCTCGCGCGATCCTTCGCCGAGCAGCGACTTCGGCATGGGCCTTGATCGCCTCGCGCATGCCCGACGCACCCGCGGTGGCCTCCTTGATCGAGCTGAACAGGCCCGAGGGATCGGCGGCCGACATGCCACCTGCGACCATCGCTGGCGCGAGCCGCAACAGAGTCCATTCGTCGCTGGTGAATGTGTCCTGCTTCGCCATGAGGGGCTCCCGATCAATCTGTGAATGGCCTGCAGACTGCCCAGGCGCGGGCCGGGCGCAGGGGCGGCAACGGTCTACTTCTTCGCCGGTGCCTCGGCGACTCGGCGTCGATGACGCCGGCACGCACCATGCCGAGCTTGCGCGCCGCGGCCAGCGACACGTCGCCGACACGGTCGCCCTGCGTCGGACCGCGGTCGTTGACGCGCAGCGTCGCAGTCTTCTGGTTGGCCATGTTGGTCACCTGCACGCGCGTGCCGAAGGGCAGCGTCTTGTGCGCCATCGTCATCGCGTCGGGGTTGTAGCGCTCGCCGCTGGCGGTCTTGCGGCCGGCGAACTTGCGCCCGTACCACGCGAGCTTGCCGGTCTCGACCCCGGCGACGGGCGCGGCGGTCTCGGCCGCCGGCGCGGGAGTCGCCGATGCGGCCGGGGCGGGCGCCGGGGTCTGCGCCGTCGTGACCACGGCGTACAGCGAAAGCAGCGTGGCGGCCACCGCGCCGCGCAAAGAAGTGGCATGCATCGGGCATCCTCCTGTAGTTGTGGTGTGACGGCGGCGATGCCTCCGTGCGGTCGAGAGGTTACACGAGCGCGGGCGCGTGCCGCCACCGCCCCACGCGACGCTACGCCGCGTAGCATCGCGTCGCCGCGGACGCCCCACGCCCCGCCACCCCGGCTGCATGGACCACACCTTCGCCTCTGCCCTGATCCTGCTGCTGCTCGTGCTCGACCCGCTGGGCAGCCTGCCGATCTTCATCTCGGTGCTGCGCAACGTCGAGCCGGCGCGGCGCGCGCGCGTCGCGGTGCGCGAGGGACTGATCGCGTTCGGCGTGCTGATGGCGTTCATGCTCGGAGGCCAGCACTTCCTGCGCGTGATGCGGCTGTCGGAACGCTCGCTCGAGGTCGCCGGCGGCGTGATCCTGCTCGTGATCGCGATGCGCATGGTGTTCGGCGGCAGCGCGCAGATGTACGGCTCGGCGCGCGAGGTGCGCGAGCCGTTCATCTTCCCGCTCGCGGTGCCGCTGCTCGCCGGCCCGTCGGCAATGGCCACCGTGCTGCTGCTCGCGTCGCGCCAGCCCGCCGGGCTGTGGCAGTGGGTCGCGGCGATCACGGTCGCGATGGCCGTGTGCACCGCGGTGCTGCTCGCGGCCGACCGCATCCGCCGCCTGCTCGGCGACTCGGTCGTCACCGCGATGGAAAAGCTGATGGG
>JALOSD010000213.1 GCA_025458585.1 Burkholderiaceae bacterium | reverse complement strand
GCCCGTCGTAGAGTAAGGGCTTCGTCAGGCCCCAGGGCGACAGTCCGCGGCGAATCGTCACCCCGGCGACACGACCCCCCGGCCCTCCAGGAGACATCGATGAGCGACAGCGCCAACAAGCTCTACGACCCCCCCGCGAAACTCGTCGAGGCGGCTCACGTCAGCGGCATGGACGCGTACCGCAAGCTCGTGCAGCAGGCCGACGTCGACTACGAAGGCTACTGGGGCGGCCTCGCGCGCGACCTGGTGAGCTGGAAGACGCCGTTCACGCAGGTGCTCGACGAGAGCCAGCGACCCTTCTTCAAGTGGTTCGCCGACGGCACGCTCAACGTGTCGTACAACTGCCTGGACCGCAACGTCGAGCGCGGCCTGGGCGACAAGACGGCCATCGTGTTCGAGGCCGACGGCGGCGAGGTCACGAAGGTGACGTACCGCGAACTGCTGGCGATGGTCAGCCGCTTCGCCAACGCACTGAAGGCGCGCGGCGTCAAGAAGGGCGACCGCGTCGTGATCTACATGCCGATGTCGGTCGAGGGCGTGGCCGCGATGCAGGCCTGCGCGCGCATCGGCGCGACGCACTCGGTGGTGTTCGGCGGCTTCTCGGCGCAGAGCCTGCGCGACCGCATCCACGACGCCGGCGCCGTGATGGTCATCACCGCCGACGAGCAGAAGCGCGGCGGCAAGGCGCTGGCGCTGAAGGCGATCGTCGACGAGGCGCTGGGCATGGGCGGCTGCGAGACGATTCGCAACGTCATCGTCTACAAGCGCACCGGCGGCAAGGTCGCGTGGGCCGAGGGTCGCGACCTGTGGCTGCACGAGATGCTGGCAGCCTCGAGCGACCAGTGCGAGCCCGAGTGGGTGGGCGCCGAGCACCCGCTGTTCCTGCTCTACACCTCGGGCTCGACCGGCAAGCCCAAGGGCGTGCAGCACTCCACCGGCGGCTACCTGCTGCACGCGGCGCTGACGACGAAGTGGACCTTCGACCTCAAGCCCGACGACGTGTTCTGGTGCACCGCCGACATCGGCTGGGTCACGGGCCACACCTACATCGCCTACGGGCCGCTGGCGCTCGGCGGCACCGAGATCGTGTTCGAGGGCGTGCCGACCTGGCCCGACGCCGGCCGGTTCTGGAAGATGATCCAGGACCACAAGGTGACGATCTTCTACACGGCGCCGACGGCGATCCGCTCGCTGATCAAGGCTGCCGAGGCCAATGCCGCGGTGCACCCCAAGAGCTACGACCTCTCGAGCCTGCGCATCCTCGGCTCGGTCGGCGAGCCGATCAACCCGGCGGCCTGGGAGTGGTACCACGCCAACGTCGGCGGCGGGCGCTGCCCGATCGTCGACACGTTCTGGCAGACGGAGACCGGTGGCCACATGATCACGCCGCTGCCGGGCGCGACGCCCCTGGTGCCGGGCTCGTGCACGCTGCCGTTCCCGGGCATCGACGCCGCCGTGGTCGACGAGACTGGCAAGGAAATGCCGAACGGGCAGGGCGGCATCCTGGTGGTGCGCAAGCCGTGGCCGGGCATGATCCGCACGATCTGGGGTGACCCGGAGCGGTTCAAGAAGAGCTACTACCCCGAGGACTTCAAGGGCCAGTACTACCTGGCCGGCGACGGCGCGATCCGCGACAAGGATACCGGCTACTTCACGATCACCGGCCGCATCGACGACGTGCTCAACGTCAGCGGCCACCGCATGGGCACGATGGAGATCGAGTCGGCGCTGGTCAGCTGCACCGAGCTGGTCGCGGAGGCCGCCGTGGTCGGCCGCCCTGACGAGACCACGGGCGAGGCGATCTGCGCCTTCGTCGTGCTCAAGCGCCCGCGACCGACCGGCGAGGAGGCGAAGAAGATCGCCAACGAGTTGCGCAACTGGGTCGCGAAGGAGATCGGTCCGATCGCCAAGCCGAAGGACATCCGCTTCGGCGACAACCTGCCGAAGACGCGCTCGGGCAAGATCATGCGCCGGCTGCTGCGCTCGATCGCCAAGGGCGAGGCGATCACCCAGGACACCTCGACGCTGGAAAACCCGGCCATCCTGGAGCAACTGGCGCAGACGAACTGAGCCCGTCCTGCTCGCTGCGAAGGGCCCTGCGGGGCCCTTCGTCATGATGGTGGTTGCGCCGGGTTCAGCCGCGCCGCAGCATCGCCACCGCACCGGCGCCGAGCACGACGTACAGCGCGAGGCTGTAGAACTCGTACGGCACGCCGAAGAGGTCGACGGCGGCGTCGATGCAGCTCGCGCGAGCCTGGAACACGTCGGGCAGCAGGCCGTCGAGGCCGGTCGCGTTCATGATCTTGTCGGCGAGCGTTTGCACGCACGACTCGGTCTGCGCCGCGACCTGGTTCTGCCACACCGCGGCGGCGACACCGCCGGCGGCCGCAAGCAGCGCGAGCACCGCGGCGACGCTGCGCCCGACCCGGCCGCGCCACAGCAGCCCGAGCAGGCACGCCGCGGCGATGACGACGAAGATCAGTCGCTGCAGCACGCACCACGGGCACGGCTGCATGTCGAACACGTGCTGCGAGACGAGCGCGGCGCCGACCGCGCCGAGGCACACCACGATCCCGGCGGCGAACCACCGGGACGCCTTCGGGTTCGTCACCGGACCTGCGCGATCAGCTCGATCTCGACGCAGGCGCCCATCGGCAGCTGCGCGACGCCGAACGCGCTGCGCGCGTGCGCGCCCGCGTCGCCGAACACCTGGCCGATCAACTCCGAGCAGCCGTTCGTCACCAGGTGCTGCTCGGTGAAGGCGGGCGTGCTGTTGACGAGGCTCAGTACCTTGACGATGCGCACGACACGGTCGAGGTCGCCGTCGAGCGCGGCGGCGAGCGTGCCGAGCAGGTCGATGGCGACGGCGCGTGCGGCCGCCTTGCCCTCGTCGGTCGTCATCGTCAGTCCGAGCTGGCCGACCCAGGGCTTGCCGTCGCGGCGCGCGATGTGGCCCGAGACGAACACGAGGTCGCCGGTGCGCACGAAAGGCACGTAGGCGGCCGCCGGCACCGCCAGCGGCGGCAGCGTGATGCCCAGCGCCTGCAGCCGGGCCTTGACGGACACATCGGACATCGCGGAACCCCTTTCGGAGGGGGAGAACTCGTGGAGCCTGCGATCCTACACTGGCCCGATGGCGGCTCGGCGCTTGCGGTCCCTCGACGGCACCGGGCTCGCGCTCGCCGCCGCGGCGTGGCTTGCCGGCGTCGCGGTCCACCTGCAGCAGCCGGCGCTGCCGGGCGCGCCGGCGCTGCGGCGCTCGTGCTGCTCGTTGGCGCCTGGCGGCTCCCGCGCGCCGAGGTGCTCGCGCTGCCGGCGCTCGCCGTGCTCGGCTTCGTCTGGGCGTCGATGCTGGCGCAGCAGCGGCTGCTGCAGGTGCTCGACCCGGCGCTCGAGGGGCGCGACCTCGAGTTGACGGGTGTCGCGCCAGCCTGCCGCGCCACGTCGCCGACGGCGTGCGCTTCGACTTCGAGGTCGACGAGGCGCGCCTCGGCGGCGAGCCGGTCGA
>JALOSD010000212.1 GCA_025458585.1 Burkholderiaceae bacterium | reverse complement strand
TGTATGCGCCGCCGCTCGCGTCGGCGCTGCCGTGGGCGATCGCCGAGGCGGCGCAGGGGCGCTGGACGCCGCTCGTCGGCCTCGGCACGGCACTGACCGACGGCGCGGCGATGCCGCCGCTCGCGGTGGGCCTGCACTTCTCGGTGGTCTGTGCCGAGGACTTTCCCGGCATGGCGGCCTCCAAGGACGAAGCGGGCGCTGACTTCGCAGACAGTCTCGGCATGCTCTACCGGCGCGTCTGCGAGGCCTGGCCGCGCGGCGACGTGCCGCAGGCCTTCTACACGCTTCCCCGCAGCCCGGCGCCGGTGCTGCTGCTGTCGGGGGGCCTCGACCCGGGCCTCGACCCGGTGACGCCGCCGCGGCACGGCGAGCGCGTGCGCGCCGCGCTCGGGCCGGCGGCGCGCCACGTCGTCGTCGACCACGCGGGGCACGGCGTGCTCGCGCTCGGGTGCGTGCGCGACGCGGTGGCCGCCTTCGTCGATGCCGCCGACGAGGCGCGCGCGCTCGCCGTCGACACCGACTGCGCGCGCGCGGTGCCGCGCCCGCCGGCGTGGCGGCCGCCCGAGCCGGCCGGGGGCGGGCGGTGATCGGTGTGCGCGATCTGCGGGTGACGTTCGGCGCGGGCCGCGGGCCGCGCGTCGTCGCCGTCGACGGCGCGAGCTGGACCGCCGCCGACGGCCGCATCACGGCGCTGCTCGGCCCGAACGGCGCTGGCAAGACGACGACGCTGCGCGCCGTCGCCGGGCTCGTCGCGCCCGACCACGGGCAGGCGGTGATCGACGGCCTCGACCCGGCACGGCAGCCGCAGGCGGCCCGCGCGCGGCTCGGCGTGCTCAGCGACGCGCGCGGCCTGTACCCGCGCCTGACCGCGCGCGAGAACATCGTGTACTACGCGCGGCTGCACGGCGTCGACGACGCCGTCGCGAGCGAGCGCGTCGAGGCGCTCGCGGCGATGCTCGAGATGGGGGCGCTGCTCGATCGCCGCACCGAGGGCTTCAGCCAGGGCGAGCGGATGAAGACGGCACTGGCGCGCGCGCTGGTGCACGACCCGCCGAACATCGTGCTCGACGAACCGACCAACGGCCTGGACGTGCTCGCGACGCGCGCGCTGCGCAGTGCGCTGCGGCGGCTGCGCGACGAGGCCGGCAAGTGCATCGTGTTCTCGACCCACGTGATGTCGGAGGTCGAGCGGCTGTGCGACCACGTCGTCGTGATCGCGCACGGGCGCACGGTGGCCGACGGTACGGTCGCCGACCTGTGCGCGCGCGCCGGGACGGCCGACCTCGAGGAGGCGTTCGTGCGCCTCGCCTTCGACGACAGCGGCGCACGATGAACGGCGCCTGGGTCGTGTTCCGCAAGGAGCTCGTCGACGCGCTGCGCGACCGGCGCACGCTGCTCACGGTCGTGCTGAGCGCGGTGGCCGTCGGCCCGCTCGTGCTCATGCTGCTGTCATGGCTGGTGTCGGACCTCGAGGCGCGCGCCGAGGCGCGCGAGGTGTGGGCGGTGGGCATCGAGCACGCGCCGACGCTGCGCAACTTCGTCGAGCGCCAGACGTGGACGCTGCGTGACCCCGGGCCCGACTGGGAGCGCGAGCTGCGCGAGCGCCGCCTCGGCGACGCGGTGCTCGTCGTCGGGCCCGGCTTCGAGGACGAGCTCGCGCGCGGGCGCGCGCCGGTCGTCGAGGTGGTGACGAACGGCGGCGACACGCGCGCGCAGGCCGGCGCGGCGCGGCTCGCGCGGCTGGTCGCCGCGTTCAACCAGGAGCAGGCGACGCTGCGGCTGGCGGTGCGCGGCGTGTCGCCGGCGGTGCTCGAGGCGGCGCGGGTCGACGAGCGCGACCTCGCCGACGCGGCGAGCCGCGGGGCGCAGCTGGCCGCGATGCTGCCGCTTTTCGTCCTGATGGCGGTGCTCTACGGCGCGCTGAACGCCGCGCTCGACACGACCGCCGGCGAGCGCGAGCGCGGCTCGCTCGAGCCGCTGCTCGTCAACCCGGTCCCGCTCGCCGCGCTCGTGCTCGGCAAGTGGGGCGCGGTGGCGGCGGTGGGCATCGGCGTCGCGGTGCTCAGCGCCTTCAGCTTCCTGCCCGGGCAGTGGCTGCTGCGCAGCGAAACGCTGGCGTCGCTGCTGCGCTACGGCCCCGTCGAGGCGATGTGGTTCGTCGCGCTGCTGTTGCCGCTCGCGCTCGCCGCGGCGGCGCTGCTGATGGCGGTCGCGATCCGCAGCCGCAGCGTCAAGGAAGCGCAGGCGAGCGCGACGCTCGTCGTGTTCGCGGTCTCGCTGCTGCCGCTGGCGACGCTGTTCGGCACGCGCGGCGACCAGGCGTGGCACCTGTGGGTGCCGGGGCTCGCGCAGAGCACGCTGATGACGCGCGTGCTGCGCGGCGAGGCGCCCGGCGCGCCCGAGCTGCTGGTGCCTCTCGGCGTCGGTGCCGGCGTCGCGGCGCTGGCCTTGCTCGTGGTGGCGCGCGCGCTGCGCGGCAGCGCGTTGCGCTGACCGGCGTCGCCGCGTCGCCGGTCTATTGCCGCGCCGCGGCGAGGCAGGCGGCGCCGGCGTCGGTCCAGCCGAGCACGCGCGGCGGCGGGGCCGCGCGGCCGTCGCACGGCTCGTGGCGGTCGAGCGCGCGGCGCACCTCACGCTGCCACGGCAGCATGAACACGATCTCGTTGAGGTGGCGCGCCGCCTGCCAGGCCGTCAGCACCTCGCCCGAGTCACCGAGCAGCTTCATGTTGGTGAGCACGCTCATCGGATCGCGCATCGAGACGATGCCGTGCGCGACCTGCACCCAGTCCCAGGCGACGCCGACGTCGCCGTCGTCGCCGGGCCAGACCCACATGGTCTGGCCGGTGCGGTGCGCGGTGTCGGCGCCGTCGTCGAAGATGCGCGTGCTGAGGTGCTCGAACACGGCGGGCAGCGGCTTCGCGGCGCAGCGGTAGACGGGCGGCCAGGCGCGGAGGGTCCAGGCGGGGGTCATGCGCAGCTCCTGTGTCGGATGGGCCCTGCGAGGGGCGACGCGTTATAGTCTTCCGAACGGGCCGCCTCAGGACAACCTGTAAAGGCTTGCAGGTCAAGAGCAGGCGCATCGCGCCGATTCGGGTTTCGTCGATGCTGCAAAGCGACTTCCACTCGGTACTCGAGGCGACCGATCGCGAGTCGTTTCGCGCGTCGGTGGTTCGGGTTGCCGAGAGGCTGGGGTTCAGCACGGTGGCCGCCACGGCGGTCATCGAGAAGGGTGCCCGGACCGAGTTCATCGCGGTCGGCAACATTCCGACGACTTTTTCCGAGGCCTTCGAAGATCTGAACGCTGGCAGCCGCGACCCGGTGATGCAGCACCTGCGGCGCCAGTCGGTGCCGATCCTCTGGAACCAGGCAACCTACGCCAAGGCGGGCGCCGGTGAGCTCTGGGAACACCAGGCGGCGTACGGCTTCCGAACCGGTATCGCGATGGCACTTCATCTGCCGGACGGGAACCACTTTCTGCTCGGCGTCGATCGAGACCAGCCGCTCCCGAGCGACGATGAGGAGCTCACGCGTGTGGTGGCCCACCTGCAGCTGTTCGCGGTCCACGCTCAGGACGCTGCGTTCCGGGTCCTCGTGCCGTCCGACTCGCGGCCCGAGACGCCGAAGCTGACGATGCGCGAACTCGAGGTGCTGCGCTGGACGATGGAGGGCAAGACGGCGTGGGAGGTCGGCACGATCCTCGGCATCAGCGAACGCACGGCCGTGATGCACCTGAGCAACGCGACGCACAAGCTCGGATGCACGACCAAGCACCAGGCCGTCGTCAAGGCGCTGCGGCTGGGGTTGATCGACTGACCCTGTAAGACTTGACAGTTCCGGCGAGCGG
>JALOSD010000211.1 GCA_025458585.1 Burkholderiaceae bacterium | reverse complement strand
GCGCGCCTTGACGATCATGTCCTTGAGCACCTTGTTGACGGCGTGCCCCATGTGGATCTGGCCGTTGGCGTACGGCGGGCCGTCGTGCAGGATGAACTTGGGCGCGTGGCGTCGCGCGTCGCGCAGCTGCTTGTACACGCCTTCGTCGTTCCACTGCTTCACCCACGCCGGCTCGCGCTTGGCGAGGTCGCCTCGCATCGGGAACGGCGTGTCGGGCAGGTTCAGCGTCGCACGGTAGTCGGTGGCCGGCGCGGCGGCGGGGGGCGGGGTCTTGGTGTCGCTCATGGTCGGCAGCACCCGCAGCGGGGCGCGATCGGCGAGGGGTCAGGGTGCAGGCCGGCGTGGCCTGCCACGGCGTCAGCGGGGTGGCGCCTGAATTCGGTCGCGCGTCGTCTGGCGGCGCGTGCCGCTGCGCAGACGCTTGGCGGGGCGGGGCGCGAGCATGAAGACCATGGCACCGATTCTACCGGCGCGCCTCACGCCGCCGCCGCGTCGACGGGCCGATCGGCCCACCAGCGGCGCGCGTCGGCGACGTCGGCGGCGATGCCGTCGCGCAGCGCGTCGAGCGAGGGGTAGCGCCGTTCGTCGTGCAGCTTGTGCAGCAGCTCGACCTGCACGAGGCGGCCATAGGCGTCGGCGTCGCCGAGCGGCCACGGCCGGCGAGCCCGAGCACGCGCACGACGAAGATGCCGCCGGCGGCAGGCCGCGGATGCGGGAAGCGCAGGTTCAGCGTGCGGAAGCCGTCGCCGCGCCCGGGAGCGCTCTCGCCGAGCGCACGGCCGAGCTTGGCGCCGTGCACCACGTGGCCGCTGATCGTGTACGGCCGACCGAGCAGCGCCGCCGCGTGCGCCATGTCGCCGGCGGCGAGCGCGTCGCGCACGGCCGAACTCGACACGCGCAGCCCGTGCACCTCGTAGCTCATCATGCGCGCGACGTCGAAGCCGTGGCGCGCGCCGGCGGCGTCGAGGGTGGCGTAGTCGCCGGCGCGCCTCGCGCCGTAGCGGAAGTCGTCGCCGACGAGCACGACGCGCGTGCGCAGGCCGCGCACGAGCACCTCGTCGACGAAGGCTTCGGGGCTCAGCGATGCCAGCCGCTCGTCGAAGCGCAGCACGACGGTGCGGTCGATGCCGCAGCGGCGCAGTTCGGCGAGCTTGTCGCGCAGCGTCGCGATGCGCGCCGGCGCGAGTTCAGGACGGCCGCTGCGCGCGGCGAAGAAGTCGCGCGGGTGCGGCTCGAAGGTCAGCACGCAACTCGGCACGCCGCGGTGGCGTGCCTCGTTGGTCAGCAGCGCGAGCATGGCCTGGTGGCCGCGGTGCACGCCGTCGAAGTTGCCGATGGTCAGGGCGCAGCCTCCGGGGACTGCCGCGCCGCGTAGACCGCGAACGATCCGCATCGGCCCATTATCGGGGCGCGATGCGGAACGACCGGCGCGGCGTCAGTGCGCGCGCGCGGCTGCCTCGGCCTGGTAGCGCGCGGTCGCGTCCTCGACCGCCTTGCTGTGGATCGCGGCGAGTTCGGGCCGCGAGGCGCGCGCGCGCTGCGCGGCACCGACCGTGGACAACTGGCCCTGCCAGCGCGGGAAGACGTGGCGCGCGATCAGGTCGTAGCTCTTGCGCGTGGCGTCGAAGTTGGCCCAGTTGTGGGCCAGCATCAGGTAGGCGCCGAAGCCGCCGTTCGACTGCTTCCACAGGCGGTCGATCTGCGCGTTGACCATGTCGGGCGTGCCGATCGCACCGAAGCCCGAGTCGTTGACGAAGGAGATCATCTCCTTGACGTTGTTGCCCGGCACGGCCATCTGCGGGAATGCGGCCACGGCCTGGAAGTAGTCGAACCACTGCTCGATGCCGTACTCGACGTCGCGGTACGCCTGGTCCATCGTCTCGGCGCAGTGCACGAGGCCCACCAGCCGCCACTTGCTGCGGTCGACCTTGGTCTTGTAGTGCGCAGCCTGCGCCTCCATCACGTCCCAGTGCAGCGCCAGCGCGTCGAAGCCCGCCGCCGTGGTCGCGCCGATGGACAGCAGCCCCACGCCGT
This sequence comes from Burkholderiaceae bacterium, assembly GCA_025458585.1. Taxonomy (GTDB): domain Bacteria; phylum Pseudomonadota; class Gammaproteobacteria; order Burkholderiales; family Burkholderiaceae_C; genus Calidifontimicrobium. The sequence goes on along the minus strand of JALOSD010000211.1, from coordinate 3,917 downwards.
GCTTGCCGGCGAGCTTGGGCCCGGTGGGCGACGCCACCGCCGGCACCGCGACGTCGAACAGCGGGTTCGAATAGGGCCGCAGGTGCAGGCGCGCGTCGCGCAGGTCCCAGCGGTCGTTCTTGAACGTCACCGGCTCCTCGGTGGTGAGCAGCTTCATGATGACGTCCAGGCCATCCTCGAGCAGCAGGCGGGTCTGGCTCTGCGAGATGCCGACCATGATGCCGTCGCTGGGCAGCGAGCCGGGGCCGACGCCGAGCATCACGCGTCCGCGCGTGAGGTGGTCGAGCTGCACGATGCGCTCGGTGACCCACAGCGGGTTGTGATAACTGACGCTGACGACGCCGGTGCCGAGCCGGATCGTGCGGGTGCGCTGCGATGCCACCGCGATGATCAGCTCCAGATCCTGCTCGAGCGCGAGCGTCGGGTTGATGCCCGGCTTGTGGAACGGTGCGAGAAAGATGCCGAAACGCATGCGGTGGCTCATGGGGTTGTCTCCGGGTTGGACCGTCGGTCCTGTTCGAGGGGTGGCCATAGGAAGGCGCCGTGCGCGGCGCGCCCCTGGCGAGCGGCTTTCTATCTTGCGCTGCACGCGTCTGTCTACGCAGGCAATCCCGGCTTCGGGCCGGCCGCACGCGCCGCTACCATCGCGCGCTTTCGTCGACCGCCCCGCGCGCCATGGTCAGAAAGCCCTTCATCGTCGGCCTCGGAGGCACGACCCGCCCTGCGTCTACCTCCGAACGCGCGCTGCAGGTGGCGATGGCGCGGGCGCGAGCGCTCGGGTGCGAGACACAGGTCTTCGCCAGCGTGCAATTGCCCCAGGAACCGTACGACCCGGCGCAGGTCGAGCGCAGCGCCAACGCGCTGGCGCTGGTCGAGGCGATGCGACGCTGCGACGGCGTCGTGATCGCGACGCCGGCCTACCACGGCGGCATTTCGGGCCTGCTGAAGAACGCGATCGACTTCACCGAGGACCTGCGTGGCGACGTACGCGTCTACCTGGACGGCCGCGCCGTCGGCTGCATCGTGTGCGCCGAGGGCCCGCAGGCCATGGGCTCCACGCTCGCGTCACTGCGCGCCATCGTGCACGCGCTGCGCGGCTGGCCGACGCCCTACGGGGCGACGATCAACTCCACGGCCAGGCCGTTCGGCGGTGCCGGCGGCGAGGGCGCCGATGTGCTCGCGGTGCAGGCGTGCGAGCGGGTGGCCGACGAGGTCGTGGCCTTCGCACGCATGTCGATTGCCGCCGCGGTCGCGGCCTGAGCGGCACTGCGGCGGTAGGGGGCAGGCGCCGCGTCGGCCCTCCGGTCTTGCGAAGGGCTCTTCGCGCCCGATCAGATCGGCACTTCCTGCGCCTGGAGCCGTGGCGTCAAACGCCGGCAGGCGCCTCCAGTTGCGTGGCGTCGACCCACCGCCAGCGCCCGGGTTCGAGGTCGCCTAGCTGCAGCGGGCCGAACGCGCTGCGATGCAGTGTCTCGACGCGGTTGCCCGCGGCGGCGACCATGCGCTTGACCTGGTGGTACTTGCCTTCGGTCAGCGTCAGCCGCAGCGTGCGCTCGCCGGTGGCTTCGCACGCGGCGGCGCGCACCGGCGCCGGACCGTCGTCGAGCACGACGCCGTCGACGAGGCGCTGCACGAGGGCCGCATCCAGCGGGTGCTTCAGCGTCACCTCGTAGACCTTGGCGACATGGCGCTTCGGCGACGTGAGGCGGTGGATCAGCGCGCCGTCGTCGGTCAGCAGCAGCGCGCCGGTCGTGTCCTCGTCGAGCCGGCCCACCGGCTGCACGCCGCGCCGGCGCAGCGGTGCCGGCAGCAGGCTCAGCACGCTCGGGTGGTGGCGCGGCTTTTGCGAACACTCGTAGCCCGCCGGCTTGTGCAGCAGCACGAGCGCACGCTCGGCGTAGGGCCAGAGCTGGCCGTCGACGGCGAACACGAGGCCGGCCGTGTCGACGTCGTGGTCGGGGTCGTCAACGATGCACCCCGCGACCTCGGCGTGACCTGCGGCGATCAGCGCCGCGCACTCGCGGCGCGTGCCGAAGCCCTGCGAGAACAGGATCTGCTCGAGCCGCATCACCGCGGCATCACTTCGCCCAGCCGTCCTTCAGCGCGGTGATGCGGTTGAACACCGCCCCACCGGCGCGGTGCTCGACGCGGTCGGCGACGAAGTAGCCGTGGCGTTCGAACTGAAAGCGGTCCTCCTGCACCGCGGTGGCCAGCGACGGCTCGACGTAGGCGCTCACGGTGCGCCGGCTCGCCGGGTTGAGTACGGTGTGGAAGTCGCGCCCGCCGGCATCGGGCTGCGGCTCGGTGAACAGCGCCTCGTACAGGTTCACGGTGGCGGCCAGTGCGTCGTGCGCGCCGACCCAGGTGATCACGCCCTTGACCTTGACGCGGTCGGCGCCCGGCGTGCCGCTCTTCGTGTCGGGCACGACGCGCGCCAGCACCTTGGTGACGCCGCCGTCGGCGTCGGCCTCGTGGCCGGTGCACTCGACGACATAGCCGTACTTCAGCCGCACCGCGTTGCCCGGGTAGAGGCGGTGGAAGCCCTTGGGCGGCTCGGCGGCGTAGTCGCCGCGCTCGATCCACACCTCGCGCCCGAGGCCGAACGTGCGCGTGCCGAGCTCGGGGCGCTGCGGGTGCGCCGGCGCGCTGCAGGGCTCGACGTGGTCGTCGCGACCGAACACCTCGGCCCAGTTCGTCAGCTCGAGCTTGACGGGGTCGAGCACCGCCATCGCGCGCGGCGCGCGGCCTTCGAGGTCGTCGCGCAGCGCCTGTTCGAGCACCGAATGGTCGATCCAGCTGTCGGCCTTCGACACGCCGATGCGCTCGGCGAACAGGCGGATCGCCTGCGGCGTGTAGCCGCGGCGGCGCAGCCCGACGAGGGTGGGCATGCGCGGGTCGTCCCAGCCGTCGACGATCTTCTCGTCGACGAGCTGGCGCAGCTTGCGCTTGCTCGTGACGACGCCGGTGAGGTTCAGGCGCGCGAACTCGTACTGGTGCGGCAGCTCGAACGGCTCGGGCAGGTGCGCGCGCAGCGCGTGCTCGAGCAGCGGCGTGAACTGGTGCGTGTGCTGCGTCAGCAGCGCGAAGAAGGCCGGCAGGTCGCGCAGCACGGCGTCCCGCTCACGCTCCCAGCGCACGAAGAGGGCGCGCATCTCGCCCTCGGGTGCGCTGGGGCCCAGCTTCGCGGCGTGGTTGTGGCACGCGAGCGCGAATTCCTTGCCCGCCTCGACGCCACCGGTGGCGATCTGCTCGACGAGCGCCTTGGCGCGCGCGAACTGCGGCGCGCGCAGCACCGGCACGAGCCGTTCGAGCGTCCAGTCGTAGAAGGGGCGCTGGTCCTCGAACTCGAGCGTGCAGATGCTGTGCGTGACGTTCTCGAGCGCGTCCTCGATCGGGTGCGCGTACGAGTACATCGGGTAGACGCACCACGTGTCGCCGGTGTTGTGGTGCGGCGCGTGCTTGATGCGGTAGATCGCCGGGTCGCGCAGGTTGATGTTGGGCGACGCCATGTCGATCTTCGCGCGCAGCACCATCGCGCCGTCGGGGTGCTTGCCGTCGCGCATCTCGCGCAGGCGCGCGAGGTTCTCCTCGGGGCTGCGGGTGCGGTACGGGCTGTCGGTGCCGGGCGTGGCGAAGTCGCCGCGGCTGGCGCGCATCTGCTCGGGCGTCTGCTCGTCGACGTAGGCGTGGCCGGTCTCGACGAGGTACTCGGCGCCGCGGTACATCACCTCGAAGTAGTCGCTGGCGTAGAACAGGTGCGAGGTGCCGTGCGCGTCCCAGCTCCAGCCGAGCCAGTGCACGGCGTCGACGATGGCGTCGACGTACTCCTGCTCTTCCTTCTCGGGGTTGGTGTCGTCGAAGCGCAGGTGGCACACGCCGCCGTAATCGCGCGCGAGGCCGAAGTTCAGGCAGATGCT
>JALOSD010000210.1 GCA_025458585.1 Burkholderiaceae bacterium | reverse complement strand
GCGATGAAGGCCATCATCCCGAAGCTGAAGAGCCACGTGCCGCTGCGCCGTCTCGGCCTCGAGGCCGAGGTCAGCGCGGCGATCGTGTTCCTGCTCTCGCCGGCAGCCGCCTTCATCACCGGCGTGACGCTGCCGATCGACGGCGGTGCGCCGCTGGGCAGCGAGATCTTCCCGCTCGGGGCCGAGGCCCGGTCGGTGCCGTTCGACGGCTTCCACCGTGCCCTCACCCCCGACGTCCTGAAGTGATGCCGGCGCTCGCGACCCGCCTCGACCCGAAGAGCGCGACGTTTCGCGCCAACGCCGAGCGCATGCGCGAACGGCTCGACCAGGTGCGCACGCTCGAGGCGAAGGTCGTCGCCGAGTCGGCGAGCAAGGCCGACAAGTTCGCCCAGCGCGGCCAGCTGCTGCCGCGCGAGCGCGTCGCACGCCTGCTCGACCGCGGCAGCGACTTCCTCGAGCTGTCGCCGCTCGCGGGCCTGGGCATGCACGACGACGACGGCAAGAAGAGCGTGCTCGGCGGCGGCTCGATCGTCGGCATCGGCACCGTGGCCGGCAAGCGCGTCGTGATCTCGGCGAGCGACAGCGGCATCAAGGGCGGCACCGTGGCGCCGATGGGGCTGAAGAAGGCGCTGCGCGCGCAGCAGATCGCCGCCGAGAACAAGCTGCCGCTCGTCTACCTCGTCGAGTCGGGCGGTGCCAACCTGATGTACCAGGCCGAGATCTTCGTCGACGGCGGGCGCAGCTTCGCCAACCAGGCGCGGCTGTCGGCGGCGGGCGTGCCGCAGGTCGCCGTGGTGCACGGCTCGTCGACCGCCGGCGGCGCGTACCTGCCGGGGCTGTCGGACTATGTCGTGCTGGTGCGCGGGCGCAGCAGCATCTACCTCGCCGGCCCGCCGCTCGTGAAGGCCGCGATCGGCGAGGACGCGACCGACGAGGATCTCGGCGGCGCGGCGCTGCACGCCGAGGTCACGGGCCTGGGCGAGTACCTGGCCGAGAACGACGCGCACGCCATCGCACTGACGCGCGAACTGCTCGACAAGCTGGCGTGGGACGGCGTCGCCCCGGTGCCGCCGGCACCCGAGCCGATCTTCCCCGCCGAGGAACTGATGGGGGTCGTGCCGGCCGACGACCGCACGCCCTACGACTGCCGCGAGGTGATCGCGCGCCTGGTCGACGGCTCGGACTTCCTCGAGTTCAAGGCCGTCTACGCCACCGACACGGTGTGCGGCCACGCGCGCCTGCACGGGCATCGGGTCGGCCTGATCGGCAACAACGGCCCGATCCAGCCCGACGGCTCGGTGAAGGCGGCGCAGTTCATGCAGCTTTGCGACCAGTCGGGCACGCCGCTTGTCTTCCTGCAGAACACCACCGGCTACATGGTCGGCTCGCAGGCCGAGCGCGACGGCGCGATCAAGCACGGCAGCAAGATGATCCAGGCCGTGGCCAACGCGCGGGTGCCGAAGTTCACCGTCGTGCTCGGCGGCTCCTACGGCGCCGGCAACTACGGCATGTGCGGCCGTGGCTTCGACCCGCGCTTCATCTTCGCGTGGCCGAGCGCGCGCACCGCGGTGATGGGCGGCGCGCAGGCGGCGATGGTGATGGACATCGTCAACCGCGCCAAGCTCGCGCGCATGGGGCTGCCCGCCAACGACGAGGCGCTGGCCGCGATGAGCGACCAGTTGCGCAAGCGCCTCGACCACGAGTCGAGCGCCCTGTTCGGCACCGCACGGCTGTGGGACGACGGCATCATCGACCCGCGCGACACGCGCCGCGTGCTCGGCCTGTGCCTCGCGATCGCCGCCGAGGCCGAGCGGCGCCACCTCCGCCCGAACGCCTTCGGCGTGGCGCGGATGTAACCCAGGAGACCCCCCGATGCAGTTCACCGCCGAGCACCGCCAGATCGACGACACCGTCACGCGCTTCGTCGAGAAGGAACTCAACCCGCACGTGCCCGCCTGGGAGGCGGCCGAGGAGTTCCCGAGCCACGAGGTGTTCAAGAAGCTCGGCGACCTCGGGTTGCTCGGCCTGAAGTACCCCGAGGACTACGGCGGTGCGGGACTGGACTTCAGCTACTCGATGGTGATGGCCGAGGCGCTCGGCGCCTGCGCCTGCGGCGGCGTGCCGATGGCCATCGGCGTGCACACCGACATGGCCACGCCGGCGCTCGCGCGCTTTGGCAGCGACGAGCTGCGCCGGGAATTCCTCTCGCCGTCAATCGCCGGCGACATGGTGTCGTGCCTGGGCGTCAGCGAACCCGGCGGCGGCAGCGACGTCGCAGCGATCAAGACGACGGCGCGCAAGGAGGGCGGCGACTACGTCATCAACGGCACCAAGATGTGGATCACCAACGGCCTGAAGGCCGACTGGTGCTGCCTGCTCGCCAACACGGGCGACGGGCCGGTGCACAAGAACAAGAGCCTGATCGTCGTGCCGATGGACGCTGCCGGCATCACGAAGCAGAAGATCAGCAAGATCGGCATGAACAGCTCCGACACCGCGCAGCTGTTCTTCGACAACGTGCGCGTCCCCCGCCGCAACCTGATCGGCCAGGAGGGCCTGGGCTTCACGTTCCAGATGCTGCAGTTCCAGGAAGAGCGCCTGTGGGGCGCGGCGAGCTCGCTGCGCGGCCTCGACCGGCTGATCGACCTGACGATCGACTACACGCGCCAGCGCAAGGCCTTCGGCAAGGGCATCCTCGACAACCAGGTCGTGCACTTCCGCCTCGCCGAGCTGCGCACCGAAGTCGAGGCGCTGCGCGCGCTGACCTACCGCGCGGTCGAGATGTACGTCGGCGGCAAGGACGTGACCCGGCTGGCATCGATGGCCAAGCTCAAGTGCGGGCGCCTGAGCCGCGAGGTGACCGACGCCTGCCTGCAGTACTGGGGCGGCATGGGCTTCACCTGGGACAACCCGATCTCGCAGGCCTACCGCGACAGCCGGCTGGTGTCGATCGGCGGCGGCGCCGACGAGGTGATGCTCGGCATCATCTGCAAGCTCGAAGGCACGCTGCCGGGGAAGAGCTCGTGAACGCGGGCGCCTACGAGACGCTCGACGTGCGCGCCGACGGCGGCGTGCTGCACGTCACGCTGAACCGCCCGCAGGCGCGCAACGCGATGACGATGGCGATGGTGCGCGAGCTGCGCACCGTGCTCGCCGAGGCCAAGCACGCCGGCGACGTGCGCGTCGTCGTGCTGCGCGGCGCCGGCGGCCACTTCTGCGCCGGCGCCGACCTGAAGGACATGGCCGCAGCGCGCATGCGCGCGATGCAGGCCGACGACGACAAGCGCCAGCTCGAGCCGTCGGCCGACCCGCTGGCCGAGATCAACGCGAGGTTCGGCGAGCTGTGCGTCGCCTGGGCCGACACCGGCCTCGCGACGGTGGCGGTGCTCGAAGGCACCGTGATGGGCGGCGGCTTCGGCCTGGCGTGCGTCGTCGACGTCGCGATCGCGAGCGAGACGGCGTCGACGTCGCGATCGCGAGCGAGACGGCCACCTTCCGCCTGCCCGAGACGTCGCTCGGCGTCGTGCCGGCGCAGGTCGGGCCGTTCCTCGTCGAGCGCCTCGGCTACGCGGAGACGAAGCGGCTCGCGGTCACCGGCGGCGCGCTCGACGCGCGGCGGGCGCTCGCGCTGCGGCTGGTGCACGAGGTGCACCCGAGCGAGGCGCTCGACGCGGCGCTGCAGCGCGTCACCGGCGAGATCCTGCGCTGCGCGCCGGGCGCGATCTCGGCGACGAAGGCGCTGCTCGCGCGCGCGCGCTTCTCGCCGCCAGTCGAGCTCGTACGCGACGCCGCGGCGGTGTTCTCGCGCTCGGCGCAGGGCGCCGAAGGCGTCGAGGGCATGGCGGCGTTCATCGCGAAGCGCAAGCCC